>JBPCJA010000302.1:0-14460 GCA_051005755.1 Solirubrobacteraceae bacterium
GTCTGCAGCTCGATTGGCAGTCTGGCGCCCTTCCTCTCGCCGACCGCCTCTGCGAACCGTTCGACCTCGACCGCGGTGCGGTCGAGCGCCAGGCACGGCTCGTCGAGCTGGACCTCCCGTGCGCCCGCCGCTGCCAGCTCGCGCAGCAGCTGCGCGTAGACGGGCGCCAGTCGCGGCAGCAGCTCAAGCGGCCGATCCAGTCCCTTGCTCAGCAGCAGGAAGCTCAGCGGCCCCAGCACCACCGGGCGCGTGTCGACCTCGATCGCCCTCGCCTCGGCGAGCGGACCGGTCCAGTCCTCGGCGCGCAGCGCGAAGCGCTGATCGGAATCCAGCTCGGGGACGAGGTAGTGGTAGTTGGTGTCGAACCACTTCGTCATCTCCAGCGGCCGGCGCTGCGCGTCGCCGCGAGCCAGAACGAAGTAGTCGGCCACGGAGTCGCGGTCGACGTCGCCGAAGCGGGCCGGGACAGCGCCGAGCGCCCATGCGGTGTCGAGCACGTGGTCGTAGAGGCTGAAGTCACCGGACGGGATCACGTCGATCCCGGCCGCCTGCGCCCGCAGCCAGGCGGCTGCGCGCAGCGCACGCGCGGTCTCCAGCAGCTCGTCGACACCGAGGCGCCCGGCCCAGTGCGCCTCGAGCGCGAACTTCAGCTCGCGGTCAGGTCCCACGCGGGGGAGCCCGAGAAGGGCGGTGCGTGCCATGGTCCTGCTCCTATCTTCCGTGCGGCCCGTCTCGCGAGGCCGCGATTGTCCGGTCGCACCGGTGGCGAACGATACCGCGGCCCTTGCCGGCGCGGCCGCCTACGACGCCAGCACGACGCGGTTGCGTCCCGCGCGCTTGGCGTCGTACAGCGCCTGGTCGGCGCGGGAGACGAGGCTGTCGGCGCTCTCGTGGCCGTCCCACGTCGCGACGCCGATCGAGACGCTCTGCTCGTCCACCGTTGCCAGGCGCACGCGATCGATGATGTCCAGCGCGCTCTCGGCGCTGCAACTGGCAAGCAGGATCGCGAACTCCTCGCCGCCGTAACGCGCCAGCACGTCGGCGGTGCGGAGGGCGCCGCGCCAGGCGACCGCGGCGCGGCGCAGGAGGGCGTCGCCGGCCGGATGGCCGTGACGGTCGTTGAAGGCCTTGAACTGGTCGAGGTCGATGAGCGCGACGTACATGGGCTGGCGGCGCTTGCGCAGCGAGCCGGTCAGCGCCATGTCCCACGCGCGGCGGTTGAGCAGTCCCGTCAGCGGGTCGCGCTCGCAGAGCTCGCGCAGGTCCTCCTCGGTGCTCCGGCGGCGCTCGACCTCCTGTGCGAGGCGCGCGTTCTCCTGCGCCGAGCGGGTGAGCTGCTCGCCCATCCGGAGGTGCTCGAGCGCGACCGCGGTGCTCGCCGCAAGCGCGCGGGCGAGAGCGACGTCGAACGTCGTGGCTCGATGGCGCTGCGCCCAGTACATCCCGATCGCGCCAAGTGACTCGTGGGCGACGATCGGGACCATGAGCATGCTCTTGACGAACGTCGGGCGGTATACGTCGTGGGGAACGCGCTCGTCGGCGTAGACGTCGTCGATCGCCGCCGGCTGGCCGTTGAGCATCGCCCAGCCGCTGATGCAGGCGCTCAACGGGAAGCGCCGGCCCTTCCAGAGCGGCTGGATCGCGTCCTCCTCGACATACAGGCACTCGTCGCCGTCGCGCAGGACGAGCGTGGCGCCGTCGGCTCCGGTCAGGCACCGCGCCGCGGTCGGCACGATGCGCTGCACGTCCTGCATCGTGGTTGCGTGCGAGAGATCCTGTGCGCTCTCGGCGAGTGCGTTGAGCGCGTCGGGGCCCGCGACGTCGGCGGGCGCGAGGGGGTCGGGCTCGCCTCGATGGAGCGGCACGGAGGAAGGATCATGCGACACCCTCTCCCACCGTACCCGCCCGGCTGCGAAAACGCTCCTCACCCGCTGGAGATCGGGGCAGCTCGAGTGCCGCAAAAACGGTTCACAGTGGTGAACGGCGCGCGCCGGAGCCATCATTTCGACATGCCCAAGCGCCTAGGCCTCATCCTGGTCACACTCGCAGCGATCCTCGTCCCCGTCGTGTCGACCGCCGGCGGCGCGAGCGCGAAGCGCGAAGCGGCCGTCACCTGGGCGATGTCCCAGGTCGGCACGCATGAGCGCGGAACGACGAACTGCTCCCAGAAGATCGACCGCTGGGAGCGCGACATGGGCCTGAAGGTGCCCCCCTGCCGAGTCTGGTGCGGCGCGTTCGTCCACCAGGCGTACCTGCAGGCCGGGGTGCGGCTGTCGTCGCGGCTCATCGATCCCGACCGCTCCTACGGGGACGCCGTCGCCGGCAGGCGTGGCCTGAAGCGGATCGCGCTCTCGCAGGTCCGTCGGGGGGACATCGTCTTCTACGCGTTCAGCCGCGGGTCGCGGGCGTCGCACCTGGCTATCGCTCGAGGGCGTCCGAGCAACGGGTCGCTGGACACCGTCGAGGGCAACACGAGCCACGCCGTGCGCCTCGAGCACCGCGGGTTGCGGTTCGCCGTGCTTGCCGCGCGCGTCGTCGCGGCCGGTGAGTGAACGGGCCGCACTGCGCAAAGATGGCAGGTTCGGGGGGCGCAGGGGACATACTTTGTTCACGTTGGTTGAGCGCCGCTGCCGTCCCGGCTAGCGTCGCCGCACAGCCCATCGGAGGTCCGGTGAAGGGGTCGATGCGCACGGGGTGTGCCATCGGTGGCTGCTGAGTTCCCAGGCCTGCGACCGACTCGCTGTCAGGCGTTTTGGCGCCGCACGGCAGTCGCGCAGCCCCTGGATCGTCCGTGATCTTTCTCGCGCGGGCATGCGAGCAATTCCGTGATCCGCGACATCGCCACCGCTCAGGAAGACGCGCCATGTCGCCGGTTTCGATCGCGCCTCGGCGGTCGTGCCGGCTGGGCGCTCAGCCGGCTACGCCGATCGTCCGATGGGTGGGCGATGAGCCGCCAGCGCCAGCAGCTCTTCACACCCGGGGGTGGGGCCCACGAGATCGAACAGGTCCTCCTCGGCCTCGCCGACGGCAGCTACATCCTGAGCACGCCCGAGGGCATGGTGGCGGAGTGCGGCGTCGGCATCGTGGCGCTGCTCGGCGCGCCCGCCGAGACGCTCGTCGGGCGCTCGACCGCGGAGACGCTCACGGCGGGCGCGGACGCCGAGACGCGCGCCGCCCTCGGCGAGCTCCTGCAGGCCGGCAGCGCCGGACGCGCCACCCCGCGGGTCTTTCGCGTCGCGACCGCAGCGGGCGTGCAGCGCTCGCTGCGGTTCGTCGTCGTAGCCGTCCCGCTCACGCTCGGCTGGGAGTTCACGTCGCTGCTGAGCGAGCTCGGCTCGCGCGACGCCGGCATCTGGCATACCGAGGCGCTGGGTCTGCGCCACGGCCGCGCCCTGGAGGCGATCGAGCGTGTCTGCGTCAGCGGTGCCCAGCCCGATCCGGGCGCGCGTCTGGCCGGCATCCTCATCGTCGTGCGCGACGTCGACGCGCCCGCGCTCACGCGCAAGGACGTCGACCGGCGGATGGCCGAGCAGCGCGCCGCCGCGCGCGCCGCAGCCGCCGAGGCCGCCCGCCGGGGCGGCGACGTGACCGGCCGGTCGACGGTCATTGCCGGTTCGCAGGCGCAGGCCGCCGAGCTCGAGGTGCTCGCCGAGCGCGCGGGCGTTCTGCGCGAGCGGGTGGAGGAGGTCGAGCGCGAGGCCGCCGCGGCGACGGCCGAGCGCGACGAGGCGCGCGCGCGTGCGCAGGCCGCCGAGGCGCAGGCCAAGAAGCTGTGGGTGATCGCGGCCGCCGCCCGTACGGAGGCCGACGCCGCGCGGACCGAGGCCGAGCGCGCCCGGGCCGACCTGGCGACCGCCCTCGACGACCTGCAGGACGCCCGCAGCGAGAGCGCCCTGACGCGCGGCCAGCTCACGGTGATGCGCCGCGAGCTGGAGAGCGCGGACGCCGCGCTTGCGGGTGTGCAGCGGGAGCTGGACGTCGCTCACGAGGAAGAGCTCGCCGGCGCACACGCCGAGTGCGACGTCCTGCGCGCCGAGCTGGCGACCGTGCACCGCGACCTCGACAGCGTCCGCGCGGAGCTCACCGGCGTCAGCGGCGAGCTCGAGCGCACGCGCGCGCAGCTCGAGGCGACGCTCGCCTACGAGGTGCCCGCCGCGGCGCCGAGCATCTCCCCGGCGGGTGCGGCCCCACCCGCGTCGCCGCCCGCGCCCGATCCCGAAGCGGCGCTCGAGCTGCCGCCCGGCGCGCCGGGCGAGGCGCTCGCCCTCATCGGCCTCGATGGCACCTTCAAGCGCCTCGACGACGCCTTCTGCTCACTGCTCGGCTGCAGCGAGGAGGACCTGCGCGCCGCCCGCTGGCCCTCGATCATCGACCGCGAGAACGTCGCGGTCCACGAGGAGATCGCGCGCGCGCTGCGAGCCGGCGAGATCGACAGCGCGCCCGTCGAGACCGTCTACATGCACGCCCAGGGGCTCCTCGTCCCGATCGCCGGCACCGTGTCCCTGCATCCCGCCGGCGACGGCGCGGCGACGCACCTCCTCTTCCGAGCCGACGTCAGCCGGACGTCGGGCCCGCCGTCCTAGTCTCGCGTCCTGCCCCGATGGGGCACGTCACGCCCGTGCCGCCGAGCCCGCAGTAACCGCCGGGGTTCTTGGCGAGGTACTGCTGGTGGTAGCCCTCGGCGTAGTAGAACTCGGGCGCCGGCAGGATCTCGGTCGTGATCTCGCCTCGGCCGGCGGACCTCAGCGCCTCCTGGTAGCGATCGCGCGAGGTCTCCGCCGCCGCCTGCTGCGCCTCGGAGGTCGTGTAGATCCCGGAGCGGTACTGGGTGCCGACGTCGTTGCCCTGGCGCATGCCCTGGGTCGGGTCGTGGCTCTCCCAGAAGCGCGCCAGCAGCTCCTCGTAGCTGATCTGCGAGGGGCGGTAGACGACGAGCACGACCTCGTTGTGGCCGGTCCGCGCGCTGCAGACCTCTTCGTAGGTCGGGTTCGGCGTCATCCCCGCGGCGTAGCCGACGGCCGTCGTGAAGACACCCGGCTGGATCTCCCAGAAGATCCGCTCGGCACCCCAGAAGCAGCCGAGGCCGAAGATCGCCTGCTCGGTGTCGTCCGGAAACGGGCCGCGCAGCGGGGAGTGGAGGACGAAATGGCGCTCGGGGACCGCCATCGGCGTATCCCGGCCGGGCAGCGCCTCGGCTGGATCTGGCATCGCGGTCTTGTGCTTGCTGAGGAAGTTGAGCATCGGGGCCTCGCGGGTCGCTGGGTGCACCGTCCACGGTAGCGAGCAGTCGTTACACGACCCTCGCGTGCGGGTCGCGCACTACCCTGCGCGCATGAGCGACGCCGCGGCGGCCGCACCCGACCGCAAGCCCGACGTCGGGATCCGCACGCTGCTCGCCGGCGACGGGATCCGCGGCGTGGGGATGCTGCTGGTCTTCTTCACCCACCTGTTCCTGCTCGCCGACCCCGCGCAGACGAACATGCTCGCGTACGGCTGGGCCGCGCCGATCCTCGGCCACATCGACATCGGCCTCGCCGCCTTCTTCGTCCTCTCGGGCTATCTCATCGCCCGCCCGTTTGCGCGCGCCTACGTCGCGGGCATGCGGCGGCCGCCGCTGCGCGACTACGTCCGCAACCGCGTGCTGCGCGTCGTGCCGGCCTTCTACGTCTTCACCGTGCTCGTGCTCCTGCGCTTCGGTCTCGACGGCGACCTCCGCAACCTGCCCGGGGGCGAGACGAGCAGCTGGGCGCAGGTCGTCGAGCAGTTCCTCTTCGTCCAGGGCCAGACCGCCGGGCCGGCGGCGGTGCCGATCGGGCCCGCCTGGTCGATCGGCGCCGAGGTCGGCTTCTACGTCCTCATCCCGCTGTCGGCCTTCGTCGCCTATCGCGTCGGATCGCGCCTCCACGGCCCGGGCCGGCGGGCGGCGGTCGCGATCGCGGCGATCGCCGTGGTCACGTTCCTCAGCATCGCGCTGCGCGCGTACGACAAGTTCAACTTCGCCTGGCTGACGAGCCCGCCGGCGATCATGTACGTCTTCATGCCGGGGGTCGCGGTGGCGATCGTCGAGCCGCTGCTCGCCGCGCGCCTGCGTGGCAACGCGCGGCTCGCGCGCCCGATCGCGTGGGCGGCGTTCGCGGCCGCCGCGCTGGCGGCGGTCGTCTACGCGACGACCGACTACAACTCGCAGCAGACGCCGATCCACCACGCGCTCGGCCAGCGCGCGCTGCTCGCCGCGCTCTGCACCGGGGCGCTCATCTTCGGCCTCGTCGTCCTGCAGCTCGGCACCGACCGCGCGCCGCGCCTGTTCGGCAACCGGCTCATGCTGTGGATGGGCGCGCGCTCGTACTCGTTCTACCTCGTGCACATCTGGGTGCTGCTCGAGATCGACCACGCGCTCGGGCAGGGCGAGAGCATCGCCGCGCGGGCGGCGATCATGGTGGCCGTCGGCCTGCCGCTGACGACGGCGATCGCCGCCCTCTCCTACCGCTTCGTCGAGCGTCCGTTCCTCGAGCGCAAGCGCCGTCCGGTCACCCGCGGCACGGACGGCGGGCCCGCCGGCCCGCCGGTCGTCGCCGAGCCCGTGCCGGTCGCGGTCGGCCCGGCCCGATAGGTAGGCTGCCGCGCCATGGCACGCGTCACTGCGGGGATCGCGTCGATCGTCACGCTGATCCTCGCCGCGGTGGCCCTGGGAGCGTGCGGCGGCGGCACCACGACGAAGGAGAAGAACGCCTACGCGGAGCGCGTCAACGCGGCGCAGACGAAGTTCGCGTCGACGGTGAAGACGGTTGCCCAGGAGGGCAGTCCGAAGAGCTCGATCGGCGAGCAGCGCAGTTCGCTGCTGCGCTACGAGGCGGCGATCGTGGGCGTCGTCGACGACCTGCGCAGGATCGATGCGCCGAGCGACGTCTCCAAGGAGCACGAGGAGCTCGTCTCGGTCATGCGCCGCTTCGCCAACGACATCGGGCAGGCCAACGACGCGATGCGCAGCCCAACCCCGCGCTCGATCGAATCGGCGAAGCGTCGCCTGAGGTCGGCGACCCAGTCGGTCAACGCGCGCGTCGGCGCGGCGGTCGCCGCGATCAACGTCAAGCTCCGCGGGGACTAAGGCGACCGATCGTGTCGCCGACGTGGATCTGGATGCAGATCGCGATCGTCGTCTTCGTCGTGGCGGGGATCGTCATCGCGCTCGTCAAGCTCGTCTGAGCCTGCGACCCGCGGTATGGTCCGCGGCCGTGATGTGGCCGCAGCGGAACGTGAGTCCGATTCCAGCAGTGCGGTGGCTGACAGCGCTTCTGGCCGCGGTGGCCTGCCTCGTAGCGCTTTTGCCTGGCTTGGCAATCTCCGCGCCGGCACCGGCGCCGACCTCCCGGGCCGGCGACGGGCTCGCCGCCGCGGCCTCCGCGTCGGATGAGCGCAGGCAACGCGTCGCGGCGCAGCTCGCGGCGTCCGTGCGAGAGCTTCGCCGCAGCGTGGACCTGTCCGTCCAGCGGCCTGCCGTTGCGTCCTACCGGAGGGGCGTCATGAAGGACGTCGCTCGCCTCCGGGCGAGGATCCGCGCAGGGCTCGTGGTCGGCGGCCTCGCCCGCCAGGCGACGATCGCGCAGCTCGTGCTCGAACGCGAGACGCGCCGGGTCCGCGGTGCGTGGAGGGCTGCCGACGCGAAGACGCGGATCGCGGGCCTCGCGTTGCGGCTCGATGCGCTGGCGATCGACGCGGCGCGGGCCTCGGGCGCGCGGAGCGGCGCGGAGCTCAACGCGTTCAAGAAGGCTCACGCGAGCGACGCCCGCTACGCGGGCCGGCGCTGGCTCGTGGACCGTGCGGTCAACCGCCAGGGCGCCGTGCTCATCGCGCGGGGCGTGCGCAACGCGCGGCTGCGCGGCGCGATCGAGGAGCTGTACCGGCCCGGCGCGAGGGTGGGCGACGGCGGCGCCGCGGACGCGCTGCTCGTCGAGGCGGGGACGGGCTGCCGGTCGATCGGCTGCGACCAGTTCGTCAATGCCGTCGACCGCCGGCGCCAGCTGCTGAGGATCCGCACGCGTGAGCCGCTTTCGGCCGTCGAGCAAGGCATCGCCGACGACCTGCTCGGGACGCTCACCAAGGCGATCCGGGCCGCTGGCGGCGCCTGACGAGCAACGCTGCCGGGCACGCGTGATGTTCCATTCGATCGTCGTCGGAACCGACGGCTCCGACACTGCCACCGAGGCCGTCCGGCAGGCGATCGAGCTCGCCCGCTCGGTCGGCGCCCGCATCGAGCTCGTCAGCGCCTACGAGCCGGTGACCGACCCGCGCCTGCGCGCGGAGTCGATTCACGTACCCGAGGACCTGCACTGGATGATCAACCCGCGCGAGGACGTCGAGGCGACGCTCGAGGAGGCCGCACGCGAGATCCGCGAGGCGGGGGTCGAGGTCGAGGTCTTCGCCCGTCAGGGCGATCCGGCCGACGCGATCCTCGACGTCGCCGAGGAGCGCGGCAGCGATCTCATCGTCGTCGGCAACAAGGGCATGACGGGCGCGAAGCGGTTCCTGCTGGGCTCGGTGCCCAACAAGGTCTCCCACCACGCCCCGTGCTCGGTGCTCATCATCCGGACGGTGTAGGCAGCGGCGTGGTGGCCGCCGTCGCATCGACGATGCCTGCCCCGTAGAGGTGGTCGTGGCCGGGCACGCCGAGGTCACGCGCGGTGGCCTCGAGGTGGCGCTCGATCGCGGCCGGCGCCGGACGCTCGCCGATGACGCGGGAGGCGATGACGAGCGCCGCAACGCCGGAGACGTGGGGGGCCGCCGTCGACGTCCCGCGGAAGTGCGGCAGGATCTCGAAACGCCGCGGCTCCCCGGTCGGGAAGCTCACGCCCGAGATGTCGCGGCCGGGCGGGGAGTCGAGCTGGCAGTTGGGGTCCGTCGTCAGCGGGGCGTCGGTGCCACCGCCGGGGGCGACGAGGTCCATGCCCGGGCCATGGTTGGAGTAGCTGCCCAGGCAGCCGTGCTCCGTCGTGCCGCCGACGTTCAGGGCGAGCGTGTCGTAGCGCTTGCCCGGGACCCGTGGGTCGAAGCTGTTGCCGGCGGCCGCGACGACGAGCACGCCGGAGGCGCGCGCCTCGGCCAGCGCGGCGCGCACGCTGCGCGAGGCCGTGACGCTGCGCGGGACCGGCGGCTGCGGCGGCGCGTCGTAGAGCTCCAGCGAGAGGTTGATGATGTCGGCGCCGCGCTGCACGGCGTAGCGGATCGCGCGCGCGATCGTGCGGGGGTAGCCGCGCCCCTGGAAGTCGAGCACCCGCAGCGGCATGATGCGCGTGCGGTAGGCGACGCCGACGGTCCCGTAGGAGTTGTTCGCGGTCGCGCCGATCGTGCTGGCGACGAACGTGCCATGGCCGAACTCGTCGTTGGGGTATGGGTCGTCGTCGACGAAATCGTGGCCGCGGACGAAGCGCGTGGCGGAGAGATCCGGCGAGCGACGGTACGGGCCGCGGTCGGCGTACGCGACGCCGCTGTCGAGCACTGCGACGGTCACCCCCCTGCCGCCGCTGCCGTCGAGGCGGCTGGCCTGCGACCACGCCTGCGGCGCGTTGATCCCGAACGGCCCGTTGAGCTCCCACTGCACCTCCTGCCAGCCGCCCGCCGGGCCGCTGGCGCTCGTGACGCCGGTGTCGTTGGGGACGAAGGCGGCCCGAGCGAGCAGACGCGCGCTTGCCACCGGCGCCAACACGAGTGCCGTCATGCCCGCGACGGCGAGCGTGGCAGCCACGCGGAGCAGGGAAAGGTGGGGGTGCAACTGATGCGAGGGGTGCAACCGGCGGCGGTGTGGGGTGGACGCGAGTTCGCCGTGCCACACGATACGGAGCCGGACCGACCGGCGCGCTCCCCTCACCGGCGCACGTGGGTGCCGCTGTACCGAGCGCTGCGATAGTCCTCGCTGAAGCCGATGAGCACCCCCTTCTTTCCCCGTGACGAGTACTTCATGCGCCTGGCGCTTCGTGAGGCGCAGGCGGCGCTGGACCACGACGACGTCCCGATCGGAGCGGTTATCGTCCACGAGGGCGAGGTCATCGGCGCCGGCCACAACGAGCGCGAGCTACGCCAGGACCCGACGGCGCACGCCGAGCTCATCGCGCTGCGCGAGGCCAGCCGCGCGCTGGGCTCGTGGCGCGTGCTCGACGCGGTGCTCTACGTGACGCTCGAGCCGTGCGCGATGTGCGCCGGCGCGATCGTGCTCGCGCGCGTGCCGCGCGTCGTCTACGGCACGACCGACCCGAAGGCCGGCGCCGCCGGCTCGGCGCTCGACGTCCTCGACCAGCCACGGCTCAACCACCGGCCGGCGGTCGCGGGCGGCCTGCTGGCCGCGGACTGCGCGGCGCTGCTGACGGATTTCTTCGGGTCGCGCCGGTAAGCCCGGGAGGCTCAGCCGGCGTCCGGCTCGACGATCGAGAGAAGGCGCCGAAGGGGTCGGTGAGCACGGCGATCGTGCCGACGCCGGGGACGTCGAAGGGGCGACGGAGATCAAGCCGCCGAGCCGGCCGGCGCGCTCCGCGGTCGCAGCGGCGTCGGCGACGACGACGTACGTCATCCAGTGCGACGGGGTCGCGTCGGGCCAGCGGTCGTCCATCCCCATGAGGCCGGCGACCGGCCCGTCTCCCCGTCGAACGTCGTGTAGCTGCCGCGGCCGATCGTCGAGGGCCGCGCGCGCCAGCCGAAGACGCCGGCGTAGAAGGCCTTGGCCGCCTCGGGAACGCGGCAGGCCAGCTCGCTCCAACCAACCGCGCCCGGCTCGCCGACGAGCTCGGCGCCCGCGTGGCGCGTAGCCTGCCAGAGCCCGACGAACGCCCCGGCCGGGTCGACGACGAACGCCATCCGGCCCGCGTCGAGGACCTCGATCGGGCCCATCGCCACGTGGCCACCGAGCTCGGTCGCGCGCGTCGCCGCCTCGTCGGCGTCGTCGACGGCGATGTACGTCGTCCAGGTCGCCGCCGCGCCGGGCTCCTGCAGCGGCCCGATGCCGGCGACGAGCATGTCGCGCAGCGCGAACATCCCATAGCCGCCGGTCTCCTCAGGCTGCTCGGGGGCCACGTGCTCCCAGCCGAAGAGCCCGCCGTAGAACGCGACCGAGGCGACGATGTCGGGCGATGAGACGTCGGCCCACGACGGTACGCCGTGCGGATAGCTGCTGCGCTCTGGCATGCTCGCCCTGCCTCCCTCCTCGCGTGCCGAGAATCCTCCCACCCGAGCCGGCCCCGCAGCAGCGTCGTCCGATCTCCTATCCTCGACAGCGCGCCCGTCGCGCGCCTCGGAGGGGTGCCGGAGTGGTTGAACGGGGCGGTCTCGAAAACCGTTGTAGGGGCAACCCCCCTACCGAGGGTTCGAATCCCTCCCCCTCCGTCCGATCGCGCGCTGATGTTCTGTTGTGCGTTCACGCGGAAGGAGCAGCGCGCCGTGCTCCGGCGCATCGGGCTGATCTGCGCGACCCCGAGCGTTGGAGCTGTTGCATAACCGCTCCTCCCGCGATACTTCGGGACGTGTCGTCAGTCGATGCCCAAGTCGAGCCCAACCCGTCCAACGGCGCCCAAAGCGTTGGCCGAGTTCGCGAAGTCCACATCCGCAACTACAAGAGCATCGGCCAGGCCACCGTCGCCATGGGCGGCTTGACGATCCTCGTAGGGGCTAACGGCGCCGGAAAGAGCAACTTCCTGGACGCCCTAGCTTTCGTCAGCGACTGTCTGACCGACTCCGTCGAGCTCGCTTTCAAGAACCGGGGCGGTCTCGCCTCCGTCCGGCGGCGTTCCGGCGGCCATCCAACCCACATCGGCATCCGAATTGTCGCTGACCTCGGCCCGAACACGGTGGCCGACTACTCCTTTGAGATCGCGGCCGAGAAGGGCGAGCAGTTCTCGGTCGCTCGCGAGCGCTGCCACGTCGAAGAGTTCATGGGTCAAGCCCATTCCTTCGAGGTCGAGCGCGGCCAGTTCAAGACTCCGATTGAAGGCATCAGACCAAGCGTCGCGCCCGACCGTCTGGCGCTATTCGCGGCCTCAGCAACACCCGAGTTCAGGCCGGTCTACGACTTTCTGAGCGGCATGCGGTTCTATTCGATCGTTCCTAGCGAGCTGAGAAAGCTTCAGCCGCCAGACGCCGGCGAGGTTCTGCGTGCGGACGGCGCGAACGCTGCGGCCGTTCTGAAGCGCATCAAGAGCGAGAACCTGGATCGGTACCGACGCATCAACTCGCTCCTAGCCGTGGCGGTGAGTGGCATGCAATCCGCCGACCATAAGTCCGTCGGACAGTGGGAGACAGTCGAGTTCCGCCAAGACGTGGGACAGAAGCACCCTTGGACTTTCGACGCGCTGAACGTGTCCGATGGCACCCTGCGGCTACTCGGACTCCTCGTCGCCATTTATCAACCAGGGCGAGCCACGGTCCTTGGAATCGAGGAGCCAGAGGCAACAGTCCATCCGGCGGTAGCCGAGCAAATCCTCGAGGTACTCGTCGACGCCGCCCGTTTCCGGCAGGTCGTTGTAACGACTCATAGTCCCGATCTCCTTGACTTTCGGGACCTACAAGATGACCAGCTGCGCGTCGTCACAAATCCGCATAACACCACCGTTATTGCTGACCTCGCAGACACGAGTCGCCGGGCGATTCGTGAGCACCTCTTCACGACGGGTGAACTCATGCGGGCCGGAGAGTTGGAAGGCGACGCGGACAGCGCGGTAGCGCTGGCCGACCAACAGAAACTCTTCGGCCCGGTCGTGTCGCCGCAGTCACGTGCTGCGTAGCAACTGCCGATTCTGTGATCGTTCCAGTCGTCGAAGGTCAATCGGAGGAACGCGCGATGGGCGTGCTGATGCGGCGTGTCCTTCACGAGCTTGGCGTGTTCGAGTTGCAGGTCGCGCGTCCGTTTCGCGTGAAGCGGCAGCGAGTCGTTCGCGAGGGCGAACTGGAAAGAAGCATCATCCAAGCCGAGCGGGCCCGCGCCGGAGCGTCGTCGGTGTTCATCGTCCTCGATGCCGATGACGACTGCCCGGCGGACCTCAGCCTGATCCTCTTGCAGCGCGCCCGCGCGCAGACGGATCTCGCTGTACGCGTTGTGTTTCCCAAGGTTGAGATCGAAGCTTGGATCCTGGCCGCCGTCGATTCTCTAAGAGGCATTCGCGGAATCCGCAACGATGCCCAGCCACCGCCCGATCCCGAAGCCATACGCGATGCCAAGGGAGCACTGACTCGCCTGATGGAGGACGGGCGCGGCTATGTGGCGACAGACGATCTCCCAGCACTGGTTGACGCGCTCGATCTAGGTCTGACGGAAGCACGCTCGCCATCCTTCGCGAAGTTCTGCCGTGACGTGACAAGCCTCGCACAGTGATAGAAGGCAGGCTCACACGAGACCGCTCCTTCGCGCGACGAGCGAGTGTCCGCGGAATGCGCTCGAAACCACACGCGAAAGCAGCAGCGTGGGAGCCACGCCTCAACGCGGTGACCGTGTGGCGTTGCGTGCAACCAGCAGCATCAGTCCGCCGGCTAGCCAGCTCCGGTTAATGTCGCCCGACCGTGGGCGCGTACGTGTCATGCCTTTTCTAACGGATCACGCCCCGGTGCCTGAGCGGAGCTACCCTTCAGCATCTGCTGGAGACGAGCGTAGTCGCGTAGTGAAAGTCGCCATTCGTGTTGCTCGGCGAGTCGCTGTGCACCGGGTTGGAAGCTCGATGTCGTGATGAGCACGCCCGCGCTCGCATTGGTCAGATGTACCGTGCCAAAGAGCTCGCGCACGACACTGGCCTCTACCTTGAGCTCGGGCTTGTAGCGCTTCGCTTGGACGACGGTGAGCGTGCTCCCGAGGTCGTCTCGGCGAACCGCGTAAACGTCAACGCCACCGTCCCCGGAGGCCGGCGTCAGCTCGACCGCAAAGCCGGCCCCGCTGTACAGCTCAGCGACGAGTTCCTCGAATCGGCGAGACGAGAGTTCGTAAAGCAGTTCGGGATGGGCTGCGAGATGGGCGATCAAGCGGTCGTTGAACTCAGCAACGCTAAGGTCAAGGACTCGTCGGGCAGCATCGTCTGAACCCAGAGGGCGACCATCAGGCCCAACAGCGGTGGGTAGTCGGCCTGGTTCAAGTAGGTCGAGCGAGTGCTTCAGGACCTTCTCGATCGCGTCGGCGACCGCTGATATCCCGATCGACGTCGAGATTGCGACACGACCTCCGAGCAAAGAGGAGAGCTCGCCCAGTTCAGCCGGCTCTACCTGATGCCAAACCGGAAGAATCAGCTTCCTTGACTCGGAACGCTCCCGTGCGAGAAAAGCCCTGAGTTCTCGCCACGGCCATACTCTGCCTAGGAATGCCCGGCTGAGGACAGGGAGCGCCATCCTCGAATCCGCCAGGCCACGTTCGAAGACGGAAACGAAGCGCTCGCCGACGAGCTGGGGCGGCCCACCCCCCCCACACACCACCCCCGCCACACAAACCCACCACCCCTCCAC
>JBPCJA010000303.1:0-5595 GCA_051005755.1 Solirubrobacteraceae bacterium
TGCAGAATTCGAAGCCGTCCATGACTATGAGATCACCGGTACGATCGATCTCTCTCCTTCAATTTCTTGATTTCTTGAAAAGAAGGAACCTGACAACCCAGTCTCCGTCGAACCCGGGATGGCCCAGACCGTCATCGACGGTCAGACGGCGCTTTCCCTGCTCGATCCGGCTCAGCGTCATCTGGCTGACGTGCAGCCAACCCGCCACGATCGACTGCGGCAGCGGCTGCCCGTGAAACGGGTGAGACCGGTACGCGCGGATCACCCGTCCGAGATCCTCGCTGGCCGGCGCCTCGATCGTGACGTCCGCGCGCCAGAAGTCGGGCGGCACGTCCGGTGCCCGGTCGCGTTGACGCTTGCGCTGGCAGGCGCTGCAGAGGCTTCCGGTGTTGTCAGTCGCCAGCGGACTCCCGCAACGACAGTACCGGCGCACAGGTTTCATGACATCCGATCCTATGACCGGACCGGACGGCCTGTGCACCAGCTAAACGGTTATTGATTGCACCGGCCACCCCCGCGCGTTGACGTCCCGCGGCGCCGTTGAAGACTGCGGGCCATGGTCTTCGAGCAGCGCTACACGTGGGGCCGCGCGTATCGCGATGGAGAGGTCGTGTGCGCGCGGGTGCACATCACCGTTGGCCGTGACGGTCGGCTCGGGCTGGCGCGACACGAGCGCCGCTACGTCGTCGCACGATTCGTGGAGCGGCTGCATCCCGTGCTGCGCACCGAGCTGACCGAGCTTGCCCGTCGACGTGGCGCGGCTGCCCGGCGAGCCGCCGAGCGCATGGACCCCATCGAGGTCATCTTCGACGACGGGCGCCTGGGCAGGCAGCGGATCATCGCCCGGGTCCAGCCGCCCCAGGTGCGCTGGGGCGAGCTGCGAGAGATCGAGTTCGGCCTCCGCGAACCCGCTCGATGAGCGACGAGCCTCCTTGCCTCACCGGCGACGAGATCCAGGCGCTGAAGTTCGCCGCACATCGTCAGCTTGCCCGGTGGGCCAACAAGCGCGAGCTGCAACCGCGCCAGCACGCCCGGCGCGCCGCGCTCGTGCGCGCCGTCCGCGTCCTCGAAGACAAGGCGTTCACCCACGGCTGCGAGCTACGCGCGTCCGGCCAGGAGTAGCCGGTGACGACGACGCTCACTCTTCGCGGATCTCGTCTGACGCCAGCGCCTGGGCGGCCCAGCCGTCGAACGCGCACGGTCCCTCGGCGGCGCCGGCCGCGACCATCCACTCGACCCACTCGTTGAGCAGCTCGAGCGTGACGGCCGTCGGCTGCGTCGCGCCGACGACGAGCCAGGTCGGCTTCGCGAGCCTGCGCTGGCGCTGCGAGCGCGCCTCGACGGTGTAGTCGGTCTGCTCACGGAGGAAGCGCGCGAGCTGCTGCGCCTCGGCCTCGCCCGGCGCCAGGTAGATGAACCCAAGCCGCAGCTCGGCCTCGTGGAGGCCATGCTCCTCGAAGCCGGCCCAGATCGCGGAGTTCTCGCGTAGCTGCAACTCGAGGATCTGCTCGTACCACTCCGCTTCTTCGGTCATCGGACGAACCGTAGACGCTCGCCGGACTAGGGTTCGCTGCGCATGCGCATCGAAGGCACAGGCGCGTTGGTCGTCGGCGGCGCCTCGGGGCTCGGCGAGGCCACTGCGCGCGCGCTGCACGAGCGCGGCGCGCACGTCCTCGTCGCCGACATCGATGCGGACCGCGGCGAGACGCTCGCCGGCGAACTCGGAGAGCGGGCGCGTTTCGTCGGCACCGACGTCACGCGCGCCGAGCAGGTCGAGGCGGCGGTCGCGGCCGCCGCGCAGGCGCCGGGCGGCCTGCGCATCTCGGTGCACTGCGCCGGGATCGGCTTCGCCGAGCGCCTCGCCCGCGCCCGCGGGCCGCACCGCCTCGAGGCCTTCGAGCGAGTCGTCGCCATCAACCTCACCGGCACGTTCAACGCCCTGCGCCTCGCGAGCGCCTCGATGCTCGCCAACGAGCCCGACGCCGGCGGCGAGCGCGGCGTCTGCGTCAACACCGCCTCGATCGCCGCCTACGACGGCCAGATAGGCCAGATCGCCTACGCCGCGTCCAAGGGCGGCGTCGTCGCGATGACGCTGCCCGCCGCGCGCGACCTCGCCGGGTCGGGGATCCGCGTCTGCGCGATCGCGCCCGGTCTCTTCGACACGCCCCTGCTCGCCGGCCTGCCGGCCGAGGCGCGCCGGGAGCTCGCCGCCTCGATCCCGTTCCCGCCACGGCTCGGGCGGCCGGCGGAGTTCGCCGAGCTCGCCTGCCACATCGTCTCCAACGAGATGCTCAACGGCGAGGTCATCCGGTTGGACGGGGCGCTGCGCATGGCGGCAGGCTGACGGCGCGTTGCGTCGCAGTGAGCTGTGATGACTCGGGGCGAAGGTCCTGTCTGGCTCCGGCCGGCGCACCACGGTGGTGATGGATGGCGACGCGCCCCTGCTACGCCACTCGGCACGGGTTCTCCTGCTCGACGAGGAGGACCGGTTGTTGCTGTTCCGGAGCGAGGAGCCGGAGACCGGTGTCGCGTTTCTGGTGCCGGCCGGCGGGCTTGGAGGACGGTGAGGACGTGCGCACGGCCGCCCTCCGCGAGGTCGCGGAGGAGACGGGCCTGGCCGACGTCCCGCTGGGTCGAGGTCTGGCGCCGCCGCCACGTCTTCACCTGGCGCGGGGTCGAGCGGGACCAACGGGAGCGGTGGTTCATGGCGCGGGTCGCGCACTTCGAGCCGAACGGATGGCGTCGTGGAGGCTCAGTGCGTCAGCGAGGTCCGCGATGACCCCGACCCCGCCCCCGCCCCGCGAACAGCGCCCCGATGGCGCGGAACGGAGCGGTGACGACCGTGAGAATCGCGGTCACGATCCGGTTGACGATCACCATGTGCTCGCTATACCCGGCCGGGACGGCGCGCATGTGCATTTCAGCGTTCTGCGCTGGGGTTACGGGTGGTGCGGTAGGCCGCGGCGAGCTCGAGGAGCTCCTCCGCCCGCCGGCCGGCGAGCGCGCGCTCGACCTCGGCGCGGGCAACGGCCTCGGCGGCGAAGAGCTGCGCCGAGTCGGTGTCGGCCGCGTCTTCGCCGTCGACCTCGAGCTTCAGGCCCGGCAGGCCGTCTGCCGCAACCGGCGCGGGGTCTACGACGACTACCGGGCGGGCGACCTCGCCGATCTGCCGGAGGCGAAGCTCGCCGCCCTGGCCGCCCTCGAGCCGACCGCAGTCCTCGCCCTCTCCTGGGTCATCGACCAACCGATGCTGGTGTCAAGCGTTCTAGTTGACGCACGACCGCACTAGACCGGCCAGGGAAGGCCTTTTGGATATCGGCACCCGCGTTGGAGTGAGGATTGTTTCCACGATCCACCGGAGGGACGCGGGCTCACCGACTGCTGTCTCGACACCCCATATAGGGAGACCGGCGTGCCAGTGCCTCAACTGCCGGATCGGTAGGGCCTGGCCGGCGTGGAGGGGATCCGTCCGCTTCCTCTCCACGTCGGTTCGGATGCGCGCTCCGGAGCCGCCACGCGCGAGTACCGCGACACGACCCGCTTTCACCCGGCCGCCGGCGCTCGTCCAAGCCGCCCTCTTCGGCGTGATGACGAAAGGCGGGTAGAGTCCGGCATCGTCATGACGACGGAATCGACCACGAAGGGTGCTGACGGCTTCTATCACCCCGCCGGTGAGGACGAGCTCGTCGACCTGGTGAAGACCGCCTATCGCGAGGGACGTCAACTGCGTGTGCGAGGCGCGGCGCACTCGGTGTCGCACGCGATTTACACAGACCCGCTCGGCGGCATGCCCAACCACGTCGAACAGCAGAGCCCGCCACCGGGGGACAACGTGAACGTCATGCTCGATCGCCACCGCGGCTGGCGTGTCGTCGATGAGGAGCGCCGGATCGTCGAGGCCGAGGCCGGCATCCACCTCGGCGCCGATCCCAGCGATCCGACCGGCACGGCGACGCTCGAGAGCAGCCTGCTGTGGCAGCTGTGGAACGACAAGGGCTGGACGCTGTCGGACACCGGCGGCATCACCCACCAGACGGTCAGCGGGTTTACGGCAACCGGCTCGTCCGGCGGATCGCTGCAGTTCTCCGTCAACCAGAACCTCCTCGGGATGCGCGTCATCGACGGCACGGGCGAGGTCCACGAGCTCTCGGCCGATGATCCAGACCCCGACGAGTTCTACGCGATGTCCCCGAGCCTCGGGCTGCTGGGCGTGGTGTCGACGGTGACGTTCCAGTGCGTGGAGACGTTCAACATCTCCGGGCAGGAGGCGGTGACGACGATCGAGGACTGCGCCGTCGACCTGTTCGGCGACGGCGGCGACGGGCGCCCGTCGCTTGAGGCGTTCCTGCGCGACGCCGAGTACGCACGCGTGGAGTGGTGGCCGCAGCGCGGCGCCGAGCGCGTGCTCGTGTGGCAGTGCCAGCAGATGCGCCCGCAGCTCGGATTCCGGCCCGCCCGCTACGAGGAGTTCACCGACCGGCCCGAGGCGGCAGAGGTCGCGTTCTCGGTGCTCTTCACGATCATCGGCAACCTCGACGACCTCTCGCAGGCGAAGCCGAAGCTCGAGGCGACGTTCGATCAGCTCGAGGGGGTGCTCGAGCTCGTCGCGGCGGAGAAGGGCCTCGGCAGGGTCGGGCAGGTGCTGGCGAAGTTCCTCAGCCACGCGCTCGAGCACGGCGTCGACGCCGCGATCACCGTGCTGGAGCCGTTCGCCGGGCTCATCCGGCGCGAGCTGCCGAGCCTCTTTCCGCGCCTGCTCGCGATCTTCCTCTCGCTGGACTCCGAGAAAGCCGGCATGCAAGAGGGCGAGCCGCAGTGCTTCCGAGACTGGGCCTGGCAGGGGCTGCCGATGGACAACCAGGCCGACGACGTGCTCCTGCCGACGGAGTTCACCGAGGCGTGGATCCCGCTCGGACGCACGCAGCAGGTCATGCAACTCCTGAACGGCTACTTCACCGAGCCGTCCGACGACCACGAGGCCTACCGCCGCACCGGCTCGTACGCGTGGGAGCTCTACACGGCGATGCCGAGCCGCTTCTGGATGGCCGCGTCGCACAGCGACGGCGCGGACGAGTGGAAGGACGGCGCGTTCCGCGTCGACTGCGGGCCTCGTTGCGGATTGGGAGTGGGCGGCGGGCGTCGTCCGATGGCCGGGGAGCCAGGGGGACGCGTGGAGTCCGGTCGCGGCGCAGCTGCAAGTACGGCGGCTGCGCGCCAGCGGGAAGGTAGCGTTCGGCGGACGCGACGACATCGGCGAGGTCTTGCCGGGCCTCCGCGGGGAGGACGCGGGCGAGCTGCTGTAGCTGTGTCAGAAAGGTGCGCGCCTCGGCCTGGTCCGGCGAGCGCGGCGGCCGCGCCGGGTGGGGTCGCGCCACTTGCTGCAAGATCCGGGCTAGCTCGACTTTCGTGACCTTAGGGCTCACGACTGAGCAATTGGTGGCTTCAGGTGGGCTCAGCGCCCGCCAACACTGGCCTCGATCGTGCAGGAAGGTCTTGAATCGATCCGCTTGCAGTAAGCGTTCGGTGGGGTCGTGGTGAGGGCTCGGAGGGCGGCTCGGGCGCGATCGGGGGCGCGATCGGGGGTGTGGAAGCGCG
>JBPCJA010000304.1:0-9554 GCA_051005755.1 Solirubrobacteraceae bacterium
CGACATCGACGACGACGAACGAGCCACCGTCTGCCTACACCGACCCGTCGGACGCTTCCACACCGGGGAGATCCGCTGCCCGCCGCTCACCCTCGACAAGCTCGCCACAGCGAGCTGAACAGTTACCGCTTTTTCACCTGGTTCCTTGGGGTGTTTCGGGCCAACCACGCGCACCTCGGGGGGCGACTTGAGCACTGCGAGGCGCTCGCACGCGAGGCCCTGGCCCACCGCTTCGAAGGCTACGACGAGACCGCCGCCCACATCTTCGCGGTGCAGATGCTCTTCGTACGCCGCGAGCAGGGACGACTGGACGAGCTCGTGGAGACAGTCGAAGGGTTTGCCGCGCAATACGGTCAGCTCGCGAGTTGGCGCTACGCACCGGTCTCCATCTATGCGCAGCTCGGCCGCGCGGCGCAGGCGCGCCAAGAGCTCGAGGCGCTCGCGCACGCCGACTTCGAAGATCTCCCGCGCGACGCCTTGTGGCTTTGGAACCTGTCGACGCTCTGCGAGGTCGTGGTCTTCCTCGGCGACACTCCTCGCGCGCGGCTACTCTACGAGCTGCTGTTGCCCTACGCCGATCGCTGCGTGGTCGCCTTCACCCTCCTGAGCCAGGGCTCCGCCTCGCGTTCGCTCGGGCTGCTCGCCACGACGCTGTCGCGCTTCGAGGACGCCGCCCGGCACTTCGAGCATGCCCTCGAGTTCAACGCCCAGATCAGATCACCGCTCTGGGTCGCCCACACCCAACACGACTACGCCCACATGCTGCTGCTGCGCAACAGCCCCGGCGACCGCGACAAGGCCGTCGAACTACTCGAACGGGCGCTTGCCACGGGCGAAGAGCTCGGGCTGAAGGCGCTCGCCGACAAGGCACGACCGCTGAAGCTCGCGGCCGAAACGGCCGCGCCTTCGCCGGCGCTTCGCAAGACCGCGTAGCGCAGCGGTCACGCGGTCATCGCTCACAGCGATCCAGCGCGGGCCGATCTTCTCGCAGCGGGGGGAGCACCCTCGCCCCGCCTGACTGCACGGATTCTCCCTTCAGCGGCCCCGGATTAATCCGGAACAGCCTCAAGCAAGCGGGTTGCGCTTGAGCTTGACCTTGCCGATGGTCTTGTTGCTCCTCACCAGGTGCGCCGGGACCGACCTGTTGGCAAGCGCGAACCGGTGGGCCGCGTCGAGTCGCTCATGGAGATCCTCACAACGGCGCACTCGGTCATTGCATGGAGCACCGCAGGTTGGTCGACCCCCCAGCTCCCCGCGCAACGCAACCGGGACTTACGGCGAGGACAAGCGATCTCGCCGTCGCTACTGGATCGTGTTGATCTCAGGCCGGACGCGGTCGAACCAGTCGTGCTTGGGACCGCGCCGGACGCGGACGCCGCCGGGGAACAGATAACTCGTCCCGGCCGGACGCAGCTGGTCCCCGTCTTTCTCGTACGCCTGCTCCTTCTTCACCTCGCTGAGCTGGTCGGCGATCCCGGTGACGACCAGCGCTCGGTAGAACGCTCCAAGGATGTACTTGGGCAGGTCGGCGCGAATATAGCTCGGGGTGACAATCGTGTAGTAGCTGTTGTAGGTCGGCAGGAACGCGGCCCAGATGGCCTCGACGTTCTTCTTCGCCTGCTGTTCGATCGCTGACGGGTCCCTGAACGGCACCGTGTCCTTGAACATCACCTGCCAGGCCGCCTCGCGGCGCTGCTGGGCCTGGGTGGCGTCGTCGCGATTCATGAGGCCGCGCTGCTCGAACTCCGCCTTCACCAGCATCGTGAGGGCGACGTCCCGCTGCATCCCCTTATAGCGGTCACTGAAATTTTTAATGACTATCTGCTTGAACTCCTCGATAGGCTTTTCCTCGGCGAAGAGCTGTTGGGCCGTGCCTGATCCGATCGTCGCCCCGGCGACCGACATCGCACGGATGGCGATCGCCGCGGTAGGATTGACGAACGCGGTCGCAGCCCAGACGAGGTTGCCGCCGAGCGCGATCAGAAACCACGTCATCGCGTCGTCCGAACCGGCGAGGTTCGCCTTCTCGATGCCCCAGCGAGTGTTTTGATACCAGGTGTCCAGGTGGGAGTCGACGACGACCTTGGCATCCTCGGCCTGTACCTGACTCCCCTCCCCTGTCTTGGGCTGGGCAAGCAGCCGCATGACCGTACGGTTGCCAGCCGTTTGTTTGCTGAAGCTGCTGTACCAAGGCCACCGAATTTCCTGACATCTGCGCCAAGGACACCGTGTGCCGCTGAGGCGCGTGCTCCGCCGCGACCTGCCCTACCGGTTCGGATTGTTTGCTGGTCGAGCCCACGACGCTCGCACTGAAATATCTCAGCGACGGCACCGAGTGTCAACGCCACTCGCGCGGCTGTTGGGGGCGAATCGGCCGAAGGAATGAATCGGCCGGCGCCGCTGGCCCTCCATCAGACCCTCGAGGCGTGCCCCTACCGGGCACCTACTCGGGGCATGGGGTAGAAGAGCTAGGCGTCGCGCATCCGCTGCGCCTGCTCGGCCGTGAACTCCGTATACCAGGTTGGTGCTCTACTGGGCTGACGGTCTGCGCGATGCCGAGATCTCAGGGCGGCTGGACGGTGTGACGAGTCGTTTGGCCGCTGGCGAAGTCGCTTCGTACGGGAGCGGATGGACGGTCTCGCGGGTCGAGCGCCGTCGGGTCGCCCGCGCCGGATTTCCCGCCGCATGAAGTGGTGCGCCGCCTGGCTTTCCCATCACTCGACTCAGAGCGCGGCGACTGCCTCGCGAAAGTCGGCGACCGCCGGCAGCTCGTAGGCGGCGAGCTGGCGGTCGAGGCGCTTGAGCTTGCGCACGGTCACGTTCGACCTCGTGCTCTGAGCGATCCCGATCGCCGTCATGCCCTCGGCGGCGGCGCGCTCGGGCTCGTCGGCGGCGGCGCAGGCCAGCGCGAGGCATGTCTGATGCAGTCCGCGACCGCGCGTTCGGTCGGATGGCCAGAGGCGCAAGGCGTCTTCTAGTATGGCGATGGCCTTGGTCGGCCGGAGCGAGACCCAGCAGCGCGCCTGGGCGGCCAGGAGGTAGGGACGGGTGAAGTTCTGGCTACCCATGTCGTCCCAGATCGTCTCCGCGGCATCCGCGCGGTCGAGGAGGTCGTAGGCGTCGGCCAGACTGCGCTCGCAGGCGGCTGCGTCGTTGGCTAGCGCGTGCCCGCGCGCCACGCGAAGCGCACAGAGCGCGCGGATCCTGTCCGTCGCGCCCTGTGTGTCCCCGGCGGCCTCGGCCAGCGCGATCACTCGCGGCGCGTCGTGACGGGCCAGCGCCGACCACTGGCTCCGCATGAGGACGTACGCGGTCATGTCTGCGTAGTCGGCCTCTCGAGCGAGCCGCAGGGTTCGATCGGCCCACGAGTCGCGAAGGTGCGAGTCGCCGATGTCGTGGTTGAGCCAGCTTGCGAACCAGGACCAGCGCGATTCCACGCGCAGGAGTTGAGTGCGCAACTCGCCCCGGGCGATCTGCCGGTGTGCAGCGATCAGATCGAGCTCGTGCGAGACGGTGGCAAGCAGGTTGCGCGATCCGAACATCGCGTCGTGGCGATCGAGCACGCCGATCAGCTTCATCCAGTGCGAGATGAGCTCGGGGTCGACCTCGCGGGCTGCGGCGGGTGCGGTCGTGGCGCTGAGACCAACTGCGGCCCCGACGCCCGCGCCAAAGAGGCTCCGACGGCTGATGGGATCCACGTCTTCCCTCGCTTCGTTCTGGGGGCTCCAGCGTAGCGCGACGGTGAGGCCCAGAGTCTCGGCGAAACCAGCGATGTCGTCGACGGTCAGGCGGCACTTGCCGAGTTCGATCCGGCTCAACGACGCCTGCGAGACGTGCAGCCAGCCGGCCATGACGGTCTGCGACAGCGGATGCCCGTGATACGGGTGAGACCGGTACGCGCGGATGACGCGGCCGAGGTCGCCGCTGGCGAGCGCGTCACCCATGACGTCGGTATGCCAGAACTCGGCCGGCACCTGTGGCGCCCGGTCGCGCCGACGCCTGCTCTGACAGGCGGTGCAGAGCCTGTCGGCGTTGTCGCGGGCCAGCGGCATCCCACAGATGCAAAAGCGGCGGGCAGGGGTCATGGCGACGCGATGCTACGCCGCGTCGAGTTGGCCTGCCGAGAATTCCTATGCAGATCCTGAATAGGCCGCCTCCCGCCCCGTATGGGGCCGCGCACCGTCCCGTATGGACGATGGGCACTGCCAGGTGAAGACTCCGATGCCGATGGCAGAGACGCGCTACCGGTGGGGACGTGCCTATCGCAACGGCAAGCTCGTGTGTGCCCGCGTTCACGTCACGATCGGCCACGACGAGCGACTCGGGCTCTCACGCGCCGAGCGTCGCTATCTCGCCGTCAGGTTCGTGGAGTGCGTGGACGCCACGCTGCGCCATGAGCTTGCCAGCATGGTGCGCCGCCGCGGCTCCGCGGCCCGGCGAATCGCCGAGGGTCTGGAGCCGATCGAGATCGTCCTCGACGAGGATCCTCCCCACGGGCGCCAGCGCATGACGGCCCGCCTGCAGCCGCCCCTGCTGCGCTGCGGCCACCTGCGCGAGGTCGAGTTCGTCCTGCGCGAGCTACCGCGGACGTCGTGACCGATCCGTTGCGCCTCTCGCGCGAGGAGATCACGGCGCTCAAGTTCGCCGCGCACCGCCAGCTGCGCGATGGGCGAAGACCGGCGAGTTGCAACCGCGTAACGCGCTCGGCGCACCGCGCTCATACGCGCCGTCAGGACGCTGGACGACCAAGCACTGGCCGACGGTTGCGAGCTGCGTCCGACCAGCAGCGCCGACTGACGCTGCCCGGTGCTTGGCTCTTCCAGAAACACCCCGCGCCATGGCGCACCACGGTAGCCAGCCGCGAGCCTCCAGTCACCATCGGTGTTTGAGCTCGATCCAGGCCGCTCCTCGGCGACGCGGGTGGACGCTCAGCCGAGCAGCCCGCGAATGTCCTCCGCAGTCAGGCTGCTCGCGAACAGATCGCCCTCGTCCATGACGCCGCTGAACAGCGCGGCCTTGCGGCGCGCGAGGGCGACGACCTTCTCCTCGATCGTCTCACGCGCGATCATCCGGTAGACCATCACGCGACGGGTCTGGCCGATGCGGTGCGTGCGATCGATCGCCTGGGCCTCGGTGGCGGGGTTCCACCACGGGTCGAGCAGGAAGCAGTAGTCGGCCTCGGTCAGGTTCAGCCCGAACCCTCCGGCCTTGAGGCTGATCAGGAACACCGGGTCCGTCCCGCTCTTGAACTGCTCGAGCACGCGATCGCGCCGGCGCGTCCGACCGTCGAGGTAGCAGTAGCCGATGCCCTCGGCGTCCAGGCGCTCACGGGCCTTTGCCAAAAATCCCGTGAACTGGCTGAACACGAGCGCCCGATGGCCGCCGCCGACGACGTCTGCGAGCTGATCGACGAGCGCGCCGAGCTTGGCGCACGGCACAGTGTCGCAGTCGTCCTCGACAAGGCCGGGATGCAGGCTGAGCTGACGCAGCAGCGTGATCGAGCGCAAGATCGTGAAGCGGTTGCGGTCGAAGTCACCGATCAGCCCCAGGACCTTCTGACGCTCGCGCTGCAGATGCCGGTCGTAGCGTTTGCGATGGCGCGGATGCAGGTCGACGACGAGAGCCTGCTCCTGCTTCGCCGGGAGATCGGCGGCCACCAGCTCCTTCGTGCGGCGCTTGACGAGCGGCTTGATCCTGCGCCGCAGAAGCGCGAGCCGCTCGCCGTCGCCACCCCGCTCGATCGGCCGCGCATACTGGTCGGCGAAGCGCTTCGGATCGGGAAACAGCCCAGGCGCCGCGATGGACAGCAGCGACCACAGCTCCATCAGGTTGTTCTCCATCGGCGTGCCGGTGATCGCCAGCTTGAACGGCGCGGCCAGCTCGCGAACGCAGCGATACGTCTTGGCCTGGTGGTTCTTGACGAACTGCGCCTCGTCGAGGATCAGGCCGGCCCAGGCAACCGTGCGGTAGGCCTCGGCTTCCAGGCGCAGCAGCGTGTACGTCGTGACCACGACGTCCGCGGCAGCGACCTCGTCGATCGCCCGACCGGAACGCGCCAGCGTGTCGGTGACCGATCGGACCATGAGCCCAGGGGCGAAGCGCGCCGCCTCCTGCACCCAGTTGGACACGACGCTGGTCGGAGCGACCACCAGGAACGGACCGACGCTCGGATCGCGGTCGCGGGCGTGGCAGATCAGAGCGAGCGCCTGCAGCGTCTTGCCGAGCCCCATGTCGTCGGCGAGGATCCCACCGAGCTCGAGCTCCCACAGCGTCGCCAGCCACCCGAACCCCTCGCGCTGGTAGGGGCGCAGCTGCGCCGTCAGCGTCGCCGGCGGATCGCGCTCGGGAAGCGCGTCGAGCTCCAGCAGCCCACCGACCTGGCGCTGCCATGCCTGCGCCTGCTCGGTCACGACGCCGAGCGCCGCGAGCTCCGCCCAGAGCCCGGCCTGGTAGCGGCTGATGCGCAACGGTGCCGACGGCGCGTCCGTCAGCGCCCTCGCCTCCTCGATCAGCTGTCGCAGCGACTGCAGGCGGGGATCGAGCAGCGAGAAGTGCGCGCCGTCCTCCAGCAGCATCTGCGACTCGCCGCTCGCGAGGGCGACGAACACCTCGGCAAACGGCAGCTCGCGACCGTCGAGGCCGATGGTCACGCCGAGGTCGAACCAGTCGCGCTCTCCGGCGACGTCGGCGGTCGACACGCCGATCGTGAGCGAGCCGCCGACGTCGCGGTAGTCCGCGGGCTGCCCGACGACCTCGACGGCGACGCCCGGATGCTGCTCCAGCCGCGGCAGCTCGTCCGTCGTGAACCGCATGCTGTCAAGGCCGGCGAGCGTCACCGCCGGGGCATCGGCCGGACGTCCGGCGTCGTCGAGCAGCCCGAGGCACTCCAGGCCCGTCTCGGTGAGGACGGTGCCGGCGAGGATCGCGCGCTCGGCAGCGAGATCGCGGAACCCGGGGCCGCCCCCGTTGACGCCCAGCGCCGCGCGGCGCGTGGTCGCGCCGACCTGATACGCCCACTCCCACCCGACCTCGACGGCATGATCAGCCCCGTAGCCCACGCGCAAGACGAGCGTCGGCGCGGAGACCTCCGGCGCGACGAACGACCCGTCCGACGACACCACCGTGGCAACGTTGCGCAGCGCGGGGCACAGCTCGTCGGCGAAGCGATCCAGCTCGCCTACCGGAATCTCCAGGCGCTCGCCGTCGAGGACCATCCGCTGCAGCTTCGGCGCCGCCGGCCTGGCGAGACGCACCAGCCGCAGCCGCCGGTTCTCGGGACCGTGATCCGCGGCGCCTTCGGCGCACACGACGCCGTGTCCGCTCGACCCCAGGAACATCAGCGGCTCGACATCGTCGCCGTCAACGCGGACCACCGCGGTGACGAGCGATCCCGCGTCGCCCTGCCGCGTGACGTCGATGAGCAACTCGCCCCGCTCGTGACAGCGGACCTCGCCGAGGCCCGGGCGCGCGTGGACGAGCGTCAGCCCGAGCCGAGCCGCCTCGTCGAGCAGCGACCACAGCTGCGGGCTGTCGCACGCGCCGAGATCGAGCGTCCTGTCCCCGCTGCCGTAGTAGTACTGGACGGATCGTCCCTCGCGCGCGCGATGGACCGCATAGAGCTCGCGGACCAGCGCAAGGTGATCGGGGCGATACGCGCCACTTTGGACGTGCCACGACTCGAGCCCGCTCCACGTCAGCGACCCGTTGACCCAGCCGCCGCGCGCACCACGTCGCATCAGCCGCGCCATCAGCCGCGGCGCGCCGCGACCCGTAAAGCCGAGCACCTGCAGCGAGAGCTCGATCGCGAGCGGGTTGCCCGCAGCCAGCGGCGCCGGCGCATCGATCAGCGCGCGCAGCGGCTGCTCCCACGACGCTCGCCGGGGCGTGCCCGGGACCGCGACCGGGCGCGACGCGCGTGCGACCCGTCCGGTCCGGCCAGCGCTCCGGTTGTCGGTGGCGGCGATCACGATCGCCGCGACGTGCTTGCAGTTGTGTCCCACCGGGCACGTGCACTCGCCGTCGTCGAACGCCAGCGCACCGGCACGATCGGCGGTGAAAAAAGCGGCCGTGTCGTACAGCCCGCCCTGTCCGACGACCGAGCCGGTCAGCGTCTCGCCCTTCGCATCCCACTCGATCGCAAGCACCTTGTTGCGCGCGTAGCCACGCCCACGCGCATACGACCTCGCGCCGACGGCCGCCTCGACCTCGGCCAGCTCGACATCTCTCAGCTCCGCTATCGCATTCGGCACGACCCGAAGGTATCCGTCACCCCGGACCGAAACGTCGCCGAGCGGTGATCGTCTCAGGGGCGCTCGTTGTGTCCTGCGATGGCGCGGAGGGCCGGCAGGACGATGAGGTCGGCGCGGTCCTGGCTTGCCGCGTCGGGGCGCAGCGCGCCGAACAGACCATCGAGAAAGCGCGATGCACCCATGAGCTCCCGGACCTCTTCGGTGAGGTACCCGCGGACGTCGGCGCCAACGGCCTCGACCTCGTCCACGAGCTCCTCGCGGCCGTCAACGAGCGCGATGATGTCGCCAAATCGCGGCTGCCCAAAAATTGCCGCAACCGCGGCCCTTGAACGCCTCAAGCTTGGTGGCCAGCAGGTGTGGCGGCGAGAGGGCGCGGATGACGGCACCCGAGGGCAATGTCCGGGCGACTGCGTGCGGCAGGGCGGCACCCTGCCAGCGGTTCGCGAAGCCGAGGATGCTCGCGTCGGCGGGCATGGCGTCGAGGATCAGGCCTGAGTCGGAATGCAACCACCGGCAGATGGCAGATGACCCCAGCCTGTTGATCCTCGGCGAAGCGGCGCTCACGGAGGCTCGCTTCAAAATCGTGAAGGCCACTGCGCGTAGTGACGTCGACGACGACATCGACATCCTTGGTGGGGCGCACGGGTGGCGCCCCAGGATCGGTGATCCACAGTGTGACGGTGGCGCCACCGAGGAAGACGACTTCTCCCAGCAGGTCCTCCAGCGTCACGGCGGCGAGTTCGAGCAGCTCGATGCTCATGCGGCGACGCGCGCGAGGTGTTCCGCGAGCAGGTCGGTAGCCAGTCCGCGCACGCGAGCGTCGCCGAGGCGCAGAGCGTCGACGAGAGCCAAGCGCTCGGCCAGCGCCTGGTCGCGGCGCGCAGCAGCGGGCACCGCAGCATGCAGGGGTTGCAGCGTAAGTCCGCGCCGGCGTCCGCCGGGATCCGGCCAGACGGGCGCCAACTCGCTCGGCGGGGATGCCAGCTTGCCGGCGAGCGGCTCGGCGGCCCATGCCGTAGGAATGCCGCGGCTCTCCCCGCCGAGCGCCGCCGGGAACAGATACTTGACAGCGTGGACGAGGAACTCTTCAGACTGGCTGATGTTGACGCGCCGGCGCCGAGCGTCCACCAGTCCGGCAGCCTTCAGCCGCTGGAGAGCTCGGTGCACGACGCTCCGCGGGATCTCATACTAGTTTGCGGTCATGTTGGGTGTTGTGATCCAGGCGCGATGGGTGAGCGACGCGATTGTGCCGGGTTCGTGTTCGAGTTGGCGTAGTGCCTGGGCGAGGTGGTCTTCGACGGCGTC
>JBPCJA010000305.1:0-5202 GCA_051005755.1 Solirubrobacteraceae bacterium
GGCGCGTCGCCGGTCGCGGCGCGGGGCCGAGCGGCACGGGACGCCGCGGCGCGGACTGAAACGGCGGCGGCGCACGCGGGGCGAGGCCGAGCAGCGTCAGCGGGTCGACGTAGCGCCCGCTCGCCGCCTCGCGTGCGCCGAGGTGCAGGTGAGGACGCGGACCGCGCGGGCGGCCGGAGCGGCCGACCGTGCCGACGGTCGCGCCCGTCACGAGCAGCTGCCCCCGGCGCACGGCGTCGTCGCCGAGGTGCTGGTAGGTGGCGACGAGGGGGCCGCAACCGACGCTCACGGTCCGCCCGCCTCCGGGCACGCGGCCGACGAAGCGCACCCGCCCGCCGCACGCGGCGCGAACCGCTGCGCCGAGCGGCGCGCCGAGGTCGATCCCGCGGTGCTGGCCAGGGGCAAAGCGATCGGCGGAAAGCGTGAACGGGCGCAGGACAGGTCCCTCGACCGGCCGCTTCCAGGACCCGGCCCAGGCGGCGGGAACGAGCGACAGGAACGTGGCAAGGACGAGCGCGACGAGCTTCACGCCTACGACGGTACGTCCGCCCCAGCCCGATCCCGCCGACCGCGCGCATGTCGACACACAGCTGCGCGTGTTCTGTTACGACCTCGCTTCTCCGCCCCGGCGCCGTCGTCCTAGCTGAGCAGGTCGCCCCGCTGGCAGCTCAAGGCCTCGCACAGGGCGGTGCGCATCGGGACCGCACGGCGCGGGCCGGACCGTTCTCGAGGATGGAGGAGGTTGTGACCGTGATGTGCACGCGTCGGCACGTAGCACCGCCATCGCCCGCCCGACCGCCCCGCCCGCCAGCTACCGCCGCCCGCCGGGCGCTAGCGCTCCTCGACGACCTCCTCGAACGGCCGCCGGTCCGCGCGTTCGATCCACTCGTCGGCCGACCGCTGCTCGGGATCGCGTGGGCGCTCCGGGTGGCCGAACGTCAGGACCGTCGCGACCCGCTCGTCGTCGCCGTGTCCGACGGCGGCCTGCAGGCGCGCAGCGTCGGCGATGCCGTTCGGGCACGAGCCGATGCCCTCGTTGGAGGCGGCGAGCATCATGTTCTGCGCGGCCCGCCCGGCGTCGAAGGCGGTCGGTCCCTTGCCGCCGACGACGATCGCGACGACGAACGCCGCGCCGCCGATGTTGTCGGAGGCGTAGACGCTCTGCGCCGCCTCGTCGACGAGCCCCGGGTCGCGCAGGACCACGAAGCGCCGCGCCTGCCGGTTCTTCGAGCTGCCCGCGAGGCGGCCGGCCTCGAGGATCCGGCGCTCGGCGTCTGCCCCGAGCGGCCGCGGGGCGTAACGGCGAACCTCGCGCTTGCTGACGACGGCCAGATAGGCGTCCATGCTTCGGAGGCTACGCCTCACGGCGCCGGCTTGCCGCTCGGGCCGGCCGGACGTCCTCGTACGCTCGCCAAGGAGCTGCGGGGGCGCCTGCGCGCAGCGATTGGCGAGTTCTTCGGAGTGGACGCTGGAAACTCGCCACTGTGCGAGCGCGGTACAACGGGTGTGTCGAATCCCGGGTGTCGAGCAGCGCCGGCACCGTTAGGGAGCGCGACGCGCGCGACGCGTTCGTGGCACCCGGCGCCCGGTAGAGCGCATCACAGGTCGTCGCCTGACATCAGCGCGCGGTACAGCGCGTTTGCCTTCAGCCCGGTGAGCGACGCGACGACCGAGCTCGCGGGGCGCGGCTTGGCCCCCGCGTCGACGAGCGCGCGCAGCGCCTCGAGCGCGGGCGCGAGCTCGGGCTCGACCGCCGGCGCGCCGCCAAGCACGAGCACGACCTCGCCGCGCGGCGGCTGCTCGGCGTAGCGCGCCGCCAGCTCGGCCGCGTTGCCGCGCACGATCTCCTCGTGGATCTTCGTCATCTCGCGACAGACCGCGACCGGCCGCTGAGGGTCGATCACCGCCAGCGCTTGCAGCGAGGCCGCCACACGGTTGGGCGACTCGAAGGCGACTATCGTCTCGGGCGTGTGCAGGAGCGTCATCAGCTCGCCGCGCTTACGCGGCAGGTAGCCGACGAACCGCCACGTGTCGGCCGGCAGCGCGCTGGCGACGAGCGCCGACAGCGCGGCGCTCGGCCCCGGCAGCACCTCGACGGCGAGCCCGGCAGCGACGCACGCTCGCACGAGCACGAACCCGGGGTCGCTGACGACCGGCATCCCGGCGTCCGACACGAGCGCGACGATGTCGCCGTGCTGCATGCGCTCGACGAGCTGCGTGGCCCGTGCGCGCTCGTTGTGCTCGTGGTAGCTCACGAGCGTGGCCGCCACCCCGTAGCGTTCGAGCAGCACGCGCGTGCGGCGCGTGTCCTCGCAGGCGACGACGCTCGCGTCGCGCAGCGCGCTGAGCACGCGCAGCGTCACGTCCTCGAGGTTGCCGATCGGCGTCGGGCAGACGACGAGCCGGCCCGCGGCGCTCATGACCGCGCGCCGCTGCTCGTCGGAAGGTCAATGGCGAAGACCATGCGCATCCCCTCGCTACGACCGCGCGCCGCTGCTCGTCGGACGGTCAATGGCGAAGACCATGCGCATGCCCTCGCTACGACCGCGCGCCGCTGCTCGTCGGACGGTCAATGGCGGAGACCATGCGCATGCCCTCGCTACGCCGGCGTTCCGATCCCGGCGAGCGCGAGCGCCGCGGCGCCGAGCATCCCGGACTCCGCGCCGAAGCGGGCCGGGACGATCCGCACGTGCTCGCGCGCCGGTGACAGCGCCCGCTCGGCGACGACCGCGCGAACCGGCTCGAGCAGCAGCTCGCCGGCCGCGATGACGCCGCCGCCGATGACGACGACATCGGGGTTGAGCATGTTCACGAGGTTGCAGACGCCGACGCCGAGCCACTCGCCGACGATGGCGAGCGCGTCGATCGCGGCAGCGTCGCCGTCGTGCGCGAGCTCGGTCACGAGCGGGCCGCTGATCTGGACGCCGGCGGCGAGCGCGCGCCCGAGCCCGGAGTCCGGGCGCTCGCGCGCGATCCGCTGCGCCTCGCGGCCGAGCGCGGGGCCCGACGCCATCGCCTCCAGGCACCCGCGGTTGGGGCAGTTGCCCTGGCAGCGTGGGCCGTCGGCCTGCACGACCATGTGCCCGAGCTCGGCGCCGGCGCCCTGGCTGCCGCGCTGCAGGACGCCGCCGACGACGAGCCCGCCGCCGATCCCGGTGCCGATCGTCAGCAGCGCGGCGTCGCGCGCGCCGGCGGCCGCGCCGAAGCGCCACTCCGCGAGCATCGCCACGTTGGCGTCGTTGTCGACGAAGACGGGCAGCCCGAGCCGCTCGGCCATGAGATCGCGGAACGGCAGGTCGGCGATCGGCAGATGGATGGACATCACCGCCGTGCCGTGCTCCTGGTCGATCATGCAGGGGATCCCGAAGCCGACGGCGTCCACGGTCCCCGACGCTGCCTCGATCGCGTCACGCACCTCCTGCACCGCCCCGACGACCGTGTCGAGCACCGCGGCCTGGTCGGATCCGCGCGCGGAGCGGGTCGCGCGATGGTGGACGTTCAGGGCCGGATCGACCGCGCCGGCCAAGAGCTTCGTGCCACCGAGGTCGACCCCGATCACGCAGCCGGTCGACACGATCGGCCACGATACACGGCTGCATGGCCTCACCCACGGACACCCAGCCCCCGCCGGGCAAGCCCGACTACCGCGTCTACCGCTCGCGCAAGTCCTGGCTGCGGCGACGGTCGGGCGGCGATCAGGACGAGCTCGCCCAGCTGCGCGACGACGCGCGCGAGCGCCCGCCCAAGCCGCCCCGGCGGCGCCTGCCGGCCGGCCGCCTCGTGGGCTGGCTCGCGCTCGTGGTCGCCGGTTGGATCGCGCTGTCGGTCGTCGCCTTCCTCGTGAGCGCGCAGATCCAGCAGGGCAAGATCGCCGGTGCCTCCAACCAGCTTCTGGGAGGCGCCGGCTACCCGCTGTGGTCGCCGAACACCATCCTCGTCCTCGGCTCCGACGAGCGCACGCAGGACACCCGCGAGCCGGGCGCGCAGACCGGCGTCGGCCGCGCGGACTCGATCCTGCTCCTGCGCATCGGCGGCGGGGCCAACAGCCGCCTGTCGATCGCCCGCGACACGATCGTCGACATTCCCGGGGCCGGGCGCCAGAAGATCAACGCCGCGTTCGCGATCGGCGGGACGGCGCTGGCCGTGCGGACCGTCGAGAACTACACGGGCGTCGACGTCAACCACGTCGTCGTCGTGAGCTTCGACGACTTCCCGGCGCTCGTCGACGCGATGGGCGGCATCACCTACCGCGGCGGCTGCGTCGTCTCGCGCATCAACGGCGGCTTCCGCAACGGCGGCTACACGCTGCGACTGCCGGCCGGCAAGAGCCACATCGACGGCCGCCAGGCGCTGGCGCTCGCGCGGACGCGCAAGAACGAGTGCGCGAAGAACGAGAACGACCTCACGCGCGCGCGCCGCCAGCAGAAGGTCATCGCGGCGATGCGGCGGCGGCTGCTGTCGCCGGGAGCGTTCGCGCGCCTGCCGCTCATCTCCTGGCGGGTGCCGAGCGCGCTGCGCTCGGACATGAGCGGCCCGACGCTGCTGGGGCTCTTCGGTGCGCTTGCGGTCGCCGGCAGTCCGCAGAGCCACGTCCTCGGCACGTTCGACGGCAACGTGCCCGCGGGCGTCAAGCAGGCCGCGGTTCGCCGCTTCCTCGCGGGCTAGTACCAGGAGATCAGTCGCTCTTCGGCGCCGACGACCCGGAGGAGGAGGTCTTCGTCGCGGGCTCGGCCTTCGCGCTCGACCCGCCCGCGTCGCCCTTGGACTCGCCCTTCTTCGAGTCGGCCGCCGCGGCGTCACTCTTCTTCGAGCCCTCGTGGTCGGCCTTCTCTCGCGCGCGCTTCTTCGTCCCGTAGTCGGTGTTGTAGAAGCCCTTGCCCTTGAAGTGGACTGCGATCGGGTGAAAGACGCGCTCGAGCGGTACGCCGCTCTCGGGGTCCTCGGTGAGCGGCGGGTCGGTCATCTTCTGCATGACCTCGATCGTGGTGCCGTCCGGTCGTCTGTACTCGTAGAAGGGCACGCACCGTCCATTATCTAGCATGCGCCCCAATGCCCGACGCGGCCACCATGGACAAGATCGTCGCGCTCTGCAAGCGGCGCGGCTTCATCTTCGCCTCGTCGGAGATCTACGGGGGCCTCGGTTCGACGTACGACTACGGCCACTACGGCGTCCTGCTGAAGACGAACGTCAAGAACGAGTGG
>JBPCJA010000306.1:0-6972 GCA_051005755.1 Solirubrobacteraceae bacterium
CGCAGTTTGGGTTTCTCCCCGGCCTCCACAGCGGCGCTTTCGCTGGCAAACAGAACCCCGGTGCCTCGAATCGTCAGCAAATCCGGGCATTCTGAAGTCCCTCCAGAAGAGCCGCACCCAATACAAACCGTTGCCTCACGCGCGTTTACCCTCGGAGGTCCACGGCGTCGTCGCGATCATGTCCATGATCTCCAGCGCGTTGCGGTGCAGGCGGTAGGAGATCAGGCCGCTTCGAATGTGCCCCGGCGGCGGGCCCGGGTCGGCGGCGACGCGATCAAGCGCGTTACGTACGACGACGGCGCCGTCGATCGCGAACAGGCCCAGCAGGTCGCGGCTCTCCGCGGCCGGCGCGCCCGTCTCAGACGACAAGACGCTGACGGCGCGCTCCGGTGCCAGGGCGCCGAACTCTGGCTGCAGCGTGGCTCGGACCATGCCGTAGCGACTGAGCGTCTTGCGGGAGTCGCCGGTCTCGCTGGACTCGGCCTCGAAGGACTGGATGGCCTCCATCAGATCGCCGGCGCCGATCAGCCGGTCCGGCAGCACCGTCTCCCAGCCACGGGCGACGCGGCGCACAACGCCCCGTGAAACCACGCGCCCGCCAGCGCGCCGTGCGTCGAGGGTCCCGGGTATTGGTGTGGATCGCTGACGGTCCAGAACAGCCGCTCGGTCCGTCCCTCGGCCGCCTCGATGAGGCCGTCGAGCTCCAGGCCGAGGTGCTTGGCGACAGCCGCGTCGTCGCGCAGCTCGGCGACGAGCGCACGCAGCTCGCGATCGGCCCTGGCCAGGATCATCGCGGCAAGTCAACCAGCACACGATCGGCCGCTGAGCAACAGGTCAAGCGCGCGGCACGACGGAGCCGCAACGTCCGCGGGAATCTTCGGCGGATCCGGTCTGAACCGACCTTGAGCGCCGGTCGCTGCGGCCGGCGACCTGCGCTCGGTGCCCGCCACCGCCTGGGGCCAGCAATCCGCGCACGTCGGCAGGACGGGCGGTGTGCGAGGCCGCGGTCGTGGGTGTCACGGGCTCGTGACTCGCACCCGGCACGAGCTCGCAGCACTGCCCAGCGGCGTTAAGCGCAGCTGCGTGCGGGTGTGGACGACCGATCCGTGCCGCCCAGGGCCTGCAGTACGTGCAGGGCACCGCCGTGCACGCGCATTGCGAGCGCACGCGCCGCGTCGAAGGTGGGGCCGTTATGACGCCGGGCACGCCCGGTCACGGCGTCAGGCGCCGGGAGGTCGAGGCGCCTGACGCCGTGAGCGCGCGCAGCGGGCGTGACATCAGCTCCTGCGCGGCGGATATCACCGCAGCGAAACCGGAGAACACGGCGCGACTCGCCGCATCTGACCCGCGAGCTGCGATCTCAACCGCGGTCGCCGGGCTGCTTCGCGAGTAGGCCCGTGAGGAACATTGGAACAGGATCCGGCGGTAAGGACTGTTCGGAGGATGCGGCTTGAGTGCGGCGTCCCGATCGGCCGCAGACGGCAGGCTGTAGCGCCGCGTCGTGTCCAGGCGCCGGTGACCGGCGATCTCCGCGAGCAGCACGACGTCAGCGCCCGAGCGGATCAGGTTCGTCACCGCCGTATGACGCAGCGTGTGTGCGGAGCTCGAGGCCGGCATTGCAGCCCCCTCCCGGCCACCCGACCCATGATGCGCCGGCGGTTTGGTCTAGTAGAGGTAGATGTCGACCGCGAGCGCGATCGCTGCGACGAGCGCGGCGCGGGTCATGGTCTGTTGCGCTGGTGCGTCGCGTAGTGGGCCGAGTCCGAGTGCGAGGCTGGCGAGCGCGAGCGCGAAGATGCCCGAGCCGGTGTCCTGCCAGCTGATGGGAAACACGACGATCGGTGCGTCGGTGAAGAATCCGGCGCCGCCGGTGGCTCTGAGGATCGCGTTCCAGGCGATCGGCCCGATCGCCGACGCTGCTACGGCTACTGACAGAACCTGGGCGCGCCGTTCCCTGATGGCGAAGATCAGGCAGGCTGCGGTGAGCACGGCTGTGATGGCGGCGCCGTAGAGGATGGTCGCCCAGGAGATCACGCGGCGACCTCGCACGCGGTGGTGGTTGCGTGGGTGTAGATGTGCTGCATCTTGGCGGCTGCGGAAGGCCAGAGCCAGTTGCGGCGTACGTCCTGTGCTGCGTTGGTTCCGAGTCGCTGGCGTAGCCCGGGGTCGGTGGCGAGCCGGGCGACGGTGCTTGCGAGGGATGCGGGGTCGCGGGGCGCGAAGAGCAGTGCGGTCTGCTCGTGTTCGAGGATTTCGCCTGGTCCGCCGACGTCTGATGCCGCGATCGCGATCGCTTCGAGCATGCCTTCGAGCACGACCATTCCGAACGGCTCATACCAGCTGGGGATGACGAGGATGTCGGCTTGCGCGTACCAGTCGGCGGTCGCCTCGGGTGACAGCCAGCCGGTGAAGCAGACCTGGTCCTGATGGCGGGCGAGGTGGTCGGGTAGCCAGTGTGCGCGCATTTCGGCTGCGGTCACGCCGCGGTGGCCGCCGCTGAGCACGAACCGCGTGTCGGGGGCCTGCTCGAGGACGGTGGGGATCGCCGCGAGGAGTTCTCGGATGCCCTTGCGGTCGACGAAGCGGCCGACGAACAGCACGGTGGTCGGCCCGTCTCGGTGGTGGCGATTGCGGCTGGGGACACCGTGGGGATCGTCGATGCCATGTCCTGCGACGGCCAGACGGTCTTGTGTGGCCGGGCAGTACCGGGCGACGAGGTCGGCCTCGCTGGTCGATGGCGCGTGGATGACGTCGGCGTGGGCGAGCACGGCTTGCTGGACCTGCCATTGCTGGAGGCACTCGCTGGGGCCGTTGCCGAGGTCGTATTCGGCGACGTCAAGGGAGTGCACGGTGTAGACGAGCGGTAGTCCAAGCTCATCGTGTATGCGACGCGCGATCTCCCACAGCCAGAACACGTGCAGGTGCACGACGTCGGGCCGCCAGCGCCGACAGACGTCCAGGGCGGTCTCGGGGGCACCTGACCACGCGGTCGCAAAGACGCTGACGTCATGCGCAACGATCACCGGCTGCGTAACGCTCGCAGCCGGCTGCGTCGTGGCTGTGGCCGACGAGCCGTAGCCGTTCACGCCGCTGCCGACCAGCAGGACGCCGACCTGCGTGCCGGCTTGCGCGAGTGCTCCGACGAGGCCGCCGACGGCGGTCCCGAGGCCGCCGAAGATGACCGGGGGAAACTCGGTCGTGAGGTGCAGCACACGCATCCCGAGCGCCCGCTGGCACGTTCACAGTGCCTTGATCTGGATGTCGCGAAATCCGACGCGTCCAGTGTGTGTCTGCAGACCGATGAAGCTCGGGATCGCGGCGGTCGACGGCAGTCCGCGATTGGCGTCGGGGTTGACGAAGTGGGTGACGTGGCTGCCGTTGAGCAGCACGTCGTAGACCTGTCCCTGGACGCGGATCTCGTACTGGTTCCACTCCCCCGGCGCATTGACGGGGAGGTTCGCCGGGTCCGTCGGTCCGACCAGCCCGTAGATCGCGGCGGTCTTGTGGATCGCGGCTCCGTCGTTGCGGGCGAGCTGGTCAATCTGGACCTCAAAGCCGAAATCGGTGGCGACGAACGCGGTGTTGTCATAGCCCTTGCTGTCGGGGTCGGGGAAGCGCAACAGCACACCGGAGTTGTCATCGTCGCTGAAGCGTCGCCATTGCAGCTTGAGCACGAAGTCCGGCGGCGTGGGATCGGTGTGCCAGTACAGGCCGAGGTCTGAGCCCGTGACCGCCTCAAGGCCGCCGTCGACGACGATGAAGCGTCCGGGGTTGTCGCGTCCGGGCTGGTTTCGGATCGTCGACATCCGCCACTTCGCCGCGTTGGAGCCATCAAAGAGCGCCTGAAATCCGGCCTCAGGCACGAACGCCGGCCGGCGTGCCAGCGTGTCGGCGAGGCGCCGCGCCAGCGCGGTGCCGGTCAGCATCGGGTTGGGTGAGCCGACGGATGGGTGCAGCGCCGGCCCGGCGACGTAGGCGTTGTCGACGTGGTGAAAGCGCCCGTCGGAGTCCGTGACGGAGGTCGCGGGGTCGTCGCCCATCCACAGGGTGCCGGCCTCATGGTGCGTGGTGCCCAGCCCGTCTCGCCGCTTAGCGAACGCCAGCAGCGCGACCGCGGACTGGCCGACCGCGGCCGCCGCGAACGCGCTGGCGCCCAGGAACACGTGGTACGGCTTGCCATCGGCCAAGACCTTCGCGAGATCGTCCGCCGCGCGGTCCATGGCGTCCCACAGTTCGTTGTCTTTGGCGCTCGGCTTCAGCGTGACGCGCGCGCGCGGGACGTGGTACTCGTCGAGCTCGCCATCCAGCGTGACGTGGCTGTCGGGGTTGTGGGGAGCCATCTCGCCGATCCCGCGGATCGTGATCACCACGGTCGTGTCGGTGGCGTGCGAGAAGCGGGTGAAGAGGTCGATGTCGGGGTTTTTCTTGAACAGCTCGGCCTCGGAGTCGCCGCTGGGCTTCTCCAGTCCGGCGGCGGTGATCTGCAGGTGAAAGTGCCCCTTCGTCGCGTCGGCGAACGTGTGGCGGCCCTTGACGAACAGTGCCGAGGCCTGCAGCTCGTTGCCCAAGCCGGCGGGCAGCGAGCTCGTCGGGATGCGGATCGTGAGGTTCGAGCGCAGGTGCGCCATCAGGTTTGTACCCACGAGACCCGCGTTCGGGAGCGCCGGGAACGAAGTCAGCGCGAGCCGAGCGCTCTCCACCGTGCCGGTCGCGATCACGACACAGGCGTTTGCAGCGACCGGGACCGAGCCCTTGCTCGTCAGCACGTTGACCACCCGGATACCGGTCGCCGTCGGCTCGGTTTCGAGCCGGATGACGTGGCAGTTGGGCGCGATCATGAAGCGCTTCTTGACGTCGTCGCCGGCTGACTCCGTCGCCGCGGTGCGCGCCGCCTGCATGATCAGCGGCACCGAGCTGAACTTGTTCAGCGGGAAGAACCCCGAGCGCGGCGCGCGGCCCTGCACCGCCAGCGGCGCCTCGAGCTTTGCGATCTGGCGCTGGGCGGCCGGGATCCCGTCGAGGTGCAATGGCAGATCGGGGCTGTTCAGCGCGATCGCGCCCTCGACGCTGCCTGCCTGGATACCGTCGAACACCCGCTGCCTGAGCGCCTCGTGCAGCTTGCCGAAGACGAAGTCATTGGTCTGGGTGACACCGATCTGCTGGCTTGCCTGGCGAAAGTAGCCGTCTGATCCGTCCGGGAGCGCGCTGCGCAGCGCGGTCAGCAGCGCGGCCGGCCAGCTCGTCGTCTCAGACTCGAGCAGCTCGGGCGCCCAACCGCCGAAGAACACCGAACGGCCCCCAAGGGTGTACGCGAGGCCGGGGAACGCGACATCCGAACGCCACGGCAGACCCCACACCTCGGCGCGCGGACCCGGGTCAGACGTGACCGCTGAGGGAACACCGAGTCCGATCATCGGCATGTTCTGAACATGCTCGGGCAGCGACAGCGGCCCACCTTCGAGGACCAGCACGCGATGGCTGTGCGTCTTGTCAGCCGCGAACACGTGCTCGGCGAAGATCGGTCCGAACGAGCCGCCTCCGATGACGATCACGTCAAACGGCTTGGCGTCCACTTGCGAGCTGCCATCCGGGCGCGTGGCGCCTGGGTCGGCGCTGTGCAGCGCCTCGTCGAGGCCGTTGCAGACGTAACGGCCTAGGACGTCCCTGGTGAAATCCGTCAACTGAGACGTGCTGGCGGTCATCGTCGTCCTCTCGCGGTTGACCACGGCGCGCTCGCGCCGATCGGCTGTCACTTGAGTAAGTGAGAGCACGTAACCACCGTGCTGATACGCGGCCGGCCCGATGTGTGCGTTGTCTCACACCCCGACCGCAGCCGCAATTGTGCGACTGGCGTGCGCGAATCGCGGATTATGGAGCGGGTTTCATGACGCGCAGGACCGGTCGCCCGCTGGCGTTAGCGAGCGGGAAGTAGACGAGGTGCGTCCCCGAATCGACCGCGACCGTGTGAGCTCCTGGCGCCTGGCGCGAGCAGGGCGCGCCCAAGGACGACCATGCGTCGGCCGCGTTCGGCGAGCACGGTCACGACGCCGCTCTCCGCCGCCACGTACAGCCGTCGCAATCTGGCGTCGAACGCGAGCACGTCGGGGTCCGCGCCCACGGCAAAGCTCGCGACCGCACGCCCGCGCGACAGGTCGATCACGACAGTGCGGGCTGCGGCAGCTCGGCGAGATCGTCGGGGACAAACCCGAGCCAGCGCAGCGAGCACAGCTGCACGGCGACACCGAGCCGGGCCTCGCCGCGGTGTGAGAACGCGAACTGCAGATCCTCGGGCGACAGCTCAAAGAAGGCCTTGACGTCCTCCGGCCCGGTCTGCGCCGGGAACGCACCGAGCTCACGGCGCTCCGCGCCTGATGGCCAGCCGGGCATCAGAACTCGACGTCCATGCGTTCCATCGCTGCCTGACGGTCGGCTTTGGATGGCAGGCTGTAGCGGCGCGTCGTCTCGATGCGGACGTGCCCCGCGATCTCGGCGACCATCACGAGGTCCTCTCCTTGGCGAACAAGGTTGGTCAGACAGCTATGACGCAGCACATGTGCCGAGAGCGCCAGATCCGCGCCGGCGCCCACGCGGCGGATCGCGGTGTCCGCGGCGCGCGGTGAGATCCGCGTGCCCTTCACGCTCAAGAACAGCGCGGGCTCGTCGTCGGGGGCGCGGCCGGCGCGCTCGGTGGCCCATTCCTCAAGGACGGCGCGCACGAGCGCGTTCAGCGCGACCTCACGATACGCGTCGCCCTTGCCCGAGCGGATCACGACCAGGCCCTTGCGCGTCGAGATCGTCACGTCCTCGACGTCAAGCGCGACGGTCTCGCCGATCCGCAGGCCGGCGAACAGCATCAGCACGACGATCGCGCGGTCGCGCGCTCCGGCGCGCTCGGCCGCGCGCAACAGACGGCGCTGCTCGTCGCGCGAAAGCGCGCGCGGGGCCGCGACGGGCAGCGACTCGCGACGGACG
>JBPCJA010000307.1:0-9831 GCA_051005755.1 Solirubrobacteraceae bacterium
CTCCTCGACGCTGGCCGCGCGCCTGGCGCTCGGCGACGATCCGCTGGCGGCGGCGCGCCATGCGCGGGCGGTGGCGTCAGCCGCGGTCGCCGACGGGTTGCGCGGGCTCGGAGCGGGGGCCGGCCCGGTGGACGTCTTCGGGCTTGCGCGCGGACGCTGACGCCGCACCGTCGAAATGTGGTCGGCGGTGCCCGTCCGCTTTGTCATAATCGCTCGCCATGCGGTTCCTGCGCATGAAGCCCGGTCACGGCGAGATCCTCATCGCAGAGGGAGACGTCGACGTGCCCGAGCAGCACGAGGAGCTCGTCGAGGCGTTCCGTGCGCAGCTCGACGCGGGCATGTGGGCGGCGGTTCCGCGTGCGGCGGCCGGCGGGAGGCGGGAGGCGCAGATGGTGTCGAGCTTCGACGACGTCCCGCTGGACGCCGATCGCGTGATCTTCTTCCCGCGCGCGGCCGGCGGCCGCTGAGCCGCGAGGAGACCGGTCCATGCTTCTTGCCATCAGCGCCAGCATCATCGTCGTCGTCGTCCTGCTGTGGGAGGTCGGCTGGCCCGTCCTGGCCGAGCGGGTCGCGCGCTGGCGCGCCCGCCGCGCGCGCATCGAGGTCGACGGCTACGACCCCGGCCGCGAGCGCCGCGCCGAGCAGCGCGCGCGGACGCTTCTGCGCTCCTGCGTCAACGAGGAGGAGTGGGCGATGTACCGCGACCTCGGCTTCATCCGGGTCTGGGGCGGCCTCGCGGAGGGCCCGCTGCGCGATCGCGACGGGCACGGCGCGCCGTACGCATACCTCGTCTATCCGCACAAGCCGATCGTCGCCTACCTGCCCCAGACGCGCCGCCTGCGGAGCGAGTACTGCGTGACGTTCCCCGACGAGACGCGCCCCTATGGATCGGCTCGTCTGCCGGACTCCGACGACGTGCTGGCGAAATGGATGGCCCTCACCGGCGACGAGCGGCGCATCATCGCCAGCGCGAACATGCACCTGCCCGGCCGCCAGGTCGACCCCAAGCAGGTGCGTCGCGATCTCTGGCGCCTCGGGCAGTGGGAGCAGGAGCGTCTCCGCGACCATCGCCGGGGCGCGGGTAGTGTTCCCGCCCCGTGACGACGACGACGGCGGAACCCAAGCTCGATCCCAAGCACCGCAGCCGCGCTCTCACCGAGGGGCCCGAGCGCGCGGCCGCGCGGGCGTACCTCTACGGCATCGGCTTCGACGAGGACGCGCTGAAGAAGCCCATCATCGGCGTCGCCTCGACCTGGATCGAGACGATGCCGTGCAACTTCCACCTGCGCGCGCTCGCCGCCAAGGTCAAGGAGGGCATCCGCGCCGCAGGCGGCACGCCGATGGAGCTCAACACCATCGCGATCTCCGACGGCATCACGATGGGCACGAGCGGCATGAAGACGAGCCTCGTCAGCCGGGAGGTCATCGCCGACTCGATCGAGCTTGTCGCCCTGGGCCACCTCTTCGACGCCGTCGTCGCGATCAGCGGCTGCGACAAGACGATCCCCGGCACGGTCATGGCGCTCGCCCGCCTCAACGTCCCCGGCGTCATGCTCTACGGCGGCTCGATCGCACCCGGCCGCTTCCAGGGTCACGACGTCACGATCCAGGACGTCTTCGAGGCCATCGGCAAGCACGCCGCCGGCAGCATGAGCGACGCGGAGCTCTCCGAGCTCGAGCACGCCGCCAGCCCGGGGGCCGGCGCCTGCGGCGGCCAGTTCACCGCCAACACGATGGCGATGGCCTTCGAGGTGCTCGGGATCAGCCCGATGGGGAGCGCGATGGTCCCCGCGGTCCACACGAGCAAGGCGGCGGTCGCGGTCGAGGCCGGCAAGCTCGTCATGGACATCCTCGATCGCGGCCTGCGCCCGCGCGACATCATCACCAAGGACGCGCTTGAGAACGCGATCGCGGCGATCGCGACGAGCGGAGGCTCGACCAACGGCGTGCTGCACCTGCTCGCCGTCGCCCGCGAAGCCGGCGTGGAGCTCGACATCGACGATTTCGACCGCATCTCCGAGGCCACGCCGCTGCTGTGCGACCTCAAGCCCGGCGGCAGGTACGTCGCGACCGACCTCTACGCCGCGGGCGGCGTGCCGCTCGTCGCCCAGCGGCTGCTCGAGGCCGGGCTCCTGCACGAGGACGCGATGACCGTCACCGGGCGCACCGTCGGCGAGCACGCCCGCGAGGCCGTCGAGACCGAGGGCCAGCAGGTCGTGCGCCCGCTCAGCGATCCGATCAAGGCGACCGGCGGCCTGGCGATCCTGCGCGGCAACCTCGCACCCGAGGGCTGCGTCGTGAAGCTCTCCGGCCACGAGCGCCGCCGCCACCAGGGCCCGGCGCGCGTCTTCGAGAGCGAGGAGGACGCGATGGCCGCCGTCGTCGGCGGCAGGATCGAGCGGGGCGACGTCATCGTCATCCGCAACGAGGGCCCCGCCGGCGGTCCCGGCATGCGCGAGATGCTCGCCGTCACCGCGGCCCTCAACGGCGTCGGGATGGGTGAGCACGTCGCGCTGCTGACCGACGGGCGCTTCAGCGGCGCCACGCACGGCTTCATGGCCGGCCACGTCGCCCCCGAGGCTGTCCGCGGCGGCCCGATCGCCGCCGTCGCCGACGGCGACGAGATCACGATCGACGTCGATGAGCGCCGGCTCGACGTGGCGCTCGACGTCGCGACGATCAACGAGCGCATCGCCGCCTACAGCGGGCCGGACAACTCCACGCTCGGTGGCGTGCTGGGCAAGTACGCCAAGCTCGTCTCGAGCGCGTCGGTGGGGGCCGTCACCTGACCCCGGCGCCGCTCGCCCCGGCCACGCCCTCCTCGGCGGCCACCATCCGCCGCAGGGCCCGCGCGTTGCGCGGCGCGAAGACCTCCCAGTCGTTGTTGAAGTACGCGTAGACGTCGACCGAGCGCCCCCAGTCCGCGATCCGCCGCGCCCACCCGCGCAGCTCGGTGTCGGAGTAGTTGCCGCGCCGGCCACGGTGGCCGTAGTGGAAGCGAATATAGGTGAAGTCCGCGGTGATCTCGTGTGACTGAAACTCCAGCTCCGGCCGGTCGCCGATCGCGAGCGCGACACCGTGCCAGCGTAGGAGCTCGTAGACCTCGGCGGTGAACCAGGAAGGGTGGCGAAACTCGAACGCGTGGCGTCCGGGCGGCAGGTGGTCCAGCGCGAGCGCGAGCCGCTCGTCGTCGCGGCGGAAGTTCGGCGGCAGCTGCCACAGCACCGGCCCCAGCCGGTGGGCGCGCGCGAGCGGCTCCAGCGGCTCGTAGAGCCGCTGGACACCACGATCGAGGTCGGTGAGGCGCTTGACGTGTGTGAGGTAGCGCGACGCCTTCACCGCAAAGCAGAAGCCCTCCGGCGTCTGGCGCGCCCAGCGCTCGACGGCCTCTCGGCGGGCGAGCCGGTAGAACGTCGTGTTGACCTCGACCGTGTCGAAGACGGACGCGTAGTGCTCCAGCCAGCGCGACGGCGGCAGTCCCTTCGGATAGAAGCTCGCCCGCCACGACGCGTAGTTCCAGCCGCTGCAGCCGATGCGGATCACGCTGGCCGGATACCCGCTCCTCGCCGGGCCAGTCGGTCGGGGCGGCGCGCACCGGGCTCCTCGAGGAACTCCTCCCGCGCTGTTCTACGCTTGAGGAGGTCTCCACCGGCTCCGATACACGCTACAAGCCATGCGCATCGCGATAGACATCGACTCCACGCTGCACCACTACTGGAACGTGCTCTCCGATGCCGCCCAGCGACGTTTCGGCATCGACCTGCCCTACGAGGAGCAGCTGGACTGGGGCATCACGCGGCTGCGCCCCGACCAGTTGCGCCTTTGCATCGAGGAAACCCACCGCGAGGCGGCGATCCTCGCCGGCGATCCATATCCGAACGCCGTCGAGATCATCCGCCGCTGGCGCGAGAGTGGGCACTTCATCCACATCACGAGCCACCGCGACCCCGCCGCGCGCGACGCCACCGCCCGCTGGCTCGATCAGATCGGCCTGCCCTACGACGACCTGCACTGCTCGGCCGACAAGGTCGGCCGCTGCGTCGAGCTCGGGATCGAGCTGCTCATCGACGACAGCCCTGTGAACATCTCTGGCGCGATCGAGCACGGCATCACGGTGGCCACGATCGCCCATCCGTGGAACCGCGACGTCTGCGAGGAGGAGGACGTCATCTGCGCCGCCGACTGGCGTGGGTTGGCGGCTCGGTTGGACCCCGTGCTGCGCCGCGCCCGCGTCTGACGGCAAGCAAGAAGCCCTGCAACCGTCCCTGCCCGCCGGGGCGGTCGCGTACAGTGATCCGCGGCCTACGCTGAACCGAAGGGGTCAAGGAAGGCATGCCGCGCATCCCCACCACCATCATCCTCGCCGCCGTCGTCGTCGCGCTCGTGGGCGTCGGCGGCGTCTTCGCGTACGACTCCAGCCGCAGGGACATCATCGCCAACGGCATCCGCATCGGCGACGTCGACGTCGGCGGCCTGCGCACCGATGCCGCCCGTGAACGCGTCACACAGCGCCTGCTCACCCCGCTCCAGGCGCCGGTCGTCATCAGCTCGGCCGGCAACACCTTCCGGCTGACGGCAGGCGAGGCGAAGATCCGAGCGAACCTCGAGACGATGATCGACGCCGCGGTCGAGCGTGGCCGGGAGGGCGGGGTCCTGGCCCGTACCTGGCGCAGCCTCACGGGTGGCGAGGTGGACGCGCGCGTCGCGCCCGACATCGAGTACTCGCGCCCGGCCGTCCAGCGCATCGTCGACAGGGTGCGCGTCGCCGTCAGCCGCAAGGCCGTGGACGCGAGGGTGGACTTCGCTCCCGACAGCATCTCGATCCGGCCGGCGCACACCGGGCGCACGATCGATGCGCGGCTTCTGCGATCCGACGTCCAGGCGGTGCTCCTCTCGAGCACCGACGACCGGACGGTCACGGCGCCCCTCCATCGCGTCGAGCCGAAGGTCACCGCCGACAAGCTCTCCGACCGCTATCCGGTCGTCGTCACGATCGACCGCGGCAACTTCCGGCTGAACCTCTTCAAGAAGCTCAAGCGCATCCAGACGTACCGGATCGCGGTCGGTCAGGTCGGCCTGGAGACGCCGGCCGGCCTCTACAGGATCCAGACCAAGGCGGTCAACCCGGCCTGGCACGTCCCGAACTCCGACTGGGCCGGGGAGCTCGCCGGGCAGGTCATCCCGGGGGGCGCTCCGAACAACCCGCTCAAGGCGCGCTGGCTGGGCGTCTACGACGGCGTGGGCGTCCACGGCACCGACGCCCGCGGCTCGATCGGCACGAACGCCTCGCATGGCTGCATCCGGATGCTCATCGAGGACGTCGAGAAGCTCTACGACGAGGTCCCCGTCGGGACGCCGATCTTCATCGACTAGCGGCCGTCCGGCCCGATCCGCTCGGGGCCGACCTCCTCCCAGCCCTGCTGCACGAGCAGGGCATGGTGCGGGGAGTGTCGAAGCACGAGCGTGCCGATGAAGACCCCCCGCTCGCGCTTGCGCATGACCGCGTACCACATCGTCGACGCGTCGCTCGTCCCCTGGATGCGCAGCCACGGGCGCGGGGGCACATCCGAACCCTCGACGACACCGGCGTCGATCAGCTGGTGCTGGGTTGCGACGGTGCCCTGAGCGGTGTCGATGAAGAAGACGCCCATCGATCTCGAGGCTAGCGAGGACTGGCGTGCGGCCCTCGTGCGCTTCGACGAGGATCTGCGCCGTCGCGGGGCCGCCTCCAAGACGCGCCAGGCCTACGGCGCCGACGTGCGTCAGTTCGCGACGTGGGCGATCTGCCAGCACGTCGAGCCGGCCGCGGTCACGCACCGGGTGCTGCGCCGCTACGCCGCGGCGCTCTCGGAGCGGCGCTCGGCGCCGGCGACGGTCGCCCGCAAGCTCGCGGCGCTGCGCGCGTTCTTCGGGACGTTGCGCGAGCACGGCGAGATCGCCGCCAACCCGGCCGACCTCCTGGCGGCGCCCAAACGCGCCCAGCAGCTGCCGAGCGTCCTGGCGCCCGAGGCGGTCAGCGCGCTCCTGGACCGCATTCCGGCGTCGACGCCGCTGGAGCTCCGCGACCGCGCGCTCTTCGAGATCGCCTACGCCAGCGGGCTGCGCGCGGAGGAGCTCGTCTCGCTCGACGTCGCCTCCGTCGACTTCGATGCGGAGGAGCTCCGCGTCGAGGGCAAGGGCGCAAAGACCCGCTTCGTGCCCGCCGGTGAGCCCGCCCTGCGGGCGCTGGCCCGCTACCTCGAGCGGGCGCGGGGGGCCCTGGCGCGCGGCGACGGCGAGGCCGCGCTCTTCCTCAGCAAGTCCGGCCGGCGGCTGTCGACGTCGGACATCCGCCGTCGCCTGAGCGTCTGGGCGCGCCACGCTGCGGTCCAGGGCGCGGTCCATCCGCACGCCCTGCGCCACTCCTTCGCGACCCACCTGCTGGAGGGAGGTGCGGACCTACGTACGATCCAGGAACTGCTCGGTCATGCTTCGGTCTCAACGACCCAGACCTACACTCGGGTAGAGTCGGCGCGCCTGAAAACAGCGTACGCGCGTGCACATCCCAGGGCCTAAGGATGGAGACGAACGTCGGGCGTCAGGATGGAGACGAACGTCAAATCGATCGAGTTCAAGGACCTGTGGCGGCGCTATAAGCGTGATGGCGACGAGCGCGCCCGCGAGCGCCTCGTGGTCGCGTATTCCCCGCTCGTGAAGTACGTCTCGGGCCGGATGGCGTCCGGACTGCCGGCGCATGTCGAGGAGGCCGACCTCATCTCCTACGGGCTCGGAGGCCTCATCTCGGCGATCCAGCGCTTCGAGCTCGAGCGCGAGATCAAGTTCGAAACCTACGCAATCACCCGGATCAAGGGCTCGATCATCGACGAGCTGCGCTCGCTGGACTGGGTACCGCGCTCGGTGCGCGCCCGTGCCCGCGCGATCGAGCGCGCCAACTCGCAGCTCGAGCACAAGCTCCAGCGTGCGCCGACCGACGAGGAGATGGCCGACGACCTGGAGATGACCGTGGGCGACTTCCAGGACGCCCTGCTGCAGATCTCCAACTCGAGCGTCGCCGCACTCGACGAGCTGTGGACGGTGTCCGACGCCTCCGGCGACCAGGTCTCGCTGCTGGACACCCTCCAGGATCCCGGCTCGCCCGACCCGGCGGCGGTCATGGACGCGACCGAGCTCAAGGACCGGATCGCGGACGCGATCGCTCGCCTGCCCGAGCGCGAGAAGCTCGTCGTCGCGCTGTACTACTACGAGAACCTGACTCTCCGCGAGATCGGCGAGGTCCTCGGCGTGACCGAGTCGCGCGTCTCCCAGCTGCACACGAAGGCCGTGTTGCGACTGCGGGGCCGCGTATCCGACGACAACATCGGGCAAGCCTGACGTTCGCTCGGAGTCGATATTTGACCCCAGCGGTATTAGCATCGCGCACTTCCCCGAGGAGAGGAGCCGCGGCATGCACAAGCCTGCCGACCGCATTCGCAACGTCGCCCTGATCGGTCACCGCGGTAGCGGGAAGACGTCACTGCACGAGGCGCTGCTCTTCGAGGCGAAGGCGACGAACCGGCTCGGATCGGTCCTCGACGGCACGACCGTCTCGGACTCCGAGCCCGACGAGCAGGCGCGCAAGATGTCGATCTCGGCGGCGCTGAGCTCGTTCGAGTGGTCCGATCGCAAGCTCAACTTGCTGGACACCCCGGGCGAGCCGAGCTTCGTCGCGGACGCGCTTGGCGCGATGCGGGTGTGCGAATCGGCGGTCTTCGTCGTCAACGGCGTCATGGGCGTCGAGGTCTCGACGCGGCGGCTGTGGGCGCGCGCCGAGGAGCTCGACCTCGCGCGGATGGTCTTCGTGAACATGCTCGACCGCGAGCGCGCCGACTTCTTCCGCACGCTGGACTCGCTGAAGGAGGCCTTCGGCGCCCATGTCGTCGCGACCGAGATCCCGATCGGCTCCGAGCACGACATCTCCGGCATCATCGACCTCGTCGACATGAAGGCCTACCGCTACGAGGGCGAAGGCCGCGACAACTCCAGCGAGATCGAGATCCCGGCCGAGCTGCAGCAGCTCGCCGAGGAGTACCGCGAGAAGATGATGGACGAGATCTGCGAGGTCTCCGACGCGCTCATGGAGCGCTACCTCGAGGGTGAGGAGATCGCCCACGAGGAGATCGTCGCGACGCTGAAGGAGGGCACGAACCACGGATCGCTGTTCCCGGTCGTCTGCGGGGTCGCGACGCGCAACCTGGGCACGAACCGGCTCCTCGACGCGATGGTCGAGGATCTGCCCTCGCCGGTGAAGCACGGCAACCTCGAGCTGCCGGAGATCACGCTCGAGTCGCGCGAGGACGCGCCGCTGTACGCCTACGTGTTCAAGACCCGCGCCGACCCCTTCGCAGGGCGCATCAACCTCTTCCGTGTCTACCAGGGCCTCATGCGCCACGACACGCAGGTCATGAACACCCGCACGCACAGCAAGGAGCGCGTCGGGCAGCTGCTGGTCTTCAGCGGCAAGGAGTCCGGCCACGCCGACGAGTTCGGCCCCGGCGACATCGGCGCTGTCGCAAAGCTCAAGGAGACGCGCGCGGGCGATTGGCTCGCCGAGCGCGACGAGCCGATCTCGATGCCGCAGATCGAGCTTCCGGCGCCGGTCATGGCGTTCGCGATGGAGGCCCACGGCGACGAGGACAAGGTCTTCACGTCGCTGCGCCGGCTGCAGGAGGAGGATCCGACGATCGACCTGCACCGCGACCAGCAGACCGGCGACCAGATCATCGCCGGCCTGTCGCAGATGCACGTCGAGGTCATCGTGGACCGCCTGAAGGAGCGCTTCGGCGCGGAGGTCGTGCTCAAGCCGCCGCGCGTGCCCTACCAGGAGACGATCCGCAAGCCCGCCAAGGCGCACGGCCGCCACAAGAAGCAGTCCGGCGGCCGCGGGCAGTTCGGCGACTGCCACATCTCGATCGAGCCCCGCCAGCCCGGCGAGGGCTTCGAGTTCATCAACCGCATCAAGGGCGGCGTCATCCCGACGTCGTTCATCCCGGCCGTCCAGAAGGGCGTCGTCGAGGCCATGCAGTCCGGCCCGATCGCCGGGTGCCCGGTCAAGGACGTCAGCGTCACGGTCTTCGACGGCAGCTACCACACCGTCGACTCGTCGGAGATGGCGTTCAAGCTCGCCGGCTCGATCGCGATGCGCGAGGCGATGGCCAACGCCGCGCCGGTGCTGCTCGAGCCGATCATGCTCGTGACGCTCTCGATCCCGGAGGAGTCGGTCGGCGACGTCATCGGCGACCTCAACTCCCGTCGCGGGCGCCCGCAGGGGATGGACTCCGTCGGCGGCGGCCTCACCGAGGTCAAGGCCGAGGTGCCGATGGCGGAGATGCTGAGCTACGCCCCCGACCTGCGCTCGCTCACCGGCGGCCAGGGCGACTACACGATGGATTTCGAGCGCTACGAGGAGGTCCCGGCGCACCTCCAGCAAAAGGTCGTCGAGCAGGCCAGGGAGGAGGAGGCGGCGGTCAGCGCGTAGATGGTCGATCCCCGCGGTCAGCTGGCGGTGCGGGTCATGCAATCAAGAACCTTCAGGGGGCGAATCGAGGCCTGTGGGCGCCTAAGGGCTCACGACTTGGCAAATGACGGCGTGGCAGGCGTCGATCCCCAGTGTTGGCGGGCGCTGAGCCCACCTGAAGCCACCAATTGCTCAGTCGTGAGCCCTAAGGACTCTCGTTCCGCACTTCTCGGGGGCGATAGCTCCCCCCATCGGGTGAGGTGGAGAGATCTGGGTCAGGGGTCGGCGGTGGCGCTGTGGTAGGCGTCGCGGGGGATGGTGAGGAGGTCGAGGATCTG
>JBPCJA010000308.1:0-16111 GCA_051005755.1 Solirubrobacteraceae bacterium
CACGCCCGGTCATCCGGAAACCAGCTCCGAAGGTCGGCGTAGGAGCCGGGATAGTCGACCGATGCCCTTGGCGCGTCTCGCGACACACCCAGAATCTACTGCACCGAGATGGAAAGCCCGTTCCGGGATGCCCGGCCGGGATCTGACGGTCGACGGTGCCCGCGTTCGTGCTGGTGGCACGGGGGCGGGCGCCGGCGGCCGTCAGGCACGGATCGGGCGCCCGGAAAACGCGCAGAACTTGCGGACGCGTGTACTAGGGGCTCCGGACTTGGCAAATGAAGTGGTGACAGGCGTCAATCCCCAGCGTTTCCGGGCGCTGAGCTCACCGGACGCCGCCAGTTGCTCAGTCGTGAGCCCTAGCGTCCCTTCCAGCTCGGCGGCCGCTTCTCGGCGAACGCCGACACGCCTTCGAGCAGATCCTCGGAGGCGAAGCTCGACGCGCGTAGGGCGAGCAGCTCGCGCTCGACGTCGGGATCCAGGGTGGCCTCGGCGCGCAGCAGCTCGCGCAGGACACGCTTGTTGCCCGCCATCGACAGCGGCGCGTTGCCGGCGAGCTGGGTGGCGAGCTCGAGCGACGTCGCCTCGAGCTCCACCTCGTCGACGACCCAGTTCACCAGGCCCCAGCCCAGCGCCGTCGGCGCGTCGATGTAGCGCCCGAGGAGGAACAGCTCGCGCGTGCGCGGCTCGCCGATCGCGTTGACGAAGCGCCGCATCCCTGTGTGCGAGTACACGAGCCCGAGCTTTGCGGGCGGCATGCCGAGCCTGATGTGGTCGCACGCGAGGCGCAGGTCGCAGGCGAGCGCGAGCTCGAGGCCGCCGCCGATCGTCGCCCCGCACATCGCCGCGAGCGTCGGGACCTCGACGTCGTCGAGTGCCGAGAGCGCGCTGCAGAACGGGTGCGCGACGAGCTTCTCGGCCTCCCTGGCGAACTGCTCGAGCGGGATCTCGCCGATGTCGTAGCCCGACGAGAACATGCCGGCGGAGCCGGTGAGGATGACGCAACGCACGTCCTCGAGCGACTGCAGCTCGCGGCTGAGCGCGTCGAGGATCGCGTGGTCGAGTGCGTTGCGCTTGGTGGGGTTGCTGATCGCGAGCCGCAGAACTCCATCAGCCGGTCGATCGCTGAGAAGCTCCCCCGTCATACACAGGGGGAAAATACCGTTCGATGGAGTGTTGCGGTACCTCGTATCGAGGGATCATGGGTCTGCGATAACACGAACTCTATGAGTACAGACTCTCCCCCTGGACACGGCCTCTCCCGTAGCGTCTACTCGAGCACCACGAGCGTGTCGCCCTCGTCGACCGGCTGGCCCTCGACGCAGAGGATCTCCCGGACGACGCCCGGGTCCTCGGCCTCGACCGGCATCTCCATCTTCATCGACTCGAGCGTGACGACGGTGTCGCCCTCCTCGACGACGTCCCCGACCTTGCATTCGACCTTCCACACGATGCCCGTGATATGGGCCTCGACTTCAATCACGGCTCCTCCTTGTTGATCTGCATCCGGGCTGCGCTCTGCGAGAGTAGCCCCCGCGATGGACGCCGACACGATCGTCATCGTCACGGCCCACGACGAGGCCGACCGCCTGCCGGACACGCTCGCCGCGCTGGCGACCGCGTTTCCGGGCGCGCGCGTGCTCGTCGCCGACGACGGCTCGGCCGACGCGACCGCGCTCGTGGCGGCGGCCGGCGGCGCGGAGGTCGTACGCAGTCCGCGCACGATCGGCAAGGGCGGCGCGGCGACACTCGCCGCCCGCCTCGTCCTCAGCCGCGCGCTGGAGCCCGACCCGCCGGTCTTCGTCCTCTGCGACGGCGACCTCGCCGAGAGCGCCGCGCAGCTCCCGGCGCTCGCCGAGGCCGTTCGCGCCGGCCGCTGCGATCTGGCCGTCGCCGTGTTCGCGGCGCGCGTCGGCGGCGGCTTCGGCCTCGCGATCGGCTTCGCGCACCGTGCGATCCGCAACCTCACGGGGCTTGACCTGCAGGCCCCGATCTCCGGCCAGCGTGCGCTCAGCGGCCCGGTCTTCGCCACCGTCGTCCCGTTCGCGCCGCGCTTCGGGATGGAGATCGGAATGACCGTCGACGCGGCGCGCGCCGGCTTTCGCGTCGAGGAGATCCGGCTCGACCTCGTCCACCGTGCGACCGGCCGCACGTGGCGCGGCTTCGTGCACCGCGGCCGCCAGCTCGTCGACTTCCTCGCGGTCTACGCGAGCCGGCGGTGACCGAGGACGCCGACAGCATCGCGAGCCTCTATCGCGAGAGCACCGCCGGCGACGAGCCCGACGGCGCGTTCGTCGAGCAGCTGCTCGCGGCCCTCGGGCCCGACGAGGAGGTGCTCTTCACCTGCGGCAGGCCGGACAACGCCGAGAAGTGGGGGCCGGTCGCCCAGCTGACGATCACATCGCGTCGGATCATCGATCAGCGCACGATGGGGGACGGGATGAGCGCGCCGATCCGGGCGATCGCGCTGCGCGACGTCGTCGACGTGACCGATCGCCAGCACGGCGGTGCGCGCGCCCTCTTCGAGACGCGCGCGCTCGTCGTCGCGCTCGCGGACGGGTGCACGCTGGTGTGGGAGCACCTCACCAACCACCAGGTCACGCCCGCGGCGGAGGCGATCCGCGCGGCGTTGGAGGGCTGACCAGTGCAGCCGCCGTTGCACCGAACCGTGGTTCGACCCCCGGGCCAGCCCTGCACGCCCACGTTTGGACGATGGTCGGTGGGATCGGCCCGGCAGCGGCGTACTTTGCATGTCACCACCGCTGGCGGTCCCTCCCGTCGTCGGCGGGGATCGGGCGGCGCCATGTGGTCTCGCGCCCCCACGCGTTGGAGGACTACAAGGCCGGGACCTACCTCCTCCGGGTCCCGGCCTGTCCTCATCGCGGGTACGGTTCCGCTCGTGATCCTCGCCATCGACCAGGGCACGACCGGGACGACCTGCCTCGTCTTCGACGAGAACGCGCAGCTCGCCGGCCGCGCCTACCGGGAGTTCCCCCAGCACTTCCCGCGCCCCGGCTGGATCGAGCACGACGCCACCGAGATATGGGACACGACCCGTCTCGTGGCGACCGAGGCGCTCGAGGACGCCGGCGTGCGCGGCGGCGACCTCGACGCGATCGGGATCACGAACCAGCGTGAGACGGTCTGCGTCTGGGATCGGCAGAGCGGCGAGCCGCTGCACCACGCCCTCGTCTGGCAGGATCGCCGCACCGCCGCGCGCTGCGACGAGCTGCGCGACGCCGGCCGCGAGCCGCTCGTGCGCACGCGCACGGGGCTCGTCCTGGACCCGTACTTCAGCGCGACGAAGATCGAATGGCTGCTCGAGAACGTCGACGGCCTGCGCGAGGGCGCCCATGCCGGCCGAGCGTGCTTCGGCACGATCGACGCCTGGCTCGTCTTCAAGCTCACCGGCGAGCACCGCACCGACGTCTCCAACGCGTCGCGCACGATGCTCTACGACATCGGTCGCGGCGACTGGGACGACGAGCTGCTCGCGCTGCTCGGCGACGTCCCGCGCGCTTCGCTGCCCGAGGTCGCCCCCAGCATCGGCGAGTTCGGCCGCGTGCGCGACGGCGCGCTCGGCGACGGCCACGACGGCGTTCCGATCACGGGCGTCGCCGGCGACCAGCAGGCCGCGCTCTACGGGCAGGGCTGCCTCGACACGGGTCTCGGCAAGAACACCTACGGCACCGGCTCCTTCGTCCTGCTGAACGCCGGCGAGCAGGCGCCGACCGCGCCGCCGGGCCTGCTCTCGACGATCGCGTGGGGAATCGGCGAGCGGACGGTCTACGCGCTGGAGGCGGCGATCTTCGTCACGGGGGCCGGCGTCCAGTGGCTGCGCGACGGACTCGGGATCATCGAGTCGGCCGCCGAGACCGAGGCGCTGGCCGCGTCGCTTGAGTCCAACGACGGCGTGTACTTCGTGCCGGCGCTCACCGGCCTGGGCTCGCCGCACTGGGACCCCTACGCGCGCGGCACGATCGTCGGCCTCACGCGCGGGAGCACGCGCGCCCACCTCGCGCGCGCGACGCTCGAGGCCATGGCGTTTCAGACGGTCGACGCCGTGCAGGCGATGGATCGCGTCGCCGACGAGCCGCTCGCCGAGCTGCGCGCCGACGGCGGCGCGACCGCCAACGCCTGGCTCATGCAGTTCCAGGCCGACGTCCTCGGCGTGCCGATCGCGGTCGCCGAGATCGCCGAGACGACCGCGCTCGGCGCGGCGCTGCTGGCGGGTGTCGGCGCCGGCGCGTGGACGCAGGAGGACGTCGCCCGCCGCGAGGGGGAGTGCGCGCGCTTCGAGCCGCGGATGGGCGCCGACGAGCGCGCCGCGCTCATCGACGACTGGCGCCGCGCCATCCAGCGTGCTCGCGGCTGGGCGCATAGGTAAGGTTTAGCCATGGGACGGCTGAGGCGCTCCGAGCAGTTCGCGGCGGTGACCGAGGGGTCGCATCTCGACCCGCGCCCGGCCGAGTTCTTCGACGTCTTCCACGAGCGCTCCCGGACGCGCGAGCCCGACGCGGCCTACGAGGCCGTCCGCATCCTCACGACGCTCTGGGCCTTCACGTTCTTCCGTGCGCGCTCGATCTCCAGCGACAAGGTGCCCAGGAGCGGCCCGATCATCTTCGCGCCCAACCACGGCTCGTTCATGGACCACTTCCTGCTCGGCGCGTTCACGAGCCGCAAGGTGCGCTTCATGGCCAAGTCGCAGCTCTTCCAGCCGCCCGCGCAATGGGTCTACACGCACGGCGGCGTCTTCCCGCTGCGCCGCGGCCATCGCGACGAGGAGCCGTTTATCACGGCGCTCACGATCCTCGAGCGCGGCGGCGCGGTCGCGATGTACTGCGAGGGCACGCGCTCGCGCGACGGCAAGCTCGCCGACCGGCCGAAGCCCGGCATCGGCCGGCTCGCGCTCGAGAGCGGGGCGCCGATCGTCCCGGTCGCGATCTACGGCTCGTCCAAGGTCCGCAACTGGCGCAGGGGCCAGTTCCCGAAGGTCACCGTCCAGTACGGCGACCCGATCCGCTGGGAGCAAGTGCCCGACCCCACGCGCGACCAGCAGATGGCCGTCGCCGAGGAGATCTTCAACGAGATCAAGGTCCTGTACTCGGGGCTGGAGACGCTCGGACGCAAGGGCGTGCTCCAGCGCGTGCGCGAGCAGCGCCGGCTCGAGCGCGCCGGCAAGAAGCACGCCGCGCCCGCGTAGCGCACGCTCGACGCGGGCCGTCGCAGTGACGCCTCGTGAGCTGATGACCGACTACCTCGCCGCGCCAAGCGTGGCGACTGGGACACGGCATTCGGCTACTACTTCGCCGAGGACATCGCCCTCCACATCCCCGGACGCTCCGCGTTCGCCGGCGATCCGCGGGGCAAGGAGGCCGTCGAGGCCGACCAGTACGTCGTCGACGAGCTCCTGCACCATGTTCGGCCTCGGTGAGCTGCCCACGGGCGCCCTCCCATGACACGTCACGGCCGAGGACGCCCTCCACGGCGCTGCTGCTGCAGCGCCGTGGCCAGCCCGTGGCCGCGACCTGAAAGCCACACACGCGCGCACACGCGCGGTAGCGTCTGCGCAGGACCGACGCGAGGAGTTCGCAATGTCAGAGGTGGTGGATGGTGCGCGCGAGCGCAATCGTGCCGTGTGGGCGTCGGGCGACTGGGATGAGGTCGCGCCCTACATCGCCGTCGCCGGCCCCCGCCTCCTCGACCGCATTGGCGGTGTGGGAGCGGACGTACGGCTGCTGGACGTCGGGACGGGCAGCGGCGGCTCCGTCGCGATCCCCGCCGCGCAGCGCGGCGCCGAGGTCGTCGGCGCCGACGTCACCGACGCCTGGTTTCCCGCGGCGCGGCGGCGCGCCGAGGAGGCGGGCGTCGACGTCGAATGGGTCGTCGCCGACGCGGTCGAGCTGCCGTTCGAGGACGGCAGCTTCGACGTCGTCACGTCGACGTTCGGCCACATGTTCGCGCCCGATCAGCACGCCGCCGCGCGCGAGCTCGTGCGCGTCTGCCGGCCCGGGGGCACGGTGGGCCTGTGCTGCTGGACTGCCGAGGGCCATTCCGGGGGCTTGTTTGCGAGCATCGGCGCGCTGATGCCGCCACCTCCCGAAGGGTTCCGGCCGCCGTTGCTGTGGGGCTCGGAGCCACACGTTCGCGAGCTGCTCCAGCCACTCGGCGTCACGCTTGACATGCGGCGCGCGACGCTGCCGATAGCGTTCGCCTCTGCCGAGGCGCAGGCCGCCCACTACGAGGCCTACTTCGGGCCGATGGTGACGGCGAAGGCGGCGATCGGCGAGGAGCGCTGGCCGGTCGCACGCGACGGGATACTGGCATTCCTCGCGGAGATCAACGAGCGTGAGGACGGGACGATGGCTGCCGAGTACGAGTACCTCGAGACGATCGGACGGCGAGGCGCGCCGTAGCCGCTCAGGGCACCGGCACGGGAGGGTGCGGGTTGGCGAGCGCGAACGGCGCCGCCCCGTCGTCACGCCGCTCCAGCATCCGCGTCTCGCGCGGCAGCAGCCCGAGCGCCAGCGCGACGAACGCGAGTGCGGCGCCGCCGAGCAGGACGTTCGCCGCGCCGATCGCGTCCGCCGCCGGACCGGCCAGCACGTACCCGAGCGGCAGCAGCGCGAGCGAGACCATCCAGTCATACGAGGTCACGCGCGAGAGCCTGTCGGGAGGGATGCGCTCCGCGAGGGCGGTGAGCCACCAGACGTCGGGCACCGTCTGGGGTAGCAGGCCGCTCGCCGCGGGACGGAAGAACGCCTCCGCGGTCCCGAACAGCATCCCGATGACGGCGACGTGCCAGATGCGAACCGCGCCGGCGACGATGAGGATCGCCAGCAGCGCATGCAGCACGAAGCGCACGAGATCGGTCGCGACCATGACGCGGTGGCGGAAGTCGCGGTGGCGAAGGACGCGCAGGAGCTGTCGCAGGCCGGGCATGGCAATTCCAGCCTGACACGCGGCTCGTCTGTCATCTGGAGGGTTCGAACCCGCGTCCTCCTACGCGGAGCGCTACCTGCGTCCCGCCCCTTCCCAGGCGTCGCGGACCATGGTGTCCAGCCGGGACCGGCGCGGCTCCCACGCGAGCTCGCGCCGGATCCGCGAGTTGTCGGCCAGCAGCGCCGGGGGTTAGTTCTGCGGCGGACTGCGCCTGATGGCGAGCTCGCGTCCGGTGACCCGCTCGACGCTGTCGATGACGTCGCGCAGCGAGACCGGCAGTGCGCTGCCCGTGTTGTAGATCCTGTGCCCGGCGGGCTCGGCGGCGTCGAGCGCTGCCGCGTACGCATCTGCCAGGTCAGCCACGTGGAGGTAGTCGCGGATCGAGGAGCCGTCGCCGTTCATCACCAGGTAGGGCTCTCTGCCTGCCACCACGGCGAGCGCCTTCGGGATGACTCGGGTCAGGTCGTCGTCCACCGTCTGGTGCGTCGCGCCTGCGACGTTGAAGCAGCGCAGGCTCACCGCCGCCAGCGCGCCCGTGGCGGCCTGAAACCCGATCGCCTGGTCAGCGGCGAGCTTGGTGGCGCCGTAGGGGGTGGTGGGCAGCGGCCGCGCGTCCTCCGCGATCGGCTGCTCGCCGACGGGCCCGTACACCGCCGCGGTCGATCCGAAGACGAGGCGAGGAACTTGCCCCGTGCGATCGGCGAGCTGCGCCAGCGCTTGCAGGACATGGAGCGTCCCGGTCACGTTGACCGCGAAGTAGCGCGTGGGCTCCTGGAACGAGTCCCGCACGCGCGTCAGGGCGGCGAGGTGGCACACGCCTTCGGGTTCGCACTCGTCGATCGCACCGACGATCGCGGCCGAGTCGAGCACGTCGGCGGTGACCGACCGCACGCCGGCAGGGCGTTGCGGCCAGGCACGGCGGGTCAACGCGGTCACGTCGTGGCCTGCCTCGACGAGGCGGTGGACGACGGCGCGGCCGACGTAGCCGCCTGCTCCGGTCACGAGCACGCGCATGACCGCGCTGAGGCCCAGCCGCCGGTTCGCTCGATCGCCCGGCGGCGGGCTTCGCCGGTCCGCCTGCGTGCCGTCGCTCGCAGCTCCGCGAAGACCCCGCCGACCGTATGACGCCAGCTCTTCATGCTCCGTCTCCTCTCCGCACGGGCGCGTCACTCTATGCCTGTCAGCGACGTGGATCATCGCCTCACCTACCGTGACCTCAACAGGGTTTTACGAAAAAACCGTCTGTCCGCGGTGATCGCCGTGGGCTCGTTCGCGGCGGGCGAGGAGCACGCGCCGCAGCGCGCTGCGGCGTTCCGGCGGCGCCGCGGCGTTCGTCTCCTTGGCGGCGTCGGCGCGGATCCACTACACTCCGCCGGGCCGTATGGCCTAGGCGTCGCCTGGGGAGGATCGGAGGTTGGGGCACGGCGGGGGCCGTCGTGTCTCGCTCTGCCAATCGTGGTTAACCGCGCTTCACGCCCGGGGGGGCGTATGTCTGACGACACTGCAATCACAGCCGCAGGCGCCGCGACCGCGGCGGCACGCATCGACATCTTCGCGGCAGGCAGCCGCCGCGCAGCCGGCGTCTCTGCCGACATGACGCGCACACGCCAATGGCGAACAGGAGGGACGTGACGTGAACGTGGTTACTGCCCTATCGATGTGGTGGACGGTCGGCTGGGTGGTCGGTGCGGTGGTGGTGCTCCTCGTCGCGGTGCTCATCCTCGCCATCACCGCACTGGCCCGGAAGATCGATGGGGAGGCCAAGCAGTTGGTGACCGACCTCGATTCGATCGCTCAAAAGACGCGTCCGTTGCACGATGTGGGCCGGACGAACATCGCCGTGATGGCGATCACACGCGGTCTGCGGATCGCGCGCGGCGAGGCGGGATCGGTGCCGAGCAGGTACCGGACGTCGCCGGGGTGGCGGGAATGACCTTGCTCCTGGCCGTGGGGACGTTCGTGACTATTCTGGCCTTGATCGGGCTTGTGATCGGTCTGGTCGTCCTCTTCGTCGTGATCTCGCTGCTGCAGGGCGTGCTCGCCCCGCTGCGCGCGATCCTGCGCGATGTGCAGTCTGCGGAGACGGCGCCGATGCTCAAGCGCGGAGTCCAGGGCACCGATCAGCTGGCCCAGACACAGCGTCTCGCAGAGGCCGTCCCCGGCTTGGCGGGCGCGTATCTGCAGAAGCTGGGTCTGCCGGTCAACACCGAGGCGCCGGCGGAGACGTTCCCGGATCCGGGTCCGTCTCCAGGGCGTAGGGGGTGGTGATGATGGACGCTGTGGTGACGGTGCTCGCGATGTCCGACAACCAGTCGGCGTGGCTGGCCACGCTCGCTGCCGGGCTGGTCGTGCTGCTGGTCGTCATTGCCCTGCTGGAGGGCCTGAGGCGCGCCGTCGTGGCGCTCAACAAGAACATCTGGGAGACGTGGGTCAACGGCAAGGGGGTCGTCCGCCATACCGGTACGACCTACCTGCTGAAGAACACGCGCATCTCCGGGGAGGAGCTCGTCGATGAGCTTAGCCATCACGGGTAACGAGGGGAAAGACCGATGAACACCGTCCTGATCGTCCTAACACTGGTCGAGGTCCTGCTCTTGGTCCTCGTGCTCGCCGCCTATCTGCTGGCGATCACCGGGACCCTGCAGAAGATCTCGTCGACGGTCAACCTGATCCGGATCGGGGTGCACGCGATCGACGAGCAGGTCCGCCCCATCGAGCCCGAACTGCGCGGCATCAACGGCGCGCTGGAGAAGGTCGCCAACGCGCTGACCAACGTCACGCGGTAGCCCGCGACGCCGGCGACACACCGCGGCGAGGGACGACAGCCTCGCCGCGGTCACGACGAAAGCACCCTTCACTGACGATCACGACAGTCGCGCCGGGCGCCGAGCGACATCCCCGTTCGCGACAGATGAGTTGCGTGACGCCGTAGCGCCAGTAGCCTTTCCTAGGAGATGCCTAGGTTTCTGCTGCAGCGGTACGAGAGCGAGGCCGCGAAGCGCGTAGTGCCCCCCGGCGGGGTTGCGTAGGAGCGCGCGTGGCCGTCTCGATCGAGGAAGCGCGCAGCGCCGTCCTGGAGCACGCGAAGATGCTCGGCTCCGAGGACGTCTTCCTCGATGAGGCGCTCGGTCGCGCGCTGGCCGTCGACGCGAAAGCGCACAACGACGTCCCGCCGTTCGCCGCGTCGGCGATGGACGGCTTCGCGATCCGGGCTGCGGACACGATCGACGGCGTTGCGCGGCTTCGGGTCATCGGCGAGGCGAAGGCGGGGACGGGTGCCGGCGTGACGGTGCAGCGCGGCACGGCCGTGCGGATCTCGACCGGCGCGCCGATTCCAGGGGGCCGATGCGGTGGTGCCCCAGGAGCGGACGAGCAGCGAGGACTCGAAGGTCGTCATCGGGGGCCAGGTCGCGCTCGGGTGCTGCGTCCGTCCCGCGGGGGAGGACATCCGCGCCGGCGAGCTCGTCGTCCCGGCGGGGTGCCTGCTCGGTCCGGCTGAGCTCGGTGTGCTGGCGTCGATGAACCTTCCTCGTCCGCGCGTCGTGCGCCGCCCCCGGGTGGCGATCGCGGGCACCGGCGATGAGCTCACGGACCCCGGTACGCTCTTGAAGCCGGGCGAGATTCGTGACTCGAACGGTCCGGCGCTGGGCGGCGCGGTCCATCGCGCGGGCGCCGAGCTCGTGACGCGGATGCGCGTCGGCGACGACCTCGAGGCGACGGTCGCTGTGCTGGGAGCCGGCATGCACGACGTGGACGTGCTCATCACGACGGGCGGCGTGTCGGTCGGCCCGCATGACCACGTCCGCCCGGCGCTGAAGCGGCTGGGCGTCCGTGAGGTGTTCGCGGGCGTGACGATGAAGCCCGGGCGCCCGACGACGTTCGCCGTCGGCGAGGACGGCACGCTTGTCTTCGCCTTGCCGGGGAACCCGGTCTCGGCGCTGATCGGCTTTCGCTTGTTCGTCGTTCCCGCGCTTGACGCGATGCTCGGCCGCGCGACGGTCATCCATCCGGTCAAGGCTGTCGCCGACGAGGAGCTTGCGGGCGCGATCGGCCGCACGAGGGTCGTTCGCTGCCGCACCACCCTCTACGACGACGGGTGGCACGTGCGCCCGACGAAGTCCCAGGATTCCCACATCCTCAGCTCGATGCTCGACGTCGATGCGCTGGCGCTCGTGCCCGCCGATCGCGACCAGATCGCGTCGGGCGAGCCGGTCGAGATCGAGCTCGTCGGCTGAAGGAGCATCGCGGCCGGCTGGGCTGCGCCGGCAACATCCTCAGAGTTGGCCCAGCGGAGCCGAGGTGCTCCTGAAGGAGCGCGTGACGACGGCATGCGTCGTGGGAGGAGGCGATCATCCATATTCTTGTAATCTGCGCAATACATAGCTTCGATTGACGGGACACCTATATTTTGGGAGTCCTATGTCTAGACAAGGAGATCACCGATGGTAGACCAGGGAGACGCCGGCGCGCTCCATTCGTTGCTCATGAGTCGCTCCTTGACGGACGCTGAGCTGCTCGAGGCCAGCGACGCCGCGCCCGACTACGCGATCCTGCCGGACGCGAACGTCCTGAAGATCGGCGGCCAGAGCGTCATCGACCGCGGCCGGGTGGCGGTTTATCCGATCGTCGAGGAGCTCGTGAAGGCCAAGGGCGACCACCAGATCATGATCGGCACGGGAGCCGGAACCCGCGCCCGGCACCTCTATGCCCTGGCTGCCGAGCTGGGCCTGCCGACGGGTGCGCTCAACGACATCGGCACGGCGGTAGCCGGCCAGAACGCCAAGATCCTCGGGCACCTGCTCGCCCGCCACGGGGTGCCGGTCGTCGGCGGCTCCGGGTTTGGCGTGATCCCGTTGTACCTCGCCGAGTGCGGCGCCGTGGTCTTTCCCGGAATGCCGCCCTACGACATGTGGCAGCACGTGCCCAGCGAGGGCGTCATCCCGCCGTACCGCACGGACGCCGGCTGCTGGCTCGTCGCCGAGGTCTACGGCGCTCGCAGCATGACCTTCGTCAAGGACGAGGACGGCCTGTACACCGCGAACCCGAAGACCGACCCGGACGCGACGCTCATCGAGTCGATCACCGTCGACGAGCTCATCGCGATGGACCTCCCGGACCTCGTCATCGAGCGCCCGCTGCTCCAGCTCATGCGCCACGCCCGGCACGTGAGGACGATCCAGGTCATCAACGGGCTGAAGCCCGAGCTCATCACGCGCGCGCTCGCCGGCGAGCACGTCGGCACGATCATCTCGGCAGCGTGAGCGCCACCGACCGCCACGCAGGCACGACCTCCAGGAGAACGTCATGACAGATACCGACCCCAGCTTCGCGTCCAAGGACGTGCCCTCGACGCTCATGCGCCAGACGCTGCTGGACCGAGAGCTCGTCCGGCCGGCCACCGATCGCCCCGTGATCCGGCTGCTGCCGTGGTTGCACGTGGTCACGATCGGCGGCCGATCGATCATGGATCGCGGCCGCGACGCGGTCCTGCCGCTGGTCGACGAGCTGCGCGCCGCGTTCGGCGAGTACCGCATGCTGATCGCGACCGGTCCCGGCATCCGCGCCAGGCACGTCTTCGGCGTCGCGCTCGACCTCGGCCTGCCGACTGGCGTGCTCGCCTCGCTGGCGTCGACGGAGGCCGAGCAGAACGGGCATATCCTCGCGGCGCTCCTCGCCGAGGAGGGGGTCTCGTACCTGCCGCACACGAGCGTCGGCCACCAGCTTGCCGTCCACCTCTCCGCAAGTCCGGCCGCCGTCTCCAACGGCTTCCCGCCCTACGAGCTGTTCGAGTTCCCGCCCGTGATCGGCAAGATCCCGCCGCACCGCACCGACACCGGAGCGTTCCTCCTGGCCGACGCCTACGGGGCCGCGAGGGCGATCTACGTCAAGGACGTCGACGGCGTGTACACCTGCGACCCGGCGACCGCAGGCGACGGTGAGGCCGAGTTCATCCCGCGCGTCGGCGCGGCCGAGCTGCTCGCGATGGACCTCCCCTCGCTGCCGATCGACCGCCTCGTCCTCGAGCTCATGGGCAGCGCCAAGCACCAGAAGGAGATCCAGATCGTCGACGGCCTGAAGCCCGGCAACGTCACGAAGGCGCTGCGCGGCGAGCACGTCGGGACGATCGTCTACGCAGACGCGTAGTACGCCGTGGCGGCGCGAAAAATCTCGCGCCGCGCCGTCCGACCGGCGCTGACGGCGTTTCACAGGACCGGCTGCGGCAGCCGAGGGCCCAGGGCTCAGGCTCGCGCTCCCCTCGGCTGCCGCAGCGCGGGTCCGGGTGTGGGTGGTCGTGCGGGGAGTGGCCTTCGTCTGGGGACCTAACCGCGCAGGCGGATCGCGCCGTGACCGGCGGGGTCCGCGAGAGCAGGATCCGCGGGAGCGCCGGCGCGGTCCGGGGGAGCAGCGACGGGGGCTGCTGGAGCAGCGGATCCGGGATAATCCGGGCGTGCGTTGGGCTCGGCCGGGGCGGCCGGATCGCGCAGGCGGATCGTGCCGTGACCGACCGACTCGCCGGTCGGGGCGTCCGTGTGCGTCGTGGCGCTCATGGTGGCGAGGATGTCCTCGACGGCGGCCGCGGTCGCGGCTTCGAACGGGTCAGCGGTCTGTGCGTCTGCGTCAGGCATGCTCACTCCCTCCTCTACCTAGGTGTTACTTAGGCATAGAAGCGTAGCAGCCACCGCCGCAGGCGCCGGATGACGCCGTGGACGCGGCGCTCAGGGACCTGCTCGCCGGCGTATCGCCGGTGAACATGGTCCACGGGGCGATCGAGCTCGGCGGCGGTGCAGGCGCCGCACAACGCCCGAGCCAAGGCGTCCGTCGAGGCGGCGCGCAACGACATCCTCGCGGCCCTCTGGGGGCTCTGACCGATACTCAAGACCGTTCGACGACGACGATCGTCGACTTCACGACCGCCGTCGCGGTCTGGCCGGGCTTGAGGTCGAGCTCGTCGGCGGCATCGCGCGACATCAGCGACACGATCCGGTATGGGCCGCAGGCAAGCTCGACCTGGGCCATGACGCCGTCGCGCTGCACGTCGACGATGACGCCGGCCATGCGGTTGCGCGCGCTCGAGCGCGGGTTGGTGGTGCGGTCGCGAAGAACGCGGGCGAGCTCCTTGGGCGCGAGCACCCGACGGTCGCCGCGCCGCTCGAACGCGATGCGCCCGTCGCGCTCCCATCGGCGCAGCGTGTCGACGCTGACCCCGAGTGCCTGCGCGGCCACGCCGATCCGGATCCCTTCGTCCATGCATGTACGAGCCTACTCGTCGTCGAGCGCGAGCAGCCGCGCGTGGACCGTCGAGAAGCACGCGCGCGCCGGTGCGCCAGGTTGCAGCCCGAGCCGCTCGAGCTCCTCGAGCGACGACTGCGCGGTCACCGCGCCGACCCGGACGCGGATGTGCCCGTCCTGGGGGGTCAGCGTGGTGATCGGTGAGGTGATCGCGTTCACGGCGGTTCCGCACGCCCCGTCGTGTGCCGGGCGCACGCTGATCTCCCAGGGATAGACGGCGACGACGACGCGGCCGCTCGCGCGCTCGTCGGAGCACACGACGCCGCCCGTGTCGAGGACGACCTCGCTGCCGCCGCCGCGCAGCGACCGGGCCCTGCCCGGGAGGAGATTGCCGCCGGTGAGGCTGACGACGAACGCGTCCGCGGGGTGGTCGATGAGCTCGCGGGCGGTGGCGAGCTGGCGCATCGTGCCGTCGACGACGACTCCGATGCGGTCGGCGAGCGCGGCGGCGTCGCGGAAGTCGTGTGTCACCAGCAGCGTTGGCAGCCGCAGTTCGGCGAGCAGTTCCTGCAGCTCGTCGCGCACGACCCCGCGCGTGTGCGCGTCGAGCGCCGACAGCGGCTCGTCGAGCAGCAGGACCCTGGGGTCGCGCGCGAGCGCTCGCGCAAGGGCGACCCGCTGGCGCTCGCCGCCCGACAGCGCCGCCGGCTTCTCGTCGGCGAGCCGGACGATCCCGAAGCGCTCGAGCAGGTCGTCGACTCGCACGGCGCCGCCGAACGCGACGTTGGCGCGCACCGTGAGATGCGGGAAGAGCGCGTACTCCTGGAAGACCAACCCGACGGAGCGCCGCTCCGGCGGCAGGTCGACGCGCGCCGCCGCGTCGAACCACGCGCGGTCGCCGAGGGCGATGCGGCCGCTGTCGGGACGGCGCAGGCCGGCGATCGCGCCCAGGACGGTCGACTTGCCGGCCCCCGACGGGCCGACGAGCGCGACGGTCTCGGCTCCGATGCTCAGCTCAAGATCGAGCGAGAACGAACGGAGGTCGAAGGCGACCGCGACGTCGAGTCTTTCCATGACACGATGAGCTTGTAGGACAGCAGGACGGCGGCGCTGAGCACGACGAGCAGGATCCCGATCGCGAGCGCCACGTCGAAGTTCGCATCCAGCTGCTCGTAGACGGCGAGCGTCAGCGTCTGCGTCTGGCCCTGGACGTTGCCGGCGAAGACGATCGTCGCCCCGAACTCGCCGACGCCGCGGGCGAACGCGAGCACCCAGCCCGCGACGAGCCCGGCCGCAGCGAGCGGCAGCGAGACGCGCCAGAACGTCCGCGCCGGGCCCGCGCCCAGCGTGCGCGCGGCGGCCGTGAGCGTCGGATCGACGCCTTCGAACGCCGAGATCGCCTGGCGGATGTAGAACGGGGAGGCGACGAACGTCACCGCGAGCACGACGGCCCACTCCGTGAACGGCAGGAAGATGCCGGCGTTCTTGAGGTCGTCTCCGAACAGCCCGCCGGCGCCGAACGCGGCGAGCAGGCCGATCCCCGCGACCGCCGGCGGAAGGACGAGCGGCAGCTCGACGAGCGTCACGACGAGCGAGCGCCCCGGGAAGCGCTTGGTGGCCAGCAGGTAGGCCACCGGCGTGCCGAGCCCGAGGATGAGGATGTTCGCGATCGCGTTCGTCCGCGCGGTGACCTCGAGCGCGTGCCGCACGACCGGATCCGCGAGCAGGTCGGGCACGCTGCCGAGCGGGACCTCGGCGAAGAGCGCGACGATCGGCAGCGCGAGGAACGTCAGCGCGGTCCCGACGCAGAGTGAGAGGAGGGCGGCCAGGCCGATCCTCCCCGCGCGGGAGTGGCGCCCCCCCCCCCCCAGAGAGGGCACCAACACAGCCTCGCCCGCAAACAGGCCCAGCCCCCGCCCCCCCACCACTCCCCCCCCCCCCC
>JBPCJA010000309.1:0-7922 GCA_051005755.1 Solirubrobacteraceae bacterium
ATCTGCTCGGCCGAGCGCTTGGGGATCGTCGTGCCGGTGATCTCGCAGACGAGCGCGATCGCCTCGTCAAACGGCCCGCAGACGACCGCCTTGACCAGTCGCCGCTGGCACTCGTAGCTCCAGATCCCTGGCGGGCAGCGTCAGCTCGGCGTCCAGCGGATGGATCGCCTCGTGGCCTGGCGCGCCGTAGCCGACACGCGTGACGCGAACCTCCCCGAACAACGTCACGACCGGCCGGCAGTGAACGCGCTTGTGCGCTAGGCGCAGCGGCCCGTCGGCGCCCGTGACCACGATCGCCTGGCCGACGTCACCGTCGCCGCGGGCGTCGATGTGCGCTTGCAGGCACAGCCGGACCAGCTCCCGGCCGCGGCGCTCTGACTCGCGCTCGATCTCTCCCAGCCCAGCGCGCGCCGCGACCTGCGCGGACAGGTAGCGCTCCAGATCCCGAAACGCGTCGATCCCGCTGCCCGCCGCAGGCTGCTCAGCCATCCCGAGCGTCCAGTATGCTACGGAACGATGACGGAACGATCTCGCTCCGAGGCCGACCTTGACCGCGTGAGCGCCGACTACGAGGCCGCGAAGGCCCGCCTCGCCGAGATCGGATTCACCTGCGAGGGATCGCTGATCGAGCGCTACACCACCTGCAACAACCCCAACTGCCGCTGCGCCGACCCCCAGCAGCGCCACGGCCCGTACTGGCAGCTGTCCTGGAAGCACGCCGCGAAGACCGTCTCGCGCATCCTTCCCGCCGACGACGCCGCGCTCTACCGCGAATGGATCGCCAACCGCCGTCGACTCGAAGCCGCGCTGCAGGAGATGCGAGACCTCTCCCGCCAAGCCGGCGAGCGGATCCTCGCCGCCCACGGCCGCCCGTTCCACGGCCCCCAGCGGCCCCGCAGCCCTGGCCGCTAGGCCCTCTCAAACCCCCGATATCACCCCGACCCGCGGATATCCCCGGGTTTCACGCACTCTCCGCACCGCCGCAACGGCCAGAAACCGCCGTTTAGCAGGCGCTTTCAACCCGTCCTGAAGTAGCCACGCCCATCCGAATAGCGCGGGCGAATTGCGCGGGCGGTTAGGTTAGGCGAGGTCCGGTGGTTGCTGTTGCGCTGACAGCGCGTCGAGATTCGGCCGTAGCTCGGTTGTGTCCCGCCGGAGTCGGCCGAACCAGCGGCGTGGCAGAACGCGCAGATCGAGCTGGCGCGCCCAGGCGTCAAGCAGGCGAGTGCTCGACGCCGATGCAGCGTCGTCAAAAGCTAGGAGCATTCGCTAACAGATCAGCGAATGTCTCCGCTATTCTTGCACCAAACCGCACAATCTCCGGAGCGGCGTGGCTTCGACGAGGTCGTGCCGCGGGCTAGGATGGGCCGCATGACAGCCCGTCATCGCTCGGCCGCGGCTGGTGTGAGCCTCGAATGCCGGCTCTCGCGATGAGCGAACGGGGGCCGCTGATCGAGGCCGGGGTCGAGCACCGCTTCGGCCCCTACGGTGGCCAGTACGTGCCCGAGACGCTCATGCCGGCCCTCGCCGAGCTCGAGACGGCCTGGGTGGCCGTTCGCGAGGACCCCGGCTACCGCGCCGAGCTCGGCGCTCTGCTGCGCGACTTCGCCGGCCGCCCGACGCCGCTGTACCTCGCCGAGCGGCTGTCCGCGCTCGCCGGCCGCGAGATCTGGCTCAAGCGAGAGGATCTCATGCACACGGGCTCGCACAAGCTCAACAACGCGCTCGGTCAGGCGCTCCTGGCACGGCGGATGGGCAAGGAGCGCATCATCGCCGAGACCGGCGCCGGCCAGCACGGCGTCGCCACCGCGACGGCGTGCGCGCTCCTGGGACTGCAGTGCGTCGTCTACATGGGCGCCGAGGACATCCGCCGCCAGGCGCCCAACGTCCACCGCATGCGCCTGCTCGGGGCAGAGGTGGAGAGCGTCGACATCGGCGCGCGGACGCTGAAGGAGGCCGTCAGCGCGGCGATCCGCGACTGGGTCGCCTCCGTCGCTACGACGCACTACATCCTCGGCTCGGCGGTCGGCCCGGCGCCGTATCCGGCGCTCGTGCGCGACCTGCAGCGCGTCATCGGCGACGAGGCCCGCGCCGCCCTCCTCGAGCGTGCGGGGCGGCTGCCCGATCGCGTCATCGCCTGCGTGGGAGGCGGCTCCAACTCGATCGGGATCTTCACGCCGTTCGTCGCCGACGCCGGCGTCGCGCTCATCGGCGTCGAGGCGGCGGGGGAGGGCCTGGAGAGCGGTCGCCACGGCGCGCCGCTGACCGTCGGCGGGCGGGCGGGCGTGCTGCACGGCTCGCTGTCGGCCATCATGCAGGACGACGACGGCCAGGTCACCGAGGCGCACTCGGTCTCGGCCGGCCTCGACTACCCCGGCTCGGGCCCCGAGCACGCCTACCTGCGCGACTCCGGCCGCGCCCGCTACGTCGCCGTCAGCGACGCCGAGGCCCTGCTCGCCTTCCGCGAGGTCACGAGGCTGGAGGGGATCATCCCCGCACTCGAGACCGCGCACGCGCTGCACTACGCGCTGCACGACGACGGCGAGGGCTCGACGCTCGACCTCGTCTGCCTCTCCGGCCGGGGCGACAAGGACCTGGCGGAGGTCCTTGCGCACGATGGGTAAGCCCGCCTCAGACCGCGTCCCGGCGGTGCCGAAGACCGGCGAGGATCGGATCGCGGCCGCCTTCGCGCTGCGCCGCGGCCGCGCCGCGCTCATGCCCTACCTCATGGGCGGCTTCCCCGACCTGGCGACCTCGCGGGCGATCGGCGAGGCCTATGCCTCGGGCGGCGCCGACCTCGTCGAGCTCGGCGTCCCGTACTCGGATCCGCTCGCCGACGGCCCGGTCATCCACGCCGCAGGGACGGCGGCGCTGCGCGCAGGGGCGACGCTCGGCGGCGTGCTCGAGGTCGCCGAGGCGCTCGCGCGGCGGCTGCCGGTCGTGCTCATGTGCTACGTCAACCTCGTGCTGGCGCGCGGCCCCGAGGCGTTCGCCGCTGACGCCCGCGAGGCCGGCGTCAGCGGGCTCATCGTGCCCGACCTGCCGTTCGAGGAGGCGCGCGAGATCGAGGCCGCCTGCGACCAGCACGCGATCGCGCTCGTGCCGCTCGTCGCGCCGACGACGACCGACGAGCGCCTCGCGATGATCGGCGCGCGCGCCCGCGGGTTCCTCTATACGGTCTCGGTCACCGGTACGACCGGCGAGCGCGCCAGCGGCGAGGACGAGTTCCGGAGGATCCTCGATCCGGTGCGCGCGCACGCGTCGGTGCCGGTCGCGCTTGGCTTCGGGATCGCGACGCCCGAGCAGGCGGCCGCGGCCGCGCGCGCGGGGGCCGACGGCGTCATCGTCGGCACCCGCCTCGTGCGCGCCGCCGCCGAGGCCGGCGACGACGCCGCGGCCGCGACGGGCGAGGTCGTTGCGGCACTTGCCGCCGCGCTCATCCGTTAGTCTGGCGCACTGCTCATGGGTCTGGTGCTCGTCACAACGTGCGGTCTCGTGCTCTGGATCGTCCTCTGGGCGATCGGCGCCAAGGGGTTCGATGCGTTCATGATCACGACGGTCGTCATCACGCTCGGCGCCACGGGCCGGCTTCTCGCCCCGTACCTGCCCGGCCGGGAGTAGCTCTCATGCACGGCGGGCTTCGGGCGGCCAGCGCCTGCGTCCTCGCCGTGCTGGCCCTTGTCACGCTGGCGGGCTGCGGCGACAAGGCCGAGGACGGCCCGCAGGACGGAGCGCGGACGCTGACGATCTACTCGAGCCTGCCGCTGCGCGGCCCCGATCGCGAGCGCTCGCGCGACATGGTCAACGCGATCAAGCTCGCGCTCCAGCAGTCCGGCGGCAAGATCGGGCCGCTGAGCGTGACGTACGTCTCGCTGGACTCCGCGACCGCCGAGGACGGCCGCTGGACGAGCGATCGCGTGCTCGACAACGCCCGCACCGCGGTCCGCGACCTCAACGCGATCGCCTACATCGGTGATCTGAACTCCGCCGCCACCGCCCTGTCGCTGCCGCTGACCAACGAGGGCGGCATCCTGCAGGTCAGCCCCTCCAGCACGTATGACGGGCTCACGCGGCCCGGGAGCAGGCGCCCGGCCGAGCCCGAGCGCTTCTACCCCTCGGGGCGGCGCACGTTTGGGCGGGTCGTGCCGGCCGACCACGTCCAGGCGTCGGCGCTCGTCGGCTACATGAAGGCTGAGGGGGTGCGCCGCTTGGCGCTGCTCGCCGACCGCGACCTCTACGGCGGCGGGCTCGCCGACCAGATCGTCCAGGCGGCGTCCCGCCAGGGCATCCAGGTCCTCGACCGCGGACGCATCGACGCTCGTACGGCCGACCTCAGGGGTCGTGCGGCGGATGTCGCGTCGCTTGACGCCGACGCGTTCCTGTTCGCCGGTGACACGGCCGCCGGGGCCGCCCGCATCTACGAGGCCGTCGCGGCGGCCGATCGCAACCTGCTGCTCTTCGGCTCGGCCGCCGTCGCCGACGACGCCTTCGTCCGGACGCTTCGGCCCGCGGTGGCGCGGCGCATGAGGGTCACCTCGCCGGAACTGCCGCTGCGGCTGCTGCCGCCCGCCGCCCGCGAGTTCGACACCCGTTTTCGTACGACGTTCGGCCGCCATCCGGCGCCCGATGCGCTGCAGGCCTACGAGGCGACGCGCGTCATCCTCGACTCGATCCGCGACGCGGGCGCGAAGGGCAACGACCGTCGCTCCGTGGCCGCCGCGTTCTTTGCCATGCGCGACCGCCGGTCGGTGCTCGGCACGTACTCGATCGACCGCTTCGGCGACACGAGCCTGAGCACGTTCGCCGGCAATCGCGTCACACGACCTGGCCTCGTACTCGACAAGGTCCTGAAGGTGAGACGCTGAACCTTGCAGGGCCTCGAGCAACCCGCGCGAACTGGGCGATAACCGGTGTAGGATCGGCCGGCTCTCAGCTGTCAGCCCTTCAAGGAGGATCCATCTTGCGCTCGAATCGAGCAATCCTGACCGCCGCGCTGCTGCCCGTGCTGGCGCTTGGGGTTGCGGCCTGTGGCGACGACAACAAGGACTCGGGGGGCAGCGCCGGCGCCGTATCGGGCAAGACGCTCACGATCTACTCGACCCTGCCGCTTCAGGGCGGTTCCCAGCAGCAGACGAAGGCGATCGTCAACGGCGCCAAGCTCGCGCTCAAGCAGCGCGGAGGCAAGGTCGGCGACTTCACGATCAACTACAAGTCGCTCGACGACTCGCTTGCGTCGACCGGAGCCGCCGACGAGGGCAAGGAGGCGCAGAACGCGCGCGTAGCGGTTCGCGACAAGCGCACGATCGCCGTTCTCGGCGCCTACAACTCCGGCATGACGAAGGTCTCGCTGCCGATCACCAACAAGGCCAAGATCCTTCAGGTCAGCCCGGCGAACACGTACGTCGGGCTGACGACCGACGAGCCGGGCTCCGAGGCCAACGAGCCCAACAAGTACTACCCGACTCGCAAGCGCACCTACGCGCGCGTCGTCCCGAAGGACACGATTCAGGCGGCCGCGATGGTCAAGGCGATGAAGGACGACGGCTGCACGTCGTTTCAGAACTACAACACCAAGACGACCTACAGCGCCGGCCTGGGCCGCAACCTCAAGCTCGAGGCCGACAAGCAGGGCCTGAAGATGCTGGGCGACAAAGGCATCGACATCAAGGCGCCCAACTACCGTTCGCTGCTATCCGGCGTCAAGGCGGACTGCATCTCCACCACCGGCGAGATCGAGAATAACGCCGTCCAATTGCTCAAGGACGCGGGCACGACGCTGCCCAACGCCAAGCTCTACGGTGGAGACGCGGTCGTCCTCAACGACACCGCCGACCCGAAGAAGGGCCTGCCGGCGAACATCGCGCCGCGCTTCAAGGGCACGATTGCCACCCTCGACCCGGCCGGCTTCCCGCCTGACGGCAAGAAGTTCTTTGCCGACTACAAGACGACGTACAACGTCGAGCGTCCCGACCCGTACGCGATCTACGGCTACGAGGCGATGGACCTGATCCTCGACTCGATCGAGGCCGTGGGGGCGAAGGGCAACGATCGTCAGGCCGTCATCGACCAGGTGCTGAAGAACACCAAGGGCCGCCAGAGCGTGCTCGGCACCTACGACATCGACTCCAACGGCGACACCACGCTGACCGACTACGGTCTGTACAAGATCGATAGCGGCAAGCTGGTGTTCGACAAGGTCATCGAGGGCGCGGCCGCCTAGATCCGACCCGGACCCGGCGGGGGCGCGGCGCGAGCCACGCCCCTGCCGCCGGTCCGAGAACATCATGAACCTCCCGTCGGTGCCCCTGAGCCAGCGCAGCGCCGTCGCCGCAGCGCGCTCGTTCCTCGAGCGCTTCGGCCTCATCCTCGCGCTGCTCGTGCTGCCGGTCGTCTACGGCATCCAGGACCTCAGCGACGACGGCGATCTCAGCCGGCTGGGCAACAACCTCATGGACGGGATCTCCAACGGCGCGATCTGGGCGCTCATCGCGCTCGGCTACACGCTCGTCTACGGGATCATCGAGCTGATCAATTTCGCCCACGGCGAGGTCTTCATGATCGGCTCGTTCGTCGCCGCGAGCTTCTGGGGCGCGCTCGGCCTGACGCTCACCACCGGTGTGCCGGGCCTCGTCGCCGGCCTCGGCGTGACGCTGATCGTCGCGATGTTCACCTGCGCGTCGCTGAACGTCATGATCGAACGCGTCGCCTACCGGCCGCTGCGCAACGCGCCCAAGCTCGCGCCGCTCATCACGGCGGTCGGCTTCTCGTTCATCCTGCAGAACGTCGGCCTGCTGTGGCGCGGCGGGTCGCCGGCCTCCGTGCCCAACCTCATCCGCGCCCAGCAGGAGGTCACGACGGTCTTCGGCGTCGTGATCCAGCGCGCCGACCTGCTGGCGATCCTCGTGACGATCCCGCTCGTGATCGGCATGATCACGTTCATCAACACGTCGCGCCTCGGGAAGGCCATGCGCGCAACCGCGCAGGACCCGGACGCCGCCCGCCTGCAGGGCATCAACGTCGACACGACGATCTCGCTGACGTTCCTGATCGGCGGCATGCTCGCCGGCGCCGCGGGCCTCATGTTCGCCCTGTACCAGACGACGATCTGGTTCTTCCAGGGCTTCCAGGCGGGGCTCATCGCCTTCACCGCGGCCGTCATGGGCGGCATCGGCAACATCAAGGGCGCCGTCCTCGGCGGCCTCATCATCGGCGTCATCCAGCAGATCTCCGACAACCGGATCGGCACGGAGTGGACGCCGGCGATCGTGTTCGGCTACCTGGTGCTCGTGATGGTGTTCAAGCCCTCCGGGCTCATCGGAGAAGAGACGAGGGAGGCGGGCTGATGGCCATCGCGAACCCGGCGGAGCAGGCTCCGCCCCCCAAGAAGTACTCGCTGGACAGCGGCGTGCCGCCGATCGTCGGCAAGCTCGCCTTCGTGGTCGTCGCGCTCTTCGCGATCCTCCTGCCCTTCCTGCTCGACCCGATCTCCGGCTTCCTGAGCGACTGCATCGTCGCGCTGGCCTTCGTGATCATGGCCCTCGGGCTGAACGTCGTCGTCGGCTTCGCCGGCCTGCTCGACCTCGGCTACGTCGCGTTCTTCGCGCTCGGCGCCTACACCGTCGGCTGGTTCGCGTCGGGATTCTTCGCCGACGCCAACGTGCACCTCGGCGTCGGGGGGTTCGTCACGAACCTTCCCGGCATCCACGCGAACTTCCTGATCGTGATCGTCGCGGCGATGAGCGTTTGCATGATCGGCGGGGTCATCATCGGGCTGCCCACCCTCCGCCTGCGCGGCGACTACATCGCGATCGTCACCCTCGCCTTCGGGGAGATCGTCCGGGTCTTCGCGGTCAACGGCGACCAGATCAAGCTCCCCTTCGGCGAGACGGCCAAGTTGACGGCCGGGGTCAACGGCATCACGC
>JBPCJA010000310.1:0-4204 GCA_051005755.1 Solirubrobacteraceae bacterium
GCGCTCGCCAGTCCCTGTGCGTGCAGGGCGAGGCGGCGCGCCTCGCGCAGCGAGAGCGTGCGCCTGCTCAGCGTCAGATGCCCTCGCCCGGCAGGAACTCGTTCGTGAACGCCCGCTGCGCCGTATCGGGGCGTTCCAGCAGGCCGTTGTCGCTCATCCACGTCGCATACCGCCGCCACTGCGCGGGATCCTGGAAGCCGAACGGACGGTCGCCGTCGCTCGGGAAGAAGACCGGCAGCGTCGCCTTGACCTGCGCCTCCTGCAGGCCGCGGTCGAGGTCGGGGTTGGCCTTCACGAGCTCGTCGACCCCTGTGTTCACATCGGCGCGCAGCCGCGCGTGGCCGCGGGCGAGCGCGCGCATGAAGCGGCGCAGCAGCGGCCCGGGCGAGCGGACGTCCTGCTCGCGCGCCACGACGACGAGCTCGTTGTACGTCGGCACGCCGAGCTGCTCCATGCGCAGGATCCGCGGGTCGCGGTGCTGGCGCGCGAGCTGCACGCCTTCGATGTTCCAGAACATCCCGAGCACGACGTCGACGCGCTTGGACACAAGGGCCGGCGTGAGGCTGTAGCCGACGTTGATCGACTGCACCCGCGCTGGGTCGATGCCGGCCTGCTTGACGATCGTCTTGAGGTAGGCGTCCTGGTAGGGGATCCCCGCCGTGCCGACCTTCTTGTCCTCGAGCTGCCCGGGCTCGCGGATCGCCTTGCGGCCGACCGAGATCAGCGACGTCAGCGGCTTCTGCACGAGCGCGCCGATCGAGACGAGCTTGGCGCCCTTGGCGCGCGCGAGCAGCAGCTCGGGCTCGTAGGAGATCGCGAGGTCGGCGCGGCCTGCGGCGAGGAGCTTCAGCGGCGCCGCGGGATCCGACGGCGCGTGCGGCCGCACGTCGAGCCCGGCCGTCCTGAACTCGCCCGTGCCAATCGCCGTGTAGATGCCGGCGTGGTCCGCGTTGGGGACGTAGTCCAGGACGAGATCGACGCGCTCGGGCGAGCGCGCGCCGCCGGCCGGCTCCTCGCGCTCGCCGCAGGCGGCGAGGCCGAGGACGAGCAGGACGCAGAGCACGGCGGGCAGGGCGCGGCGGGTCACGGGGCGGTTCCTCTCGGTTGGACGGTCCAGGGCAGCAGCCGGCGCTCGGCGAGCACGAGCAGTCCGAAGAGCAGGACGGCGAAGGCGGCCAGGAGGAACACGGCGGCGTAGGCACGCGGGGTCTCGAACTGCGGCAGCGCCTGCAGGACGAGGTGGCCGAGCCCCTCCTCGGAGCCCGCCTGCTCGGCGAGCACGGCGGCGATCGTCGCGATCGCGACGCTGAGCTTCGCGCCGGTGAACAGCCCCGGCAGCGCAGCCGGGGCCTCGACGATCCGGAACGTCTGCCAGCGCGTCGCGCCGAAGCTGCGCATGAGCTTGCGCAGGTCGGCATCGACGCGACCGAGGGCGTCGAGCGTCGGGACGACGATCGGGAAGAAGCAGACGAGGGCCACGATCGCGATCTTCGGGGTCAGGCCGAAGCCGAACCAGACGACGAGCAGCGGCGCGACGATCGGGATCGGCAGCGTCTGCGACCCGACGAGCAGCGGGTACAGGCTGCGCCGCAGCGCCGGCGAGAAGTGGATCGCGACCGCGGACGCGAGGCCGAGCACGAGCGCCGCGCCGATCCCGGCCGCGATCTCACCGGCCGTGACCGTGAAGTTGCTCCACAGCAGCGCACGATCGTCGACGAGCGCCGTCGCGACCGCGCTCGGCGCCGGCAGGACGAACTCGTCGATGCCGCTGAGGCGCGCGTAGGCCTCCCAGCCGCCGGCGAGCGCGAGCAGCACGAGCACGGCTGCGCTCATGACCGCGCGCCGTTGCTCGTCATGGTGTCAGTGGCGGAGACCAAGCGCTCGTCCTCCCTACAAGCCGAGCTCCGCGAGCGCCCGCGCGCGCAGCGCGACGAGCTGCGGGTCGGTGCGCCGGCGTGGGCGCGGCACGTCCACGTCGAGCGTCACCACGACGCGTCCGGGCCGGGGAGAGAGCACGACGACACGGTCGGCGAGGACGATCGCCTCCTCGACGTCGTGGGTGACGATGACGACCGTGCGCGGGTCGGCGGCGAGCGCGCCGGCGAGCCAGCCCTGCATCTCCGAACGCGTCAGCGCATCCAGCGCGGCGAACGGCTCGTCGAGGCAGAGGACGGGGCGCCCGGCGAGCAGCGTGCGGGCGAACGCGACGCGCTGGCGCATCCCGCCCGACAGCTCGTGGGGGCGCGCACCCTCGAAGCCCCCGAGGCCGAAGTCGCGCAGGAGCGACGCGGCGCGGTCGCGGGCAACGTCGCGGGCGACGCCGCCGACACGCAGGGCGAGCGCCGCGTTCTCGAGCGCGCTTGCCCACGGCAGCAGCAGGTCGCGCTGGGCCATGAACGCCGCGGGCGCCGCATCGACGGTCCCGGCGTCCGGCGCGACGAGTCCGCAGACGAGCTCCAGGAGCGTCGTCTTGCCGCAGCCGCTGGGGCCGACGACGGCGACGATCTCCTCCGGTTGCACGTCGAGCGAGACGCCGTCCAGTGCCGTGACGGGCGCCGCGGCGCGCCGTGGCGGCACGAACGTCTTGACGACATCGCGGAGATGAACGGCGCGCCGTAGGGCCTGCGGAGCCGGAGGGACCTGCGCCGGCGCTGTCATCCGTGTCTGCATCGCTCCCTCCGCGGGCATTACTCCGCAGGCGATCCAGGAACCGCGGCAGACCGCTGGAAACCGCTGCTCCAGCGGCGGTCGGATCGCTCGTCGCTCATGGGTCACGAGGCTACCGGCCGATGCCGTCCATACCTGCCGGCAGGCACTGAGCTGGGCTGGGCTGCCCGCAGGCTGAACAGGCTCGGGCGACCATCCCGCTGCCGGAGTCGCGGCAGTCGTGGCGTCCGTGCTGCGCTGTGCGCTGCACATGCGCCACGACCAGCGGATCCAATGCTGCGCAGGGCTGCGTCGCTGCCGCTTTTGTGCAGGATTGGCCCGGAGGAGTTACCACTTCTGCCTCGGACGCTGCGCTTAATTGGGTTTCACTCCCCCCAGGGCCGACATCGGGTAGCACCGCCTGCATGACCGATCCTGCCGATGGTCGGCGAGGACCAGACATTCCGCGGTTAACTGAGCCGCGAGATCGCGAGCGCCCTCCTTGGGAGGATGTGCTGGGCAGCCTGCCGTCAAAGGAAGAGGTCGTCGAGAACGCACGATCGGTCGTCGAGATCGTGAGAGAGCAGCCGAGCGTCGACGAGCTTCTCGGGCACAACCGCTAGTCGGCCGCGACCGCTGGTCGGCCGCAGGGACGACCCAGCCCCCACCCCCTCCGCTCTATGCTCGTCGGAGGTGGGCACACACGAGAGCACGGAAGTCGTGCCGCGATTGCGCGGCGTCTCGCACGCGGTCGCGTTCCTCGCCGCGATTGGCGCGGCGAGCGTGATTGTGGCGCTTGCGCCCAGCGGTACCGCCGCCTTCGCGCTCATCGTGTATGGAGCCGGTCTTGTCGGGCTGTTCGGTGGCTCGGCGCTCTACCACCGCTGGCCGGGGCCCGCGCGGTTCAAGTCGCTGTTGCGCCGCATCGACCACAGCACCATCTTCGTGTTCATTGCCGCCAGCTACACCCCCGTGGCTCTGATTCTCCTGCATGGCATCGTCGCGTGGCTGTTGTTGGCGGGAGCCTGGGCCGGGGCCCTGGCAGGGGTGACGTTTTCGCTCGGATGGATCGACGCGCCGCGCACCGTCGTTGCCGGCAGCTATCTCGCCCTCGGATGGATTGCCGCAATCGCGCTGCCCCAGCTCGTGGGCGCGCTCGATGTCGTCCCGCTGGCGCTGTTCGCGGCCGGCGGAATCCTGTACTCCGTCGGCGCGGTCGTGTACGCGCGGCAACGCCCAGACCCCTGGCCACACACCTTCGGGTTTCACGAGGTCTTCCATGCACTCGTCATCGCAGCCGCCGCCGTACACTACGTCGCGATGATCGGATGGGTCCTGCCCGCAGCGCGCGCTTGACGCGCGCGCTCGCCGGTGCTCGGCGTTGACGGCGGATCTCGCGGGGCGTCCTGTGCGCGCGTTGCGCGCCACCGTCGCTGAAAGGAAAATGCGCCTGCGCCTACGCCGCTGCCTGCTGCAGCGTGACGCTGTGCCCGAGCCGTTGGAGTTGAGCGACGAGGCGTTTGGTCTGGCGTTCGGGGTTGCGGCGAGCGAGGTGGTC
>JBPCJA010000311.1:0-9287 GCA_051005755.1 Solirubrobacteraceae bacterium
GCTCGCCGCGGCGCCGCCGGCCGCGGCCTGCCGCGGTCGCGCCGCCGGCCCCGGCCCGCTGCGCGTGACGATCGACTCGCGCGACGTGCGTCCCGGAGACCTGTTCGTCGGGCTGCAGGGCTCGAACACGGACGGCGGACGGTTCGCGCCGCACGCGCTGGACGCCGGGGCGTGGGGCGCCATCGTCGCGCCGGAACACGTCAGCGACGCGCGCTGCGCCGCGCCCGGCGTGGTCGTCTGCGCCGACGATCCGCTCGCCGCGCTTGGGTCGATGGCGCGGGCATGGCGGCGAGAGCTCGGCGCGCAGGTGCTCGCGATCACCGGCTCGACCGGCAAGACGTCGACGAAGGACCTGCTGGCGGCGATGCTGCGCCAGGACCGCCGCGTCGTCGCGAGCGAGCAGAACCGCAACACGGAGATCGGGCTGCCGCTGACGATCCTCGGCGCGCCCGCGGGGACCGAAGCGCTCGTGCTCGAGATGGCGATGCGCGGCAGCGGGCAGATCGCGGAGCTCACCGCGATCGCCGAGCCCGACATCGGGGTGATCGTCAACGTCGGGCCGGTGCACCTCGAGCTGCTCGGGTCGCTCGAGGCGATCGCGGCGGCGAAGGCCGAGCTCTTGTACGACATGCGCCCCGGCGCGACGGCGGTGGTGCCCGCCGGCGAGCCGCTGCTCGACGTCCACCGCCGCGACGACCTGCGCGTCGTGACGTTCGGCGAGGGCGGCGACGTGGCGTCGCTGGACGGCCTCGAGCTGCCGTTCGCCAGCGCGCACATGCGCCTCAACGCCCTCGCGGCGCTGGCCGCGGCGCAGGCGGTGGGCGCGCGGCCACGAGGGATGCTCGACGTGAAGCTCAGCGCGCTGCGCGGCGACCGGATCGAGCTTCCGGGGCCGATCGTCGTCATCGACGACTGCTACAACGCCAACCCGATGTCGATGCGAGCCGCCCTCGTCGACCTGCGTGCGACCACCGAGGGGCGCCGCGTCGCCGTGCTCGGCGACATGCTCGAGCTCGGCCCCGACGAGGCGCGCTTCCACGCCGAGATCGGGGCGCACGCGGCGCAGCGCGGCGTCGACGTGCTCGTCACCGTCGGGCCGCTGGCCATGCAGATGGGGCTCGAGTTCGACGGCGAGCTGCACGCCGTCCCCCACGCGGCCGAGGCCGCCGAGCTCGCGCGCGAGCTGCTGCGCCCCGGCGACACTGTGCTCGTCAAGGGCTCGCGGGGCGTCGGCCTGGAGGTCGTCGCCCAGGGCCTGCAAGCGGCGGCCGCGAAGTCGTAGATGCGCACCGGCATGGGGGAGGTTCTCATCGCGGGCACCGCGGCGCTGCTGATCTGCATCTTCTTGTCGCCGAAGTTCATCGCGTTCCTGCGCGAGCGCGAGTTCGGCCAGTTCATCCGCGCCGAGGGACCCGAGGGCCACCACGTCAAGGCCGGTACGCCGACGATGGGCGGGATCATCATCTTCGCGGCGATCTCGATCCCGTTCCTGATCCTGTCGGAGTACGACTGGCGCGCGATCGGGGTCTACGGCGCGGCGATGGGCTGCGCGCTGATCGGCTTCGCCGACGACTACATGAAGATCGTGCGGCGCCGCTCGCTCGGCCTCAACGCGCGGATGAAGCTCGGGCTGACGATCCTCATCTCGCTCGGGCTGTGGTGGATCGCGACCGAGAAGGCGGGGCTCCCGCAGACGCTGCGGCTGCGGGTCATCGACTACCAGGTCGACCTGAGCTTCCTTGGCGGGATCCCGTTCCTCGTCCTCATCTACGTCGTCGTCGCCGGGACGACGAGCGCCGTCAACCTCACCGATGGCCTGGACGGGCTTGCCGCCGGCTGCGCGGCGATCGTGCTGCTGACCTACATCGGGATCACGTTCATCACGACCGGCCAGCACGACCTCGCGCTCCTGTCGGCCTGCCTCGTCGGCGCGTGCGTCGGGTTTCTGTGGTTCAACGCCTTCCCGGCGACGATCTTCATGGGCGACACCGGCTCGCTCGGGCTCGGTGGCGCGATCGCCGGCCTGGCGGTCATGACGAAGACCGAGATCCTGCTCATCCTCATCGGCGGGATCTTCGTCGTCGAGGCGCTGAGCGTGGTCATCCAGGTCTTCTCGTTTCAGACGTTCCGCAAGCGGGTCTTCCTCATGGCGCCGATCCACCACCACTTCGAGCTCATGGCCTGGTCGGAGACGAAGATCATCCTGCGCTTCTGGATCGTCGCCGCGATCTGCAGCGCGATCGGCTTCACGCTGTACCAGCAGTCCGTTGTCTGAGCGCCCGCGCCCGCCGCTGCCCTCCGGCCCCTGGCTCGTCGTCGGGCTCGCGCGCTCGGGGATCGCCGCCGGGCGCGCGCTGCTGGCGCGCGGCGAGCGGGTCGTGGCCGTCGATGCGGGCAGCCCCGACGTACCGGACGGGCTCGAGGCCCACGTGCGGACCGACGGGCTCGCGTTCCTGGCGCATGCGCGGGCGGTCGTGAAGTCGCCCGGCGTGCCGCGCGAGGCGGCGGTCGTCGCGGCCGCCCGCGAGCGCGGCATCCCGGTCCTCGGCGAGCTCGAGCTGGGCTGGCGCCTGCTGCCCAACGAGTTCGTCGCCGTCACGGGCACGAACGGCAAGACGACGACGGTCGAGCTGCTCGGCCACATCCACCGCGAGGCGGGCCGGGCGGTCGCGGTCGCCGGGAACGTCGGCACCGCGGTGAGCGGCCTCGCCGGGTCGCTGCCTGCGGAGGCGGTGGTCGTCTGCGAGACGAGCTCCTTCCAGCTCGAGGACACGCTGGACTTCGCGCCCGAGGGAGCGGTGCTGCTCAACGTGCAGGCCGACCACCTCGACCGCCATGGCACATTCGAGGACTACCTCTCGTCGAAGCTGCGGGTCTTCGCCCATCAGGGCAACGACGACGTCGCCGTCGCGCCGGCCGGCCTCGGCGTCGAGGACCTCGGCGGCTGCGCGCGGCGCGTCCCGTTCGGCCCCGGCGGCGAGCTCGACGATCGCGCCGGCCACCTGTGGTGGGACGACGAGCCGCTCGTCGCACACGACGAGATCCGCCTGCGCGGCGCGCACAACCGCGCCAACGCGGCCGCCGCCGCGGCGATCGCGCTTGCCCGCGGGATCGACCGCGACGCCGTGCGCGCCGGGCTGCGCACGTTCGCCGGGGTCCAGCACCGCCTCGAGGAGGTGGCCACGGTCGAGGGGGTGCTCTACGTCAACGACTCGAAGGCGACGAACGTCGCCTCGACGCTCGTCGCGCTCGCGAGCTTCGAGGCGCCGGTGCACCTCATCCTCGGCGGCCGCGGCAAGGGCCAGGACTTCTCCGCGCTGCGCGGCCGCGCCCACGCCGTCTACCTCATCGGCGACGCCTCCGAGCAGCTCGCGCGCGAGGTCGGCGGCGAGCCCTGCGGCGACCTGCGGACCGCCGTCGCCCGCGCCCGCGCGGCGGCGAGGGCCGGCGAGGTCGTGCTGCTGTCGCCCGCCTGCGCGAGCTTCGACCAGTTCGCCGACTACGAGGCCCGGGGGCGCGCCTTCAAGGAGCTTGTGGCGTAGCGAGCTGCGAGGAGGCGCCGGACGTCGCTCATCCGACCGCCACCGCCCGCCCCTCGTCGGCGGAGCGCTCGAGCGCCGCGATCGCGTGCGCCTGCCCGAGCGCGTCCGCGCGGCCGAGCAGCGGCGCACGCTCGCCGCGGATCGCCGCCGACACGTCCTCGAGCTGCAGGCGGTAGCTGTCGGCGGCCTCGATCTCCACGAACCACGGCTTGCCGTCGCGCTCCAGCGAGATGAGCGGATTGCGGCAGTGCCAGGGGTCGGCGAGCACGAGCCGCCCCTGCGACCCGACGATCTCGAGCTCGTGGCGGGCGGGGAGGTCGATGCCGCAGTCCAGGATGGCGAGCACATCGCCGTCGAAGCGCAGGACGCCGGCGAAGCGGACGTCGACGCCGCTCGGTCCCGTCACTCGCTCGGCGAGCACGCTCACGGGCTCGTCGCCCGTCGCCAGCCGCGCGGCGCTGACGCAGTAGCAGCCGACGTCGAGCAGCGAGCCGCCGTGCAGCGCGGCGTCGAGCCGCATGTCGACCCCGGCCGCGACCGGAAACGAGAAGCAGCCGCGAATGAGGCGCACGTCGCCGATCGCCCCCTCGTGCAAGAGCTCGCGCATGCGCCGCGTCTGCGGGTGGTGGCGCCACATGAACGCCTCGCTGAGGACGAGGTCCCGGCGCTCGGCCACGTCGAACGCTCGTGCGACCTCCTGCGGCCGGCGGTCCATCGGCTTCTCGCAGAGCACGTGCTTGCCGGCCTCCAGGGCGCGGACCGTCCAGTCGACGTGCAGGGCGTTGGGCAGCGAGACGTAGACCGCCTCGACCTCGGGGTCGGCGAGCAGCGCCTCGTAGGAGCCGTGCGCACGCGGGATGCCGAACTGCTCGGCGTAGTCCTGCGCGCGCTCGCCGTCGCGGCTTGCGACGGCGACGACGTCGGCGAGCTCCGTCGCGCGTGCGCCGGCGATGACGGCACCGTTGATCCGGGCCGTCGACAGCAGTCCCCACGCGACCGCCACGGCGTCAGCGCGTGCCGCGCGAGTAGTCCCGGCGCTCGACGTCGCGGCCGAGCGTGCTCGGGATGGCGGCGCCGGGGGCATCGCCGTGGGCGTCGTGGTACGGGCGCTGGTTGATCGCGCTGCCGCTGCGCGAGTAATAGCCGTGGGCGACGGCGAAGAAGAGCGCGAGGATGAACCCGAAGAAGATCCAGGTTCCTGCGGCGAGGACGAACGCCATGGTCATGGCCGGCGAGCATCGCACGGACGGCGGTGCGGCGCTGTGAGCTGTTGCACATGGCCTCGGAGTAGGACTCCGCCCGCGGCTGTCGAACGCCGATCGGATGGCTCTCGCCGCCCGGCGCCCCCGCCTTGCCGCCGCCGCCCCCAGATCCGGGCGCGTCCCGAAGCCGGTCGAGTACAACATCCTCCTCACGGCGACGCTCTGCCTGCTCGCCGCCGGCGCGGTCATGGTCTACAGCGCGTCCTCGGCGCGCACCCTGCTGGAGGGGCAGGGCGACGGCACCGTCTACCTCGTGAAGTACCTCGCGTTCGGCGCCGTCGGTCTCGTCGTCTTGCAGCTGCTCGCGCGCGGGGGCCTGGAGCTCCTGCCGCGTGTGACCCCGGCGCTGCTGGTCGTGTCGTTCGTAGCGCTGCTGGTCGTCAAGATCCCCGGCATCGGCGTCGAGGTCAACGGCGCGCGGCGCTGGATCGGCGCCGGGCCGCTGCAGTTCCAGCCGTCGGAGCTCATGAAGCTTGCGCTCGTCCTCTACGCCACGGGGCTGCTGGCCACGAATCCGTCGCGACTGCAGTCGCTCAAGGACGGCGCCGCCGGCCCGCTGCTGGTCGTCGCCGGCGCGGCGGTCGTGCTCGTCGCCTCCCAGCCCGACCTCGGCACCGCGCTCGTCATCGCCTTCACGATGGGCGCGCTCCTGCTCGTCGCCGGCGTCCCGCTGGCGCTGCTGGGCAAGATCGCCCTCGTCGGCGCCGTGCTCGTCGCGCTGTTCATCGTCGTCGAGCCGTACCGCGCCGCGCGGGTGACGGCCTTCATCGACCCCTGGGCGCACGCCGACTCCTCCGGCTTTCAGTCCGTGCAGGGGCAGATCGCGCTCGGCTCCGGCGGGCTCTTCGGCGTCGGCTTGGGCGAGTCGGTGCAGAAGGTCTTCTACCTCCCCGAGGCGCACACGGACTTCATCCTCGCCGTCATCGGCGAGGAGCTCGGCGTCGCCGGCGTCTGCGGGCTGCTGTTCCTCTACGGGCTCATCGGCTACGCGGGCCTGCGAACGGCGAAGGCGGCCCGGACGCGCTACACGCAGCTGCTGGCCGCGGGCCTGACGGCGCTCATCCTCTGCCAGGCGCTGCTGAACGTCTTCGCCGTCCTCGGGATCGCGCCGCTGACCGGCGTGCCGTTGCCGTTCATCTCCTCGGGGTCGAGCAGCCTGCTCGTCCTGCTGGCGACGATGGGCCTGCTGCTGAACGTCGCCGCGCGCAGCACGAGCCACCTGGCGTCGCTGCCCGTGCCGGACTCGTCGCCCGGCGATGCGCAAGGATCACGTGGTGCACAGAGTGCTCATCGCAGCGGGCGGGACGGCCGGGCACGTGGTGCCCGCGCTGGCGGTCGCCGAGCGGTTGAGGGCGGCGGGCGCTGACGTCGTCTTCGTCGGCGGTGAGCGCGCGGAGGCGGAGCTCGTCCCGGCCGCCGGCTATGAGCTGCGCACGATCCGCGTCGAGGGGCTGAGCCGGACGAATCCCCTGCGCGCGGCGCGCGCGGTCCTGCTCGCCGGCGCGGCGATCGCGGCGGCGCACCGGATCCTGCGCGAGCTGCGCCCGGCGGTCGTGCTCGGCGGCGGCGGCTACGTCGCCGGCCCGGTCGGACTGGCGGCGCTCACGCGGCGCATCCCGCTCGTGCTCACCGAGGCCGACAGCCACCTGGGCATGTCCAACCGGCTGCTTGCCGGGCGGGCGCGGCGCGTCTGCCTCGCGTTCCCGATCGAGAGCCGCGACGGCCCGCGCTATCGCATGACCGGTCGTCCGGTGCCGCCGCCGGCGAGCGATCCCGCCGTCGCGCGTGCACGCTTCGGCCTGGCGGAGGGCGAGCTGTGCGTGCTCGTCTTCGGCGGCTCGCTCGGGGCCCGCACGATCAACGAGGCCGCCGTCGAGGCGTTCCGCGCGGCGCCCTTCCGCGTCCTGCACGCGGCCGGTGCGCGCGACCACGAGGCGCTCGCGCCGCGCGTCGGCGGCCCGCACTACGACCTGCGCCCGTACATCGACGACTTCGGCGACGCGCTCGCGGCCTGCGACCTCTGCGTCTCGCGCGCGGGCGGCTCGATCTTCGAGATCGCGGCGGCGGGCAAGCCGGCGATCCTCGTGCCCTTTCCGTTTGCCAGCGCCGACCACCAGACCTCCAACGCGCGCTGGATGGCCGCGGCGGGCGCGGCCGTCGTCGTCCCCGACGCGCAGCTGGATGCCGCGCGTCTGGGCCAGGAGGTCGGCGCGCTGCTCGGCGATCCGTCGCGGCTTGCGTCGATGGCGGCCGCGTCGGCGGCGCTGGCGCGGCCGGACGCCGCGCAGGCGGTCGCCGACGAGGTACTCGCGGCCGCCGTGGTGCGCCGCCGATGAGCTCGGAGTGGAGCGGCCGGCGGCTGCACTTCGTCGGCCTCGGCGGGGCGGGGATGAGCGGCCTGGCGCTTGTCGCAGCCGGGCTCGGCGCCCAGGTCACCGGCTCCGACCGCGCCGACTCGGCCTACCTTGAGCGCGTCCGCGCCGCCGGGATCGACGCGCGCGTCGGCCACGACGCCGCCAACGTGCCCGTCGGCGACGACGTCGAGCTCGTCGTGTCGACCGCGATCCCCGCGGCCAACCCCGAGCGCGCGGCGGCCCGTGAGCGCGGCCTGAGCGAGCTTCACCGCGGCGCGCTGCTCGGCGAGCTCAGCCGCCTGCGGCGCACGATCGCCGTCGCGGGCACGCATGGCAAGACGACAACGGCATCGATGGCCGTCCACGCGCTGCTGGCGCTCGGCTGGGAGCCCTCGTACGTCATCGGCGGCGAGCTCACGACGACCGGCACGAACGCCGCCGCCGGCGCCGGCGAATGGCTCGTCGTCGAGGCCGACGAGTCCGACCGCTCGTTCCTGGAGCTCACGCCGGAGGTCGCGGTCGTGACGAACATCGAGCTCGACCACCACACGACGTACGCGTCGCACGTCGAGCTCGAGCGGGCGTTCGGGGACTTCCTGCGCAACGCCCTGCGCCGGATCGTCGCCGACACGGCCGACGCCGAGGCGTTCCTCGATCGGGTGGACATCGTCGAGGCGGCGTTCTACGGCGCGTCGGAGATCGCGTTGCAGGACGGCGGCTCGTGCTTTGCGTGGGCCGGTCAGGAGGTGGCGCTGCCGGTGCCGGGCGCTCACAACGTCGCCAACGCCGCAGCGGCGCTGACGGCGTGCGTCATCGCGGGCGCGCGCCCGGAGCAGCTCGCCGGCACGCTGGCCGACTTCCGCGGCGCGGGCCGGCGCTTCGAGCGGCTGGGGGTCACCGCGGCCGGCGCGCTCGTCGTCGACGATTACGCCCACCACCCGACGGAGCTGCGCGCGACGATCGCGGCAGCGCGCACGCTCGGCCACCGGCGCGTCGTCGCCGCGTTCCAGCCTCACCTCTACTCGCGCACGCAGCTGCTCGCGCGCGAGTTCGGCGCCGCGCTCGCGCTCGCCGACGCTGCGTGCGTCCTCGACGTCTACCCCGCGCGCGAGCGCGCGCAGGACTTCCCCGGTGTCAGCGGACTGCTCGTCGCCGCGGCCGCCGCCGACGCCGCGCGCGGGCGCCCGGTCGCCTGGGCACCGGGGTTCGACGAGGCCGAGCTCCTGCTGCGCGCGACGCTGCGCCCAGGCGACCTCTGCCTCGTGCTCGGCGCCGGCGACATCGACGCGCTGGGGCGAAGGCTGGTGGAGGCGCGCGCGGACTGAGGGGGGATGCTTTGTGGCGACTCGCGGGCGGGGTGGCGCTGGCGCTGGGTGATCCGGGCGGTGACTCTCTGGCCGGGGGTGGTGCTGGCGCTGGCGAACGGCGGGCATTGAGGGAGGGAGACCGGGGCGGGGTGGCGCGGCCGCGGCGATTGGCGAGTTGTTCGGCGTGGGAGCTGGAAACTCGCCAAATCGTGAGTACGGCCCTGGGCGTGTGTCGAATAACCCGGTGGAGACGCGGGATATTCGACACACCCCCGAAAACGCGCGGCCGAGGTCTCCGCCCCCGGTCGTCCCTCGCACGCGCAGGCGGATGCCCCGCCTTCATCGCTGCCGTTCCCAGGCGTTGGTGATCTCGCCGCCCATCGAGTCACCACCGCCCCGCCGCGCCCGCGGCTGGGGCTGCCGTCCGTCCGTCCGTCCCTCGCACGCGCAGGCGGACGCGCCCCTCCTTCATCGCTGCCGTTCCCAGGCGTTGGCGGCTTCGCCGCCATCGAGTCACCACCGCCCCGCCCCGCCCCGCCCGCCCGCCGCTGCTGCCGCTCGCCCGTCCGCCCCCGTCGTCCCTCGCACGCGCAGGCGGACGCGCCCCTCCTTCATCGCTGCCGTTCCCAGGCGTTGGCGGCTTCGCCGCCATCGAGTCACCACCGCCCCGCCCCGTCGCGCCCGCCGCCTCGCGGCCCCCTACCCCTCCCACTCTTGCCCGACGAACACCGGCTCGGGCACGAGCTGCACCCCGAACGCGTCGCGCACGCCGCCGGCGATCTCGCGCGCGAGCGCGACGAGCTCGACCGTCGTCCCGTTGCC
>JBPCJA010000312.1:0-3995 GCA_051005755.1 Solirubrobacteraceae bacterium
CGCAGTTTGGGTTTCTCCCCGGCCTCCACAGCGGCGCTTTCGCTGGCAAACAGAACCCCGGTGCCTCGAATCGTCAGCAAATCCGGGCATTCTGAAGTCCCTCCAGAAGAGCCGCACCCAATACAAATGTGTTCAAGCTCACGCTGTTCTGTGGAGCTCGGCTACAGTCGGTTGGTGAACCGAACGCAGAGCACCGAGATCGAACGGTCGCCCGACGAGGTGTTCGCCTACCTCACCGACCCGTCGAAGCTGTCGACCTGGCAGGACGCCGAGGAGGTCGCTCAGCTCACCCCGGGGCCGCTCGGCGCTGGGACCCGCTTGCGCGAGGTCCACAAGGCCCTCGGCAGGCGCCGCGTGGAGATCACGGAGTTCGTCGTCTACGAGCCCGGACGGCGATTCGACATCCGCGTGGTCGAGGGCCCGCCGATCGACGGGCGCTGGGACTTCGAGCCGTCGGCCGCCGGCACGCGGCTGACCTTCACTCCGATCGTCCGCCTGAAGGGCTCCTGGCAGCGCTTCGAGCCGGTCGTCGTCCTCGCGACGCTCGTCGCGTTCCGGCGCTTTCACCGGCGCCTGAAGCGCGCCCTCGAAGCCGCTTGAAGCGCGCTCTCAGGACGAGCCGACCAGCTCGCGCTCCATGTCCTCGGAGTACTCGCCGCGCCGCGCGGCACCGGTGCAGCGGGCGCGGTGGCGGTACTGCGCCTGTGCGGCAGGCACCTTGTCGCTGTCGCCGTGCCATGTCGTCAACGCCGCCGCCTGCAGGCCGCGGCCGTAGGAGAAGCTGATCTCCCACGGCTGGGGTCCCATCTGGTTCATGAGGTTCAGGCGCGCGGTGGCGTCCTCGTCGCTCTGGCCGCCGGAGAGGAAGACGATGCCGGGCACCGCGGCCGGAACGTGGCGGTGGAAGCAGCGCAGCGTCCGCTCGGCTACCTCGTCGTTGTTGGGCTGCTCGGGGCACTCGTAACCGGCCAGCACCATGTTGGGCTTCAGCAGCATCCCCTCGAGCAGCACGCGCTGCTCACGGAGCTCGCCGAACACGGTGGCCAGCACCGTGGCGGTGACCTCCTCGGAGCGATCGATCGTGTGGTCGCCGTCCATGAGCACCTCAGGCTCCACGATCGGCACGATTCCGGCCTCCTGGCACAGCGCCGCGTAGCGGGCGAGCGCGTGCGCGTTGACGTGCACGCAGTAGCGGCTGGGTCGGCCGTCGCCGATCTCGATCACGGCACGCCACTTGGCAAAGCGGGCTCCGCCCTCGTAGTACTCGGCCAAGCGCTCGCGCAGGCCGTCCAAGCCCTCGGTGACCTTCTCGTCCTCGGCTCCGGCCAGCGGCTTGGCGCCCGTATCGACCTTGATGCCGGGGACGATGCCCTGGTCTTGCAGCAGGCGGGGGAAAGGGACGTCGTCCGCGGTGCTCTGACGGAACGTCTCGTCGTAGAGGATGACCCCGCTGATGTGGTCTGCCACGCCCTCGGTGGAGAACAACAGGTCGCGCAGCGCGCGCCGCATCTCCTCCCCGGGCTCCACGCCCGCGGCCTTCAGGCGCTTGTCCATTGTGCCGTTGCTCTCGTCGGCGGCCAGGATTCCCTTGCCTTCGGCGACCAGCGCGGCCGCAGTCTGTCGAAGCTCGTCGGTCACGATATCTCCTTGTGGGCGTTCCCCGGAGGGGGAAACTAAAACATGTCCACCCGGGCTTCTACCCCATGCGACGAGGTCACCGCCCGAGATCGCGGTACGGCTACCCTGCGATCTCTTCGAGCAGCTGCGCTCCCGCGCCGCCGCCGGCGGCCTTGCCGGGGTGCTGCGCGCCGTTCAGGCCGTCAAAGCGCGGATCGCTCACAGACCGATCGCCGAGGGCGACCTGCTCGCACCCCGACGAAGCTGCGAGCAGCCCCTCCACGGCGCTCTCGACGTAGGCCACGTCGCTGCCCGGCCCGCAGTCGTAGAAGTCCAGGCGTGGCCCTCCGTACAGCACGTCGTCGCCCTCTCCCCCGCTGACGCGGTCGTTCGCGCCGCCGCCGAGCACGATGTCGTTGCCCGGGCCTCCGTCGGAGATCCCGTCGCCGAGCTGGTCGGCGCTGTCGCGCTCCGGCCGCTGGACACCGCCGTGAACGACGTCGTTGCCGGGCCCGCCGTGGATGACGCGGTCGGTACCGCCGCCGGTGAAGATGTAGTCGTCGCCCGGCCCGCCGTCGACGCGCTCGTCGGCGTCGGACAACCGCTCGACGATGAAGTCGTTGCCGGGACCCCCAAGCAGGAGGTCCGGGCCGATGCCTCCGTCGATCTGGTCGTCGCCGTCGCCGCCGTCGACGCGGTCCGCCTCGTCCCCGCCGTTGAGCGCGTCGTTGCCGGGCCCGCCGCTGATGCGGTCGTCGGCGGCGTCGCCGGCGATCGTGTCACGCCCGTCGTCGCCCTCGAGCACATCCCCCTGCGCGCCGCCACCGATGCCGTCGTCGCCGGGGCCACCGGCGACGCGGTCGATGCCAGGCCCGCCGGAGAGCCTGTCGTCGCCTGAGCCGCCCTCGACGCGGTCGTTGCCACCGTCGCCGTCGGCACGATCGTCGCCCGCACGAGCGAGAACGACATCGCGATTGGTGCCGCCGGCCAACCGGTCGTCGCCGGCGCCGCCGTCGACACGGTCGCGGCCGGTGCCGCCGTCGCCGCGGTCGGCACCGGCGCCGCCGGTGAGCCGGTCAGCGCCGCCGCCGCCGTCGAGCAGGTCGCGGCCGCCGAGGCCGCGCAGCGTATCGTCGCCGCCCTTGCCGTACAGGCGGTCGGCCTGGGGCGTGCCGACAAGCGTGTTGGCGTGGCCGTCGCCGCGCTTGGTGACCGCGGCCGCGCTCGCGACGATCACGAGCACAAGCGCCGCGGCGAGCGCGCCAGGCACGAGCCCAGTCTTGATGTGGTGTGAGCGCACCGCCATCCGGGGTACCCCCACCTGCCCGCGTTCACGCCAGCCGGCCTTTGGCCGGTCGCGCATCGAGATCGGGTGCCGTCACCGCGAGGGCGCGAGGCATTGATGTTTCGATGTTTGACGTTTCGACGTTTCGATTTCGGCCGTGGGGTGATTACCTCGAGTGGGTGAGGGCGCCGACCGACCGCCAGGCTCCTCAGCTCAGAGCTTGGTGTCGGGGACGCGGGGAGGCTGGGAGCCGCCCCCGCGGATCTTTACTCGTACTCGAGACGAGGGAAGGAGTGCCATGACTGCCCAATCACCGACGTTGATGCGATGCGAACGCTGCAAGGCTGTCATCAGCACTGCTCAGGTCACCGAAATGATGCGCCATGGCGCGCCATGCGGGGTGTGCGGCGGGACGCTCACGCTCTGCGACGGGCACCGGCGGGGGTACGCGGCCTCTAGCCGCGACGACAGCCGGCCTCCCCCGTCGGCCGAGCGCCGGCTGCTCAGCGTTCTGCGCGAAGCCGATGGACGGCCGGTGGGGCCGCGGGCGCTCGCACAGGCCGGGATCGACGACCCCGCCAACGCGATCTTCGAGCTCGAGCGCGCCGGCTATCGCATCGAGCGCGCGTATGCCGACGTTTCGACCAGCCGGCGCTTTCTCGGCTACCGACTGCGGCGCAGCGCGAACAGTTCTCGGCAGTAGCCGCGTCACGCTACGCGGCTGGCCTCGCGCGTCGCCTCTCCCCCACGGTGTGCTCTCTCTTACGAGGCTCGCTCCCAGCCTCGGGTCGTGGCGACGTTGCTGCCTATACCGCTGCAAGAGCGCCACGACGAGTGGGTTCGCCGCCGATCATCCCAGGGGAGCTCACGGCTTAGTGGTCCCCGCCGGAAGTTCTGTCTGCTTGAAGGAAGAGCGGTTTGGTTGACGAACGTTATGGCGTGGGACGGGCGGCAACACCGATCGAACTCGACGCCGATGAGCGTGTCGAGCTTGAGCGTCGCGCGGGTAGTCTGACGCTTGCCTACCGGGTTGTCGTCCGCGCGAAGCTGGTGCTGTTGGCGGCCGACGGCGCGACGAACGTGGAGATCGCCG
>JBPCJA010000313.1:0-3454 GCA_051005755.1 Solirubrobacteraceae bacterium
GGTTCGCGTGACGAGGCGATGCCGGCTTTGACGATCTCCCAGTGCCGCGGTGCCGCCGCGGCGACGAGTGCGACACCCCCGCGACCGCCGCCGCCCGTTAGCACCCTCCGAGCGTGGTGGGGGGCGCACGCGCCCCCACGACGCAGGTCCTCGCCGCGCCGTGCAGCGCCCGCACCGGCGCCACGCAGCGACAGCGCCACCGCCTGCGAACAGCGGCGATGAGGATGCGGATTCGGGTGGTGCGCGTTCTTCGGGGGGTGTCGGGTACGTCAGGCTCAGCCTACGAAGGTGACACGGCCCACCCCGCGCGGCCGCGATCGGCGAGTTTCCAGCGCGCACACCGAGTAACTCGCCAATCGCCGCGCAGCCGCGCCACCGCGTCGTCGGGCGGCCGGCGATTTGGCGAGTCTCCAGCGCCCAGCCCGAATAACTCGCCAATCGCCGCGGGCAGCGCCACCCAGCCCGGTCCCCCTCCCTCATCGCCGCCGTTCACCAGCGTCGGCGCCGCTCGAACCCCGCGAGAGACACGCGAGCCTCAGCAGCCGCCCGGTGCGTCGCACCGGCGCGGGTCGACATCATCCCCGCGGTACGAGATGTAGGCCCCCGCGATCAGCAGCGCGGTGGCCACGAAGAGGATCGCGATGCCCACGACGATCGTGCGCCGTGAGCCGGCGAGATGGCCGACGATCCCGACGAGGACGCCGAGGCCGATGAGGAGCGCCACAGGCGTCGCCGACGGATCGGACGCGCCGAGGATGAGAGCGGCCACCAGCGACTTCCTATCATCCAGCGTTCATGGCCACCGCCCTCGATTCCGTCGCCGCCGTTGCCGACGGCCTGCGCGCAGTCGGCTACCTGCCGGGTGAGTCGACGGCGCTCGTCGCGTTCCTGGCGGGCAAGCTCGGCAAGCCGATCCTCGTCGAGGGGCCGGCGGGAGTCGGCAAGACCGAGCTCGCCAAGGCGCTCGCGAAGACGCTCGACCGGCGGCTCGTGCGGCTGCAGTGCTACGAGGGGCTCGACGAGGCCAAGGCGCTGTATGAGTGGAACTACCGCAAGCAGCTCCTGCGCATCCAGGCCGAGGGCCAGGGCACGGGCTGGGACGAGGTGCAGGACGACATCTTCGGCGAGGAGTTCCTGCTCTCGCGCCCGCTCATGGACGCGATCACCTCCGAGCAGCCGATCGTGCTGCTCATCGACGAGATCGACAAGACCGACCAGGAGTTCGAGGCGATGCTGCTCGAGGTCCTGTCGGACTTCCAGATCTCGATCCCCGAGCTCGGCCGCGTCGAGGCGCGGACGCATCCCGTCGTGCTGCTGACGTCGAACAACTCGCGCGAGCTCACCGAGGCGCTCAAGCGCCGCTGCCTCTACCTCTGGCTCGACTATCCCGAGCTCGAGCACGAGCTCGCGATCGTGCGCCTCCACGTGCCCGAGCTCGACGCGACCGTGACACGCAAGCTCGTCGAGATCGTCGGGATGGTGCGCGACCTCGACCTCAAGAAGCCGCCCTCGATCGCGGAGTCGATCGACTGGGCGCGCGCGCTGCTGCTGCTCGGCGCGCAGGACATCGACGCGACGGTCTTCCGCGAGACGCTGTCGGTCATCGTCAAGCACCGCACCGACCTCGACGTCGTGGCCGAGCGCGTCGGCGTCAAGCTCGGTCCGGCCGCGGGCCTTGCCGGCCAGCCGCGCATCTGAGGGCATCGCCGCCCGGCTCGTCGAGTTCGGCGAGCAGCTGCGCGCCGAGGGCGTCGGCAGCGGCACGGCCGAGCTGCTCGACGCGTTCGCCGTGCTCGAGCAGATCTCGTGGACCGAGCCCGAGGACTTCCGCGAGGCGCTGGCGGCGACGCTCGCGAAGTCCCAGGAGGATCGGCACACCTTCGAGCTCGTCTTCGAGCGCTTCTTCTTCCGTGCCGCCGAGTCCGCGGCGATCCGCGAGGGGGTGCGCGAGGGCGCCGCGGACGGCAGCGCCGACGGCGAGCAGCCCGACGTCGACCTCGACGAGCTGCGCCGGCAGATCGCCGCCGCGCTGCAGCAGGGATCGGAGAGCCTCATGCGCGACCTCGCACGGCTGGCGATCGCCGCCTTCGGGCGCCGGCACGAGGGGTCCGGCGTCATCGGCGTCGACGTCCAGCGCATCCGCCGCGCGCTCGGCCTGCGCGCCGAGCCCCAGCACGAGCTGCCCGACGACGACCCGCGCCGCGACGGGCTCCCGCGCGAGGCGCTGCGGCGCTTCGAGGCGCTCATGCGCCGGGAGCTCGAGCGCGCCCAGATCGAACGCACCGAGCAGCTGCCGCCGTCGCGGCCGCTGAACGACCTCGACCGCGCCCTGCCGTCGGGGCCGTTGCAGGACCTCGCCGCCGTGCACCGCGTCGTCGCCCAGCTCAAGCGGCGGCTGAAGACCCAGGGACAGGAGACGCGCGGCCACCAGCACCACGCCCACGTCGACGTGCGGCGCACGATGCGCGCCTCGCTGCAGACGGGCGGTGTCCCCGTCGACCTGCGCTACAAGCCGGTGCGACCGCGCCGGCCCGAGATCTACGTCCTCTGCGACGTCTCGACGAGCGTCACGAGCGCGTCGGTCTTCTTCCTCTCGGTGCTGCACGCGCTGCACGACTCGTTTCGCAAGATGCGCTCGTTCGTCTTCATCGAGCGCATCAGCGAGGTGACGGACGTCTTCGACCGCGAGCGCGACTTCCGCGCCGTGTCGGAGGCGATCGCGCGGGACGCAGGAGTCGCCGACGTCTCGGGCTACACCGACTACGGCCGCGTCTGGTCGGAGTTCCGCGCGCTCGTCGAGGACGAGCTGCACCCGCGGGCGACCGTCATCGTGCTCGGTGACGCGCGCACGAACGGCCGCGACCCGCGCGCCGACGTCTTCGCCCAGATCGCCGCCCGCGCCGGACGGACGTTCTGGCTGAACCCCGAGCCGCGCCTGTACTGGAACTACGGCGACTCGGTCATCTCCAGCTACGAGCGCCACTGCCAGGCGTTCGAGTGCTGGACGACGGGCCAGCTCGAGGACTTCGTCAAGGCGCTGACGCGCCCGCCGCACGCTGCGTAGCGGCGCGGTTGCGCGTCGCCGCGGCGGGGAAGGACGGCTCTTGCATGGAGGAGGCCCGGATCACGAGCTATCGCGACGGGCCGCTGCTCGTGCGCGGCCCGTTTCGCCTCGAAGACCAGGACGGCAACACGATCGACACCGGCCGCGCCGCGATCGCACTGTGCCGCTGCGGCAAGTCCCGCCAGCGCCCGTTCTGCGACGGCAGCCACAAGCTCGTGCGCTTCCGCGCCCCGAGCGGCGCGGAGTCCGGGCGCGAGGGAACTCCCTAGGAGGCTGGTGGCGAACGGTGTCCTGTGCGGGCTTTGACGGCACGGGATCGGTGATCGAGCCGTGTGCGCGGGCCGGACGGGTTGTTCTCGCGCAGCGCAGCATGGGCTTCGGGTCCGGCCG
>JBPCJA010000314.1:0-11404 GCA_051005755.1 Solirubrobacteraceae bacterium
CGGCCGGACCCGAAGCCCATGCTGCGCTGCGCGAGAACAACCCGTCCGGCCCGCGCACACGGCTCGATCACCGATCCCGTGCCGTCAAAGCCCGCACAGGACACCGTTCGCCACCAGCCTCCTAGGCGCGCCCGTAGACCGGCACATGGGCGCCGCTGATCGCCTGCGAGCCGTCCTCGCAGAGGAAGCGCACGACCCCGGCGATCTGCTCCGGGGTGACCCAGCGGGAGTGATCGGCGTCGGGCATCGAGCGCCGGTTGGCGGGCGTGTCGATGACGCTCGGCAGGATCGCGTTGACGCGGATGTCGTCGCGGCGGTACTCCTCGGCGAGCGCGTCGACGAACGCCAGGACCGCGGCCTTGCCGACGACGTAGCCCGCCGCGCCGGCGAACGGCCGCAGCGCGGCGCGCGAGGAGACGCAGACGATCGCCCCGCCGCCGGCGGCCTGCAGGTGCCCGAGCGTCGCCTGGCACACGAGGTACGTCGGGCGCAGGTTCAACCGCAGCTGCGCTTCGAACTCCTCCACCGGCGTCGCGTGCACGCGCTCGCCCACGGCGAATCCGCCGACGAGGTTGACGACTGCGCGCAGCGGTGCCGCCTCGTCGCCGGCTGCGATCGCGGCGACAGACGCCGCCGAGGCGGGATCGAAGAGGTCGGCCGGCTCGAGCACCAGTCGCTCGTGCGCCGGGACGCGCTCGCGCTCGGCCTCCTCGTACACCGGCACGACGACGCGCCAGCCGCCGTCGAGGAAGGCGCGCGTCACCGCGGCGCCCAGCCCGCCCGTGCCCCCGGTGATGAGCGCGCTCGCAGCCATCGCGGCAGACGGTAGCGCGGCCGGGCGTCAGACCCTGGGGAGACCCGCTACCGCCCCCGTCGTGGCGAATATGCCGCGCCATGGGCAGCAAATGCGCCACGATGGTAGGTGTGGCCCGGCTCCCTCCGCCGCGTGCTCTCGCTCCGATAACCGGTCCGTCCGCGACGCTTGCCACCGTGTCCGCCATGTTCGTGCGAGAGCTGCAGGACGGCGCCCAGCTCGACGGCGTGCTCGTCGTCCGGGAGGCCGAGCTGCGTGCCAAGCGCGACGGCGGCCAGTATCTGCGCCTGACGCTCGGCGATCGCACCGGGAGCGTCCCGGCGGACGTCTGGGACGACGTCGCCGCGGCCGCGCAGGTCGCGACGATGGGAGCCGCCGTCCGGGTGAGCGGCCGGCTCCAGGTCAGTGCGCGCTACGGCACCGAGCTGAAGCTGTGCGGCCTCTGCGCCGCCGAGCCGGGCACCTACTGCGAGGCCGACCTGGTCACCGGCCCGCCACGCTCACCGGCGCAGATGGAGGCGGACCTGCGCGAGCTCGTGGGCACCGTGCAGGACCGCGACCTGCGCCGCCTGCTGGAGATCGTCTTCGGCGAGGACTCGGCGACCTGGGCGCGCTACCGGGCCGCGCCGGCGGCCAAGCGCTTCCACCAGGCCTATCGCCACGGGCTGCTCGAGCACTCGCTGTCCGTCGCCCAGGCGGTGAGCGCGATCAGCGCGACGTTCCCCGGCATCGCCCGCGACGTCGCCGTCGCCGGCGCGCTCCTGCACGACATCGGCAAGCTCGACGCCTACGCGTTCGCGGGCAATGCGATCGAGATGACCGACGCGGGCAAGCTCCAGGGCGAGATCCCGCTCGGCTACTACCGCGTGCGGCAGCTCATCGAGGAGATCGACGGCTTCGACGCCCGCACCGCCGAGGCGGTGCTGCACATCATCCTCAGCCATCACGGCAGCCTCGAGCACGGCAGCCCGGTCGTCCCGTGCACGCGGGAGGCGACGCTCGTGCACTTCTGCGACAACCTCGGCGGCCGCCTGGGCTCCTTCGACCGCCTCGAGAAGGAGCTGCCGTCGGGTGAGCGCTGGTCGCGCTTCGACCGCGCGCTCGGCGGGGGCGCGTACTTCGCCGGCTCCGTGCAGGACGCCCGCGAAGCGGCCTGATCCTTGGACCGGAGGTGGCACCGCTCGCTGGGACGGTAAGCGTCGCGCCTGGCGGCCGGACACTAACTCCGCAAAGAGCGGACTCTTACAGTCGCCGTGCGTCCCCGGCAGCGCTCCGAGTGCCCGTGACGCTTACAAAACAGGCCCGTCCCGTCCGGCCGTAGGCGTTGAATGTACTGCCAACAGCAAGAAGCCCGCCGGGCTGAATCGGTCGGGCTTCAAGCTAACGACCATCTCGATCGTTCGCGATGTTTGGCGTGTGGCCCGACCATTCTACCGGCGACGATCGGACGGAACACAGGAGGCCGATCGTCGTGGGCCGTAGAAAAGGCAACAACCGGGACACCGGATTGCGGGAGCTGACCGACGCTGAGATCAGCTCCCGAGCACATGACAAGACGCTGCCGATGATCGTCCGGCTGCGCTACATGAGGGAGGAGAAATGCCGGGGGCTGAGGAATCGCAGCAAGGCGCGTGGGCGTTGAGGTTCGTTTGCGCGAGTACTACACTCGCTCAGATGGATGCTGGACCAAGCGCGGGACGCTACCGGCTGCGTACCATGCTGCGCGGCGTGTTGCCGTACTTCCTGTCTGACCGCATCCCGAAGGGCTCGCGCGACTGCGGCAACCATGAGTGGTATCGCCAGGACGACAACACGGACGCTTGCTACCACTGCGAGGTCGGTCGGCGCAGCCGTGCGCCGGAGCCTGAACCCCAGCGGCAATCGACCGCGCTCGCCTTGTAAGACAGCGTCAGCTCTTCGCTAGAGCGGCGGGCGCCGCACCACTTAGTCCCGATCGCCTATGCAGCGTCCCCATCCCGGGCACGACGGTACGCAAAACGCGCAAAGAGCGTGCCAGTCCTCGCTTCATCACGCCGGGCTCCTGCCAACGGCCATATCGTGTTCGCCCATGGCCAAGGACACGGAGAAGCTCATCCGCCAGCTCTCCCTCATCTCGTATCTCATGGCCGAGCGGCGTCCCGTGACGGCGCTTGAGATCCGCCGCGACGTCGAGGGTTACAGCGCGATGAACGAGGACGCCTTCGCGCGGCGGTTCTACGCCGATCGCTCCGAGCTGGACTCGCTGGGCATCGCGCTGACGGTGGAGCGCCCGATCGACGGCATCGCCGAGCAGGAGAACTACTCGCTGCGTCCGGAGAACTTCCACCTCCCCGCGATCGCCTTCTCCGACGGCGAGCTCGCCGCGCTCCAGACCGCGCTGTCGCTGCTGGACGGGGAGTTCGCCTACGCCGAGCCGCTGCGCCTCGCGCTCCAGCAGATCTCCTGGGGTCGAGCCAACCCGCTGCGGGCGCCCGAGCAGCGCTCGGTCGCGCTCGGGATCACCGCGTCGGCCGGTGGGCACGACCTCTCCCAGCGCCTGGCGAAGATCGAGACCGCGATCTTCCGCAACAAGACGATCACCTTCGACTACTACACGATGGCCCGCGACGAGACGGGCACCCGCAAGGTCGATCCGTACCACCTGCTCTTCCAGGGCGGCCAGTTCTACCTCCTCGGCCACTCCCACGAGCGCGGCGCGCTGCGCGTCTTCCGGCTCTCGCGCATCCAGGGCAAGGTCGCCTACGCGACGAAGGCCGAGCACGACTTCAAGGGCCGGCCGGAGGGCTTTGACCCGCGCAGCTACGCCAACCGCGCCGACTGGCAGTTCGGCGACGTCATCGACAGCGCCGAGATCTGGATCTCGGAGCGCATCGCCTGGCAGATCGAACGCCACTTCGGGCGCTTCGGCGAGGTCCATCCGTCGGGCGCGAGCGGAGACATCGTCTTCACGACGCCGTACGCCAGCCGCCGCCAGCTCGCCGCGTGGGTGCTGCGCCTCGGCGAGCACGCACGCGTCGTCGGCCCGCCGGAGCTCGAGCGCGAGCTCGGAGACCGCATCGAGCTGCTCTACGAGCGTCACCGGGGCCGGGCGCCCGCGCTTGCCCCGGCGATCACGCCGGCGGCACCCGAGCATCAGGAGGCGGCCAACGGCAGCTCGCGGCGCGGGGAGGCGGCGATCCGCCCCGAGCGCTTCGCGCGGCTGGTGACGCTCGCGTCGATCCTCATCGAGGCCGGGCGGGCCGACCGCCACCTCGACGCCACCGACGTCTGCGAGCGCATGCAGATCTCCCAGGCCGAGCTGCGCGAGGACATCAACGTCCTCAACGTCGTGAACTTCGGCGGCGGCTCCTACGTCCTCTACGCCGAGATCAACGACGCCGGCATGATCGAGGTCGACCCCGAGCCCTACTCGGACAACTTCGCGCGCCCGGCCCGGCTGCTGCCGGTCGAGGCCAAGGCGCTCATCGCCGCGATCGATCTCATCGGCGAGCATCTGCCGGAGGGCTCGCTGGCGTCGGCGCGCGAGAAGATCGTCGCGGCGCTCGGCGCCGACCCGAGGGACCAGGGCCTGCACGTCGCCGTCGCCGCCGGTGACGATTCGGCGATCGCGCGCGTCGTCTCGGAGGCGATCACCGAGCGGCGCCTGCTGCGCCTGGACTACTACAAGCCCAACGAGGACGAGTTCTCGGCGCGTGTCGTCGAGCCCTACGCGCTCGTCAACGGCCGCGAGGGCTGGTATGTGGCCTGCTTCGACCCCGACCGCGACGCCGTGCGCCACTTCCGCCTGGACCGCATCCGCCACGCCGAGGTCAGCGCCGAGACCTTCCTGCCGCGGGCCGAGGTCGATCCCGCTGCCGACGTCGACGGCTGGCTGCGCACCGGCGAGGTCGAGGCATCGCGGATCGCGCGCGTCTGGGTCTCGCCCGAGCGGGCGCGCTGGGCGCGCGAGGAGCACCGCGTCGCCGAGGAGCTCGCCGACGGGTCGGCCGTCGTCGAGCTCAGCTTCAAGGGCACCGACTTCCTCGTCCGCGACGTGATCGCGGAGGCCGGCGATGCCGCCGTGCTGGAGCCGTCCGACGCACGTGATGCCGTTCGTGCCGCGGCTGCACGCCTGCGGGCATCCGCTGTACGGTAGGGCCTGAGGAAACGAAGCCCGCGGATCCTTCGGGGGGAGGAAAAGTGGTGTATTTAGGCGAATCCTGGCCCGGTGCTTTTGCCGGGCAGGCAGGGAGGGTAGCTCACGACGTCCAGTCGGACCTCGGACGCGCCGAATCTGAGGGCGACTGCAGGACCACTTCGGCAACTTTGATGCGCAACTTCCGGGCGGAGCCGAGTGGTCCGTCCACGACACGAGAGGTACACGATGAGTCGTAAACTGCTGGGGGCCTTGTCGGCCGTAGTCGGGACGCTGGTCCTTGCGCCGAGTGCGGGGGCGTTCACGACCCCGCCCGTATGGAAGTGTCGGGCGAGCCCGGTCTATGCCTCGATCAATGACGGCAACCGCGTCGAGCCGATCGTCGCCAACGGCCAGATCAACACCGCGAACGGCGCAAGCTCCGAGAACGCGCAGTGCGTATCGGCCGAGGCCGGCCTTGGGAACACCGCCACGCAGATCGGCATCTCACAGGACTTCATCGCGGCCCGGACCGCCGGTGCCGTCACGACGATCACGCCGGAGGTCGGCCGTGCGATCGACCAGAAGGTCACCTCCGAGGCGAAGGTGGAGAACCTCACGATCCAGCTTCCCCAGGGCGGGAAGGTGACGATCGGTGTCAACGTCGCCAGCTCGAGAGCGACCGGGACGTGCGTCAAGGGCTCAAAGACACCGAAGCTCGACGCCACGAGCCAGGTCGCCGGGCTGACGCTCAACGGCGAGCCGATCGACCTGGACCCGCTCGTCAAGGCGCTGGACGACCTCCTGCAGCCGCTCAACCCGATCATCGACATCATTCCCAACGAGGAGATCCGCACGGCCGACTCGATCACCCGGCGGGCGCTGCACATCAAGATCCTCACGGCCAGCAGCGGCACGTCGCTGGTCGACGCCGTCCTGGCGGAGAGCAAGGTCGGCGGCAACGGACCGATCTGCGACGAGTCCAAGCAGAACGACGGCAGCAGCATCCCGAAGGCGTGCCCGAAGGGCTCGACGTACGTGGTCGATCGCAACCTCTGCATCATCCCCGCGAGCTCCGGCTCGAAGTTCGGCGAGATCATCGTCGGGCCGCCCTTCGCGGGCCCGAGCGGTGGCATCGTCATCCCGCTCGACCTCGCGCGCAGGCGCTATGGCCGCACCCCGTGCCTGAGCGGCAACGGCCGGCCGCTGTTCGCGATCGTCGGCACGAACAGGGCTGATCGGATCACCGGCACGAACGTCGCCGACCGCATCATCGGCCTCGGCGGGAACGACAAGCTCGACGGCGGCCGTGGCAACGACTGCATCGAGGGCCGCACCGGCGGCGACAACATGTCCGGCGGCCTCGGCAACGACAAGATCTACGGCAGCATCGGCAACGACCACCTCAACGGCGGTCCGGGCACCGACTACCTGTCGGCCGGCGCCGGCAACGACACGGTCAACGCCGCGTTCGGCCGCGACCGGGTGCTTGGCGGCCCGGGTCGCGACTTCATCAACATCGCGACCGCCGGCCCGCCGGCGTCGGCGGACTGCGGGCCCGGCAACGACGTGGCCCGAATCAACCGCAACGAGCGCAAGAGGGTCCGCAACTGCGAGCGAGTTGCGATCTTCGGCAACAACGACAAGTAGGCGCAATCGCGCGGCATCCGGGCGGGGCTGACTACAGTCCCGCCCGTGAGCCGTCGCGACGAGATCAAGATGTCTGACGCGGAGGTCGGTGCGTTCCTCGACGAGGAGCGCACCGTCATCTGCGCGACGATCGGCCGCGACGGCTTCGCGCACCTCATGCCGCTGTGGTACGTCGTCCGCGACGGGGAGTTGTGGTCGTGGACGTTCGCGAAGTCCCAGAAGGTGCGCAACCTCGAACGCGACCCGCGCGCAACCCTGCAGATCGAGGCCGGGACGGAGTATCCCCAGCTACGAGGCGTCATGCTGAAGTGCGACGTGACGATCCATCGCGACACCGACGAGGTCGCCGCCCTCGGCGTCGAGCTGTTCGAGCGCTACCGCCCCGGCGGCCCCGGCGAGCTCGGCGACGACGTACGCGCGATGGTGCTCGCGCAGGCCCCCAAGCGGGTCGCCCTGCAGTTCACCGAGCGCTCGCGCGCGACCTGGGACCACCGCAAGCTGGCGCCCGGGGTCTACTGAGCACCTCGTGAAAGGGCTCATCCTCTCCGGGGGCAAGGGCACGCGCCTGCGCCCGATCACGCATACGAGCGCGAAGCAGCTCGTGCCGGTCGCCAACAAGCCGGTGCTCTTCTACGGCATCGAGGCGATGGCGGAGGCCGGGATCGAGGAGATCGGGATCATCATCGCGCCGGAGACAGGCGCCGAGATCCGCGCCGCCGCCGGCGACGGCTCGCGCTTCGGCGTGCGGATCACGTACGTCGAGCAGGACGAGCCGCGCGGCCTCGCGCACGCCGCGCTGACCGCAGAGGAGTTCCTCGACGCCGAGCCCTTCGTCATGTACCTCGGCGACAACCTCCTGCAGGGCGGCATCAGCGACCTCGTCCGGTCCTTCCGCTCAAGCGCCCCCGACGCGCTCATCCTGCTCACGCCCGTGCCCGATCCGCAGAACTACGGCGTCGCCGAGCTCGACGGCGACCGCGTCGTGCGGCTCGTCGAGAAGCCGCCCCAGCCTGCGACCGACCTCGCGCTCGTCGGCGTCTACATGTTCACGGCCGGCATCCACGACGCCTCGCGGGCGATCGAGCCAAGCGCCCGGGGAGAGCTGGAGATCACCGACGCGATCCAGTACCTCGTCGACGGCGGCGCGCGGGTGGAGCCGCACATCGTGCGCGGCTGGTGGAAGGACACCGGACGCCTGGACGACATGCTCGAAGCCAACAGGCTCGTGCTCGACCGCATCGAGCAGCGCGTCGAGGGCCAGCTCGTGGAGTCCCAGTGCGACGGGCGCGTCGTCATCGAGCCGGGGGCGCGGCTGGAGCGCACGACGGTTCGCGGCCCGGCGATCATCGGCGCCGGCACGCAGCTCACCGACTGCTACGTCGGTCCGTACACCGCGATCGGAGAGGACTGCGTCATCTGCGAGGCCGAGGTCGAGCATTCGATCCTGCTCGCCGGCTGCACGGTGCGCCACCTCGAGGGCCGGATGGAGTCCTCGCTGCTGGGCCGCAACGTCACGATCTCGCGCGGCGTCCGCCAGCCGCGCGCCTACCGCTTCATGGTGGGCGACAACTCGGAGATCGGGATCTTGTGATCGCGATGAGAGTGCAGGCTACGCCGGAACGTTGCTCCTCACGATGAGACTGCTCGTAACCGGAGCCGGCGGGATGCTGGGACGCGCCGTGGTCGAGATCGCGCAGCGGCTCGGCCATGACGTCCGCGCCGCGGCCCGCGGCGACCTCGACATCACGGACGCGGGCGCGGTGGCGCACATGCTGGCCGAGGTGCGCCCGCGGGCGGTCGTCAACTGCGCCGCGTACACACACGTCGACGGGGCCGAGACCGACCGTGGGAGCGCCGCGGCCGTCAACGGCGCCGGCGCCGGTCACGTCGCCGCCGCGGCAGCGGAGGTGGGAGCGTCGATCGTGCACGTCTCGACCGACTACGTCTTCGACGGCTCCAAGCGCCAGCCGTGGGTAGAGTCCGACCCGGTCGCTCCGCTCGGGGTCTACGGCGAGACGAAGCTCGCCGGCGAGGTGGCGGTCGCCGCGGCCAACCCGGCCCATGCGATCGTCCGCAGCTCCTGGCTGTTCGGCGCCGGCGGCAGGAACTTCGTCGACACGATGCTCGCGCTCGGCTCAGGTCGCGACGAGGTCTCGGTCGTCACCGACCAGGTCGGCTGCCCGACCTGGACGGGGCATCTCGCGGGCGCGCTCGTGGAACTCGCCGAACGCCCACTCCAGACCGGCATTCACCACATCGCAGGCGGCGGATCGTGCTCGTGGAACGAGCTCGCGATCGAGGTCTTCGACCGCGCCGGCATCGACTGCCGCGTGCTGCCGACGACGACCGCGGCCTTCCCCCGCCCCGCCGCGCGGCCGGCCTACAGCGTGCTCGGCAGCGAGCGCCGGGCACCGCTCGTGCTGCCTGCGTGGCAGGACGGCGTCGCCGCCTATCTCGCGACGCAGGTGACGGCATGACGACCGTCGCCTGGAACACGGAAGGTGGTCCCTCGCGATGACTGCGCGTCATTGCTCGACCACCGTCGCCTGGGACACGGAAGGTGGCTTCTCGCGATGAGGCTGCTCGTCTGCGGCGGCGCGGGGTTCATCGGCTCGGCCTTCGTGCGCGTGCGCCTCGAGGACCATGGCGACGACGTCGTCGTGCTCGACAAGCTCACCTACGCCGGGCGCGAGGAGAACCTCGCCGGCCTCGACGTCGGCTTCGTGCATGCCGGGATCGAGGATGCCGGCGCGGTGGCGACCGCGATCGCGGGCGTCGACGCCGTCGTGAACTTCGCCGCCGAGACGCACGTCGACCGCTCGATCTCCGAGCCCGACGCCTTCGTGACGACTCACGCCGTCGGCACGTGGGTGCTGCTGGAGGCCGCCCGCGCCGCCGGCGTGCGCTACCTCCAGGTCTCGACCGACGAGGTCTACGGCTCGATCGAGGAGGGCTCGTTCACCGAGAGCTCGCCGCTTGCCCCATCCTCGCCCTACAGCGCGACGAAGGCCGGCGCCGACCTGCTCGTGTCCAGCTACTTCCACACGTACGGGCTGCAGACGGTCATCTGCCGCGGCTCGAACAACTACGGCCCGCGCCAGTACCCCGAGAAGCTCATCCCGCTCATGGTCCTCAACGCCCTCCACGGCGATCCGCTGCCGGTCTACGGCGACGGCATGCAGGTGCGCAACTGGCTCTACGTCGAGGACTTCGCGCGCGGGATCGGCCACGTCCTCGCGCACGGCGCGCCCGGCGAGGCCTACAACGTCGGCGGGCCCGACGAGTGCCCGAACCTCGAGGTCGTGCGGCGCATCCTCGAGCTCACCGGGGCCGACGAGTCGCTGCTGACGTACGTCAAGGACCGGCCCGGCCACGACCGCCGTTACTCGCTCGGCTCCGAGAAGGTCCGCGCGCTCGGGTGGGAGCCGCGCGTGCGCTTCGCCGACGGCCTCGAGCAGACCGTCGCCTGGTACCAGGACAACCGCGCGTGGTGGGAGCCGATCCGCTCGGGCGACTACCACGCGTACTACGAGCGCCAGTACGGGTCCAAGATCAAGCGCTGACGCGCCTGCGCCGGCTCAGGGCACGTCGAACTCGCCGTCCTTGGCGCCCTTGAGGAAGGCGTCCCACTCCCGCGGGGTGTAGATGAGGGCCGGTCCCTCGCGATCCTTGCTGTCGCGGACGGCGACGCGGCCGTCGGCGAGGAAGGCCGCCTCGACGCAGCCTTGCTCCTGGGTGCTGTGGCGGCTCTTGCGCCAGGCGACGCTGCTGAGATCGGGCAGGTCTGGGGTGGGCCGGGCGTGCGGTGTCATGACGTCTCCTTTTCGACGGCCGCGATCATAGCCGCGGACTGCTTCTCCGACAGCGCTGCGCCCTCCAGGCGGCGCCATGCGTCCGCGAACGGCTCGGTGCGATCGAGGTACATGTAGCCGCCGCGGGTCTCAAGGTAGACGAGATCCTGCTCGTCGCGGAACTGCATGATCTCGAACGGGCCGGAGAGGCTCGCGTGGGCGCCGGCGGCGAACGGCAGGACCCGGATCGCGACGTTCGTCAGCGCGGCCCGCTCGACGAGATTGGCGAGCTGGGCGCGCATCATGTGGCGCCCGCCGATCGGGCGGCGCAGCACCGCCTCGTCGAGGATCGCGACGAGCTGCAGCGGCTGCTCGCCCGTCAGGCGCCGCTGGCGTGCCGCCCGCGCGCCGATCGCGCTCTCGATCCGCTCCGCGGTGGCAGCCGGATCCCAGGCCATCAGGATCTCCCGCGCGTAGTCCGCGGTCTGCAGGAGGCCCGGCACGGCGGCGTTGTGGAACGTCTCGACCTTCCACGCCCGGTCCTCGAGCCAGACGTGATCGGCCACCGCGACCGACATGTCGACCTCCAGGACGCCCGAGCGCTGGGCCTCCTCGGCGTGGTGGACGAGCACGTCGCGCTCTGGGCCGCGCACGCCGTAGAGCTCGAGCATGTAATGGACCTCGGCGGGCCGCGGGAGCAGGTCGCCGCTCTCCCAGCGGCTGAGCGTGGCGGTCGAGCGCGTGATGCGGTCGGCGACCTGCGCGCCCTTCAGCCCCGCGGCCTCGCGGTGCTGGCGCAGGCGGGCACCGAGCCAGCGTCCGCGCATCGTCGCACGATCGATCCCGACCCTGAAGAACGCCGGCTCGACCGCCGGCACGTCCCTACGTGGTTTGCCTTCCATCCTCAGCCTCATACCAGCTTGCGGTCATGTTGGTAGGTGGTTGGTGGGTGGGTGTCGAACCGGGGGTTATGACTTCTTCTGTGCCGTTTTTGCCGGGGACCGTGGAGCGGATGGACGCGCTGCTGGGTTCGGG
>JBPCJA010000315.1:0-11326 GCA_051005755.1 Solirubrobacteraceae bacterium
CCTCGTCGGTGCTCATCCCGCCGGCCACCGCCTCGCGGATCCGGCTGAGGATGAACACGTGGTAGTCCATCGACAGGCCGAACAGGATCACGAACAGAAACAGCGGCAGCCACGCGGTGATCCCGCCGATCGACTGGAAGTTCAGCAGCCCCTCGCCGTGGCCGTCCTGAAAGACGAGCTTCAGGACGCCATAGGACGCGCCGACCGACAGCAGGTTCAGGACGATCGCCTTGATCGGGATGATGAGCGAGCGGAACGTCACGAGCAGCAGCACGAACGTCAGGCCGAGGACGAACGCGAACACGATCGGCAGGTGCGACTTCATCGTGTCGTTGAAGTCCTTGGAGCCCGCGGTCATGCCCGTGACGTTCACGTGGGTGCCCGCGGTCTGACCGATCGTCGCCGGGATGACGTCGTCGCGCAGGCGCGCGAGGGCGGCTTCCGAGACGCTGTCGGTTCCGTTGCCGGCGAGCGGGATCTCGACGAGCGCGAGCGTGTCGCGGGGGTTGTACGTGACCGTGACGGGCTGGCCGAGGCCCGTCGTCGTCCTGGCCTCGCGCTTGAGCGCCGCGATGCCGGCCTGGACCGCAGGCGCGTTGACGTCGCCGGCTTCGATGGCCACGACGGCGGGCTCCGAGCCGCCCGGGAATGCGGCCTGCAGGCGGTCGTAGGTCTGCATGATCGGCAGGCTGCGCGGGAGGCCGGCGACGCCCGGGTTGACGGTGTGCATCCCGAGCGCCGGGATCGCGAGCGCGACCAGGAGGCCCCCGGAGAGCACGACGGACAGCACGGGGCGCTTGAGGACGCGGTCGACGATGGCGCCCCAGACGCGCGACTCGCCCTTCGTGCGATGACGCAGCGTGGCGACGTAGGGGACGCGGCCCTTCTCGATCCAGCCCTTCTGGCCGAGCCACGAGAGCATCGCGGGCAGCACCGTCAGAGACCCGACGATCGCGACCGCGACGACGAGGATCGTGCCGACGGCGAAGGACGCGAAGATGGCGTTGCCGGCCAGGAACATGCCGCCCATCGCGACCATGACCGTGACGCCGGAGATGAGCACGGCGCGACCGGAGGTGGCGGCGGCGACGTTCAACGCCGCCGCCGGCTCGCGGCCGGCGTCGCGCTCCTCCATCTCGCGGCGCAGGTAGAACATGCAGTAGTCGACGCCGACCGCGAGGCCGACGAGCAGCACGACGGACGAGATCGCCGCGTCGAGCGGCAGCAGCTGGCTGATCGGTCCGAGGAGGCCAAGCGTGCCCATGACCGCGGTGAGGGCGAGCACCAGCGGCAGTCCGGCGGCGACGAGCGCTCCGAACGCGAGGACGAGGATCAGCAGCGTGATCGGGACCGACAGGAACTCCGCCCGTTGGAAGTCCTTCTCGAAGGACTCCGAGAGCGCCTTGTCGGCGCTGGCCCCGCCGAACTGCTCGATGCGCAGCTCGGGATGGGCGCGCTGTGCCGCGCTGACGGTGGCGAGCGACCCATCGACGCGGTCTTTGACCGCGTCCTCGTCGCCGAGGATCTTGAAGGTCACGAGGCCCGAGCGGCCGTCCTTGGAGATGTGGTCCTCGTTGCCCGCGCTCAACGGCGACTTGACCTCTGTGACGTAGCGGGTCGCGTCGAGACGGCGGGTGACGTCCGTGACGGCGGCGACGAAGCGCGGGTCCGAGGACGTGAGCGAGCCCCTGCCCTGCACGAGCACCTGCTCACCCGAGTCGTCGGGGAAGCCAGCAGCGTCGATCGCCGCCTCGGCGGCGCGTGACTGGCCGTTGAACGTCTCGGACTGCTTCAGCTGGCGCTGTCCGACGGCGCCGCCGAGAATCGTGGCGAGGAGGACGAAGACGATCCATCCGAGGATCGCCTTCTTGCGGTGCTGGGCACTCCACCTGCCCGCTCGGGCGGCGAGGTTGCGGTGGATCGGGGGCTGCTGGGGGGCGGTTTGAGGCATATGTCCAACGTTGAGGACACGAGCCCGTGTTTTGATACGCCAACCCGATGTCTTGGGGCGCGGTCGGCCCCACCCGTCGGCGCGGCTGCCTGCTGCCGGGCGCTACGTCATCACCCTCACCCTCCTCGTGCCCGAGATGTGGGTCGCGCCGCACACCGGTCTGGAGGTCCGCACGATCGCGATCTTCACGACGGAGGAGGAGCCGATCACCGCGCGCATCGGCCTGCCGGCCGCGCGGGAGCGCTACGCCGTCATCACGCTCGACGGCGAGGGCAGGCTCGTCGACCTCTGACCGGACGTCGATGCGCCACGGCCACCGCGGCGCGCGTTATCCTCGCGCCGCGCGATGGCGGCCTACAGCTTCCTCACGACCTGGTGCGTCGACGCTCCGATCGAGCCGGTCTGGGGTCTCATCTCGGAGAGCGAGCGCTACCCGGAATGGTGGAAGAGCGTGCGCAGCGTCACCGAGCTCGAGCCCGGCGGCGAGCACGGCGTCGGCGCGCTCTCGCGCTTCGAATGGCGCAGCAAGCTGCCCTACTCGCTGGAGTTCGACATGCGCGTGACGCGCTCGGAGCCGCCGCACCTGCTCGAGGGGCACGCGAGCGGCGAGCTCGAGGGCGTCGGCATCTGGCGGCTCTACGGCGGCGCCGCCGGCACGGCCGTCGTCTACAGCTGGGACGTGTCCACGACGCGTCGCTGGATGAACCGGCTCGCCCCGCTCGCCCGTCCCGCGTTCGCCTGGAACCACGACCACGTCATGCGCCAGGGAGCCCGCGGTCTCGCCACGCGGCTCGGCGTCGAGCTCGTCGCCTTCGACTAGCTGGCTCCCGAATAGCTTCCGTGAGCCTTCGCCTCACAGAGCCGATCCATCCACGATTCCCGATGATTCGGGCTAAGCCGCGGCTAAACGTCTTGCCAATTGCTGGACAGGGGGCGCCGGCTGGCTCACCATGAAGCGCCAACGCGCCGACCGTCCGAATGCGAGGGCACTCATGGCTGTGCAGATCCAGGGTCCCAACCTTTTCGAACTGTGCTACGAGGACACGAAGATCGTCTACGCCCTCGATGCGTGTGACGGTGCCCCGCGCCTGGATTACACCGGCCCCATGGGCCAACACAGCTTCGAGGGCGACGCGATCCGCACCGAGCGCAGCGCGCGCGGTCGCGAGGTGAGCGTGACGCTCGACGGCGTCTCGCATCTGCGCACGATCACGCTGACGGTCTTCCTTCCCGACGTCGAACTCGAGGACTCCAACGAGCTGAGCTTCCGCACCGTCGGGATCTACGCCACGCGCCGGCGCAGCATGATCGAAGGGCCGGGTGCCGAGTTCACCACCGAGCCGCTGGAGTTCGAGGGACTCGCGAGGCTCATCGAGTTCCGCGCGGCCGAGTCGTCGGTCCTGCTGTAGCCCATCACCAGGCCTGCTCGGCGTGGCAGTTCGGGCATTGCACCGAGGCCGACACCGGGGCCTCGAAGAGGTAGCCGCAGCCGCAGGAGTAGCAGGCGCGGTCGTGCGGGCCGCCGGCGTCGCGTAGGCGCCGCTCCTCGGAGTGCGTCGGCTCTGGCCGGGGCTCCGGGCTGGGGACGATGTGCAGGCGACGGCGCTTCGGCCGGTCTCGCGCTGCGCTGGTGTGTCGGATGGACATGGGGCGCATGGCTCTACCGGCCAAGACTCCCGAAGACCCAAAAGGTTTCTGTCCTCCGCGGATCTTTATCCTCGGGCGCCCGGCGGGCGCCGCGCCGACCAGCGTCGTTGCGAGATTTGGCTGCGATACTGGGCCCACCATGCCGCCAGCCCGCAAGCGGAAGATCAGGCTCGTCGTCGCGCTCTCGGCGGCCGTCCTGCTGGCGACCGCGCTCGTCGTCACGAGCCTGAACGCGTCGAGCGAGGCCGTGTCGCCCAGCGAGCTTGCGACGGTGCAGGCGGGCGTCGCCTACCAACTGACCGGAAAGGTGCAGGACGACTCCGTGCGCACGACGTCGCGGGGGGTCGACTTCCGGGTCCGCGACCGGGACGGCTCCGCCTCGGTCCCGGTGACCTACCGCGGCGCGGTGCCCGACCCGTTCCGTGAGGGCCGCGAGGTCATCGTCACCGTCCGCAAGGAGGGCGAGACGTTCGTGGGCGAGCGCGACTCGCTCATCACGAAGTGCCCGTCGAAGTTCACCGAAGACGCCACGCGCAACCAGTGAGCCGTCCAGGAACGTTGCACCCGAAACGGCGGGCGCCGATCACCGCCAGGCGGCGTCCTCGGATCTCGATGTGGCAGGGCCACACCTTCGATCCTGCGTCCTTGCCTGACGGCGCCGGCATCCCGCCGTTTCAGGCACAACGTCCCTGGACGACCCACTAGTGGCCTAGCCATGGCGACCGTCGGCCGCGCCCTGCTCATCCTCGCCCTCGCCGTCGCGGTGTACGGGATCGTCGCGTCGATCTACGGCGCACGCAGCGGGCGCCCGCAGTGGGTCGCCTCCGGCCGGCGGGCAGTCTACGCGGTCGCCGCCCTGTGCACTGGCGCGTTCGCGATCCTCGAGCTCGCGTTCCTGCGCTCGGACTTCACGTTCGCCACGGTCGCCAGCCACTCGTCGACGACGACGCCGACCTTCTACAAGGCGGCCGCCGCGTGGTCCTCGCAGGAGGGCTCGCTGCTGCTGTGGCTGTGGCTGCTGTCGCTGTGGTCCAGCCTCGTGCTGTTCCTCACCCGCCGCAGCCTGCGCCGCATCGCGCCGTACGCGACCGCCGTCCTGCTCGGCTTCGCGGCGTTCTTCGCGGGCCTGCTCGTGTTCCTCGAGACGCCGTTCGGCGTGCTCGCGACGGCGCCGGCGGAGGGTGCCGGCCTCAACCCGCTGCTGCGCCACCCGAGCATGATGATCCACCCGCCGATGCTCTACTCGGGCTACACGCTGTTCGCGATCCCGTTCGCGTTCGCGGTCGGGGCGCTCGTGTCGCGCCAGGTCGGCGCGGCCGACTGGATCCGCTCGACGCGGCGCTTCGCGCTCGCCGCCTGGTTCTTCCTCGGCGTCGGGATCCTGCTCGGCGCCCGCTGGTCCTACGCCGAGCTGGGCTGGGGCGGCTACTGGGCCTGGGACCCGGTCGAGAACGCGTCGCTGCTGCCGTGGCTCACCGGCACGGCGTTCCTGCACTCGCTCATGCGCCAGGAGAAGCGCGGGATGCTGAAGATCTGGAACGTCTCGCTCGTCCTGGCGACCGGGATCCTGGCGATCATGGGCACGTTCCTCGTACGCTCGGGGATCCTCGACTCGATCCACGCCTTCGGTGCCTCGACGCTCGGCGTCCCGTTCGTCATCCTCATCGGGCTGCTCGTCGCCGGCTCGATCGGGCTCGTCGTCTGGCGCCGCGAGGCGCTGCGCTCGGAGAACCGGCTGGACTCGATGCTCTCGCGCGAGGCGGTCTTCCTGGCCAACAACCTCGTGCTCGTCGCGATGGCATTCGTCGTGTTCTGGGGCACGTTCTGGCCGCTCATCGCCGAGGCGCTGACCGGCAGCCGGCGGTCGCTCGGCCCGCCGTGGTTCGATCGCTACACCGTGCCGCTGGCGATCGTGCTCGTGCTGCTCAGCGGGATCGGCCCGGTCATCGCATGGCGCAGGGCGACAGCCGCCAACGCGCGGCGCAACTTCGTCGTACCGGCCGCGCTGGCGCTCGTCGCGGGCGCTGTGCTGGCGGCGTTCGGCGCCGCCTCCCGTCCGCTGGCGCTCGCGATGTTCGTCTGCGGCACGTTCGTCGTCGGGAGCGTGGGGCAGGAGTTCTGGCGCGGCGTCGCGGTGCGGCGCGCGATGACGGGCCAGGGGCCGCTGACGGCGCTCGGATCGCTCGTCGCGCGCAACCGCCGCCGCTACGGCGGCTACGTCGTCCACGTGGGGATGGCGGTGCTGTTCATCGGCGTGGCCGCGTCGACGGCGTTCAACGACGCGCGCGACACACGCCTGGACGTGGGGCAGACGGCGCATGTCGGCGGCTACGACTTCACGTACGTCAAGCCGACGTCGCGGATCTCGACGACGGGGGCCGGAAGCCTCGAGAAGATCTCCTTCGGCTCGGTCGTCGAGGTTCGCCGGGACGGCAGGCTCGTGACGACCATGCGGCCCGAGCGCGGGTACTTCCCGTCACGCGACGCCGCGGGTCTCGGCCCGCTCGGGCGCTTCTTCGAGGGCGAGGCGACGAGTGAGGTCGGCCTTCAGGCGGGGCTGCGCCGCGACATCTGGACGGCGATGACGCCGGACGTGCGCGGGCTGCTGCCGATCATCCAGCGGGGCGACAAGGTCTTCGCCGACGCGGCCGGCAAGATCTCGCCGGCGGCCGAGGCGGCGGCGCTGGGCACCGCACTGCGGGGGCTCGTCGACCGCTACGTCGCCGACCCGCCGCCCGCGACGTTCCGCATCATCACGTCGCCGCTCGTGACCTGGATCTGGCTCGGCGCGATCATCGTCTTCGGCGGCGCGCTCATCGCGCTGTGGCCGGGGCCGGACGCCGCACGCAGGCGCGTCAGGGCGCGCTACGCGGCGCGCGTCGCAGAGGAGCTCCGCGGCCCCGGCGACGACGAGGGTGGTCCCGGTGCGCCTCGGTCCGGCGAGCGAGAGCGTGCGGGCGTCGCCTGATCCTCCGTGGACATCGTCGTGCTGCTCGTCATCTTCGCCGTGCTCGTCGGGGTCGTGGCGCTCGTCTCGTCGCCGCTGCGCTCCGGGGAGCATCAGCGCGAGCGCAGCGAGTCCGCCGACCGGGTCGCCGAACTGGAGGCGCGCAAGGAGGCGAAGTACCGCGAGATCCGCGACGCCGAGCTCGACCTGCGCACGGGCAAGCTCTCCGAGGAGGACCACCGTGTCCTCGACCGTCAGCTGCGGGCCGAGGCGATGGAGGTGCTGCGCGCCCTCGACGAGGCCACCGACCGGTAGGCTTGGCCTGTGGAAACGATCCTGTCAGTCGTCCAGGTGGCGCTGTCCATCGCGCTGATCTTTCTCGTCCTCATGCACTCCGGCAAGGACGCGGGCCTGTCGGGCGCCTTCGGCGTCGGCAGCGGCGCCGGTCCCTTCGGCGGCGGCTCGCTCGTCGAGCGCAACCTCAACCGCTGGACCGTCGCATTCGCGATCGTCTGGGTCGTCAACACGATCGTCCTGCTGAAGATCTAGCGGTCGCGGGCCGGGCAATCTCGTCAACGCCTGGGGGATAGGCGTTAAGAGGGTTGTGCACGTCAGGCGTGGCGAATACTCCCCGGTATGAGCAGCAAATTCGCCACGACCCGCTGGTGAGGCTCCGCGCACGCGCGCCACGGCCGGTTCGTTGAATGTCCGGCCCTGCGGTCTACTCCGTCGCGCCCGTCACGCGGAAGCCCCCGGCCCGCAGGGCCGGGCAGACGACGCCCTGGGCGAAGCGGCGGCCGTAGAACTCGCCCTCGCTCACGAGCCGCTGGGCGCTGGTCAGCGCCTCGGTCGCCGCGAGCAGGCGCAGGACCGAGTCGGTGAAGCGCACGTTGCGCAGCGGCCGCGTGACCTCGCCGTCCTCGACGAGGAACGTGCCGTCGCGCGTCATCCCCGTCAGCAGCGTCTCCTTCTCGCGGACCGTGTTGACGTACCACAGGCGGGTCACGTAGATCCCCCGCTCGATCGGCGCGGTGAGCTCGGCGACGTCCGCCGCGCCGCCGCCGGCGAGCACGAGGTTCGTCGGCGCGGGGCCCCACGGCGAGCCGCCGGGGGCGATCGCGTGGCCGGTCGAGCGCGCCGCCCCGCCGGCGACGGCGGCCGAGCGGCGGTCGTGCACGACCCCTTTCGCGACGCCGTCCTGGATGAGCGCCACCGACGCCTTCGGCACGCCCTCGAAGTCGAACGCGCGCTGCAGCGTGCGCTCCGAGCGCGGCGCGTCGGCGAGATCGATCCCCTGGGCTGCGACGGGGGTGCCGATGCGCCCGCTCAGCGCGCCGCGGCCCTCGGCATGGGCCAGGCCGTTGAGCGCGAGCATGCCGAGGAACTCGAGCAGCAGCCCGACGGCCTCGGGCTCGAGCACGACCGGGTAGATCCCCGGCCCAAGCTCGGCGAGCGGCTCGCCGGTGACCTTGGCCGCCGCTCGCCGTCCGAGCGTGGCCGCGTCCAGCGCCGAGGCGGCGACCGCGGTGCCGGCGGCGTAGCCGCTGCGCCCGCCGGCGTCGCGGCAGACGACCTTCATGAAGGTGTCGGTCACCTCGTCGTCGAGCGCGAGCCCGGTCGTCGACGCGATTGCGGTCCGCACGGCGCCCGCCGTCCAGACACCGAACGCCTCCACGCCGTGCTCGGCGGCGGCCGCGAACACCTCGCGCAGCGCGGCAGCGGCGCGCGCGGGGTCCAGCCGCGCGGTCTCGACGTCGAAGCCCGAGTGGTTGCGCACCGGGGCGGGCTGGGCGAGCCCCGGGTGCAGTCCCGGCCCCGAGCGCGCGCTCGCGAGCGCCGCGTCCTCGGCCCGCCGGGCCGTCGCGCGCAGCGCGTCGTCGTCGAGCCGGTTCGTCGCGGCGACCGCCGTGTGGCCGTCGCGCACCACCAGGACCTCGACGGTCGTGTCGTCGACCGCGGTCGCCTGCGTCGGCGCGGAGCGCGCAAAGCGCGACAGCAGCGAGCGCTCGCGGATGACCGTGACCTGCGTGTCCTCACCGGCGAGCGCGAGCACGCGCTGGGCGGTCTGCAGCGTGTCCTCGCCGCTCGCGGACGGCGCCATCAGGCGACGCCCACCTGCACGTCGCGAAAGCGGGCGGGCGCCGTGCCGTGCGAGACGCGCATGAGCTGCCCCGGCTCGCCCTTGCCGCAGTTGGCCAGCCCCCACAGCCGCCACTCGGACGCCGAGCAGACGGCGTCCAGCCCGCGCCAGAAGCGCGGCGTCACCCCCGCGTAGCTCGGGTTGCGCAGCAGGCGGCCGAGCTCGCCGCCGCGGATCTCGCGCGCGGTCTCGGTGGCGAACTGGAAGTGCAGGCGGCGGTCGTCGATCGACCACGAGCGGTTGGTCTCCAGGTAGAGCCCCTCGCCGGTGTCGGCGACGAGGTCGGCGAGCGTGCCGGCATCGCCGGGCTCGATCGAGACGTTCGTCATGCGCACGATCGGCTGGCGGGCGAAGCCGTCGGCGCGCGCGCACCCGCCGGAGCGCTCCAGTCCGATCGCCGCCGCCGACTGGCGGTCGGACAGGGCGCGGCGCAGGATGCCCTCGTCGATGAGCTCCGTGCGCGCAGCGGCCACGCCTTCGTCGTCCCAGCCGAACGAGCCCAGGCCGCCCGGCAGCGTCGCGTCGGCGGTGATCCGCAGCTGCTCGGAGCCGTAGCGCAGCGTGCCGAGGTCGGCGGGGGAGACCCAGCTCGTGCCCGCGTACGCCGCCTCGTCCAGCAGCATCCGGTCGAGCTCGAGCGCGTGCCCGATCGACTCGTGGATCTGCAGCGCGAGCTGCTCGCCGCCGAGGATGACGGTCGCGCGCCCGCTGGGGCAGGGCGGCGCGGTCAGCAGCTCGATCGCCTCTGCGGCCACGCGCGGTGCGTGCCCGACGAGGTCGAATTCGAGCACGTGCTCCCACCCGGCGCAGGCCGCCGACGGCTCGTGGGCGCCGGGATAGGAGCGCACCTGCAGCTCGTCGCCGTCGACGGCGATCACGGCGATTGCGGCGCCGCACTCGAGGCGCTCCTGCGTGCACGCGGCGCCGTCGGTCGAGGCGAAGGCGCTGCGCACGCGCCGGCTGGCGCACGCGGCGTCGGAGCGCACGATGCGCGGGTCGCCACGCAGTGCCGCCTCGGCCGCGAAGAGCAGCTCGAGCTTGTCCTGGAGCGACACGTCGAAGGGATCGCGCTCGTGGGCGCAGGACCAGTGCCCGCGCGCGGGCTGCACCGGGGCGAGCGGCCCGGCGGGTGCGACCGGCTGGCTCTCGGCGATCGCCAGCGCCCGGGCCAGCGCGCGCTCGGCACCGGCGCGGGTTGCCTCACGCGTCGCCGCGAAGCCCCAGCCGCCGCCGACGCGCACGCGCACGCCGATCCCGCCTGAGGCGTCGCTGTCGACCTGCTCGACGTGGCCGTTGCGCACGAGCACGCCCTCGCTGTCGGTCGCCACGTGGCGCGCCTCCGCGTACGCGCAGCGCTTCGGCGCGCTCGCCATGAGCCCTGTCAGCAGGTCGAGCATCGGCGCCGTCGCGGAGCCGGCGCGATCGCTTGGCGGGTCGGTCATCGGCGGGAGTATGCCTCCGTCCCCAGGGCGGGGGCGGTGCCGGGACGTAGCTTGGGGCCTATCCCGGTAGGTCTCTCACCTCAACGCACGATCCCAACCGGGACGGGCCTCAGCGTGGATCCGCCGAAGGTCGTCGATGGATCGGCTCACGGGGGCGAGTCGCCGCGAGATTCGGTGGATCCAGGCTCAGAGGCCGACGGCGTTCTCGAGTGCGCGGTGCGTCGCCTCGGCCGCACGGCGGACGCGCTCGACGTCGCCGGCCGTGACGCCGGCACCCGACTCGGCCAGCTCGCGCAGCCCGTCGCAGACGGCGGCGAGGCTCGTGGCGCCGATCGCGAGGCCGCCGCCGGCGGTGCGATGGGCGATGCGGGCGACCTCGGCGGGATCGTCGCGCTGCCGCGCGTCCTCGATGATCTGCAGCGCCTGCGACACGTCGGCGTGCCACTCCTCGACGACGTCGCGCATCTCGTCGCGGTCGAAGAGCTCGGCGAACTCGTCGAAGAGGGCGCGGTCCAGGACAGCAGCGTCCTTGTTCACCCGGCGAGTGTGGCAGGTCAGAACGCCGACTCGTAGATCCCGCGCAGCTCGTCGCGATCCGGCCGCGGAGGGATGAGGTCGAGCTCCGCCCGCGAGGAGGCGGCATCTGCGCACGCGTCGAGAACGGCCGCGTCGACCCCGAGGTCACGCAGTCGCACGGCCTGGGCGCGGCGTGCCAACTCCGTCGCGAGACCGACGAGTGCGCCCGCGCCGGGCGCCCCGCGGCGCTCGAGCGCGCGAAGCGTATGCGGGAGCATGGCGGCGTTCGCCGGGCCGTGGCCGACGCCGCCGAAGCGGGCGAGCGTCTGGGACATGACGTGGTGCAGGCCGTAGCCGCCGCCGTCGATCGCGTAGCCCGACAGCAGCGCGCCGAGCGCGAGCGTGTCGCGGTCGGGCTCGCCGTCGTCCCCGTAGGCGGCGGCGAGGAGCCGCGCCGCCTCGCGCCCGGCGAGCGCCGGGACCGGGCTCGCGCGGATCGTCGCCGGCCCCTCGGCAGCATGGCCGAGCGCGTTGGCGGCACTCGCCGCGAGCGCGACGTCGGGCTGCGAGGCGCTGAGCGCCGGATCGTTGACGACGATCGCCGGCCGCACGCCCGGCAGCGACCCGTCGGCACCCGCGGCGCGGCGGTGGACGGCGGTCATCTCCGCCGCGCTGAGCGTCGT
>JBPCJA010000316.1:0-11724 GCA_051005755.1 Solirubrobacteraceae bacterium
CCGCCGCGGCGGGCCGCGGATGGCACGGATGGGGCGCTACGCGTTCACCCTCTGGCTCGTCAACGGCGCGTACACGGTGTTCAGCCAGATCGACCTGCTGCTCATCGGCGCCATCCTCACCACGACCGCGGTCGGCGTCTTCAGCGCGCCCCTGCGCCTGACGCTCCTGCTCGCCTACCCCGGGCTGGCCGTCGCCAACGTCCTGTCGCCGCGCGTCGCACGGCGCGACGGCGAGCCGGCCGACGGCCGCGCGGTCGCCCACGGGCTGCGGGCCCTGATCGTCGTGCAGGCGCTGATGCTGGCACCGCTGCTGGTCTGGGCCGACCCCATCGTGAACGTGCTCCTCGGCGCCGACTACGACGAGTCGGTCGGCGTGCTGCGGGCCATGACGCCGTTCATCTTCCTTCAGGGGATCGCACCGCTGGTCTCGCTGAGCATCAACTACCTCGGCGAGGCACGTCGGCGGCTGCCGTACGCCATCGGCGCCCTCGGCGTCAACGTCGCGATCGACCTCGCGCTGCTGAAGGAGCTCGGGGTGGTGGCGGCGGCGATCGGCACGAGCGTCGCCTTCGTCCTGTACGTCGGGGGGCACGTTCACCTCTGCCGCCGGCTGCTCGGCTTGGAGCTCGGGCCGCCGGCCGTGACGCTGGCGCGGTCGCTCGCTGCTGCCGCGGCGATGGCCGGCGTGCTGGCGCTGTTCGGCACGCGCGGGCTCTCCCCGGTGGACTGGGTCGCCGGCCTCACCGGCGGGACGCTCGCCTTCGCGTGCGTGCTCCTCGCGCTGCGGGAGTTCCGGGCCGGCGAGCTGCGCCGGCTGGCCTGGCTCGTGCGCGACGGCCTGCGCCGGGGCGATGCGTAGGATCGGGCGATGGCGAGCGTCGTGGAGGTCTGCGACTACCACGGCCCCTACCCCGGCAACTTCATCCCCTCGATGCTGGCCACCGGGGAGGCGGTGCGCACCCGGCTGGGTCTCGACTACCGCTGCGTCTTCCCGGAGGCGGTCGCGGCCCGCCCGTGGGTGCAGATGCTGCGCGACGCGGACATCGAGCACACGTTTCTCCCCGCGGCCGGCGGGCCTGCGCGGCTGCGTGCCCTGCGGACGTTCGCACGCGACGCCGGCGCACGGCTGCTGCGCTCGCACTTCACCGCGTGGGACCTCGACGCTGCGCTCGCCGGCCGATCGCTCGGCGCCCGCGTGCTGTGGAACATCCACTCCGGCATGCTGCACTACGGCGTCCGTCAGCGCACCGCTGATCTGGTGAAGGTGCGCGCGCTCGGGCGGGTCCTGTGCGACCGCGTCGTGGTCGTCTCCGAGGAGATCGGCCGCGAGGCGCGGATGCGCGGCTTCCCCGAGCGCAAGGTCTCCGTCGTCCTCAACGGCATCGACGTGCGCCGGTTCGCGCCCGGCCGCCTGCCGGAGCGCGAGGCCGCGCGCAAGGGCCTCGGGCTGGAGCCCGGCGCGCGCGTCGTGCTGGGCTTCGGATGGTCGCCGTACCGGAAGGGGGCTGATGTCGTCGCGCGCGCGGGGGCCTCGCTCGCGGCGCGCGGGGAGCGGCTCGCGGTCGTGCTCGTCGGGGGCGACGAGCTCCGGGCCCACCTGCACCGGCATGCCGGCGACCCGCTGCCGCCCTGGCTGCGGGTGGTGGCGCCGTTCGACGACCCCGGAATGCTGTTCGCGGCGGCCGACGTCTTCGTCAGCGCCTCGCGCAAGGAGGGCCTGCCGTACGCGATCGGCGAGGCGATGGCCGCCGGCCTGCCGGTCGCGAGCTCCGCGATCCCGGCCTCGGAGGCGTACTTCGGCGCCGAGGGCGTGCGCACGTACCCGGCCGAGGACCCGGCCGCGCTCGCCGCCGTGCTCGGCGAGCTCCTCGCGCCCGGCGCGCGGGAGTCGCTCGGCGCGCCGAACCGCGCCTACGTCGCCGAGAGGCTCGGCCTCGAGCGCCACGTCGACGCCATCGTGGACGTTTTCGCACGGGAGCTGCGGACGGCACGACGACGCCGCGGCCGCTAAGGTCGCGGTGCAATTCTGCCGTCATGCACGCGCGCCGGATCCTCACCGTCCTGGGCCTCGTCCTCGGCGCCCTCCTGGCCACGGGGAGCACCGCCCGTGCGCCCGAACGCCAGATCCTGGCAGCGGCGGCGCTCGGGCAGCCGGCGCCCCTGGGAGCGTGGACGTGCGATCGCATCGCCGAACCGGGTGAACCCCACGCGATCCAGCGGCTCCTCGACTCGCTGCGGGCGGGGCAGACCGGCTGCCTGCGCGGGGGCACGTACACGCAGGACGCGGTGCGCTTCGGTCACGGTGGTGCACCGGGCGCGCGGATCCGCCTGACCAGCTACCCCGGTGAGCGGGCGCGGCTGCTCGGTGGCATCGTCTACGTGCCGCACGGATCCGACCACGTCACGGTGTCCGACGTGGACATCGACGGCAGCGCCAGCAGGGAAGTGACCGTGCAGGTCATGGCCGCCGACACGGTCTTCGAGCGCGTCGGCGTGACGAACGAGCGGCGGAGCTCGTGCATGATCCTGGGCAGCAACGCCGGGTACGGCCGAGCCGAGGGTACGATCGTGCGCGACAGCCGCTTCCACGACTGCGGTGAGCCCGCGGCCGGCAACCAGGACCACGCGATCTACCTCGAGAACGCGGTCGGCACCCAGGTCGTCGACAACCTGTTCTGGAACACGTCGGCGTGGGCGATCCACCTGTATCCCAACGCCCGTCGCACAACGGTCGCCCACAACGTCATCGACGGCAACGGGCGCGGCGTGATCTTCGCGGGCGACTCGCGCTCGGCCTCCAGCGAGAACGTGGTGTCGCAGAACGTGATCACCAACTCGACGGTGGAGTACAACGTGCAGGGCTCGTGGCGTGGGCCCGTCGGTACCGGCAACGTCGCGCGCGACAACTGCCTCTACAACGGCAAGATGGGCAACGTGGGGTCGCAGAGCGGCTTCACCGCCAGCGCCAACACCGTCGCCGACCCGCTGTACGTCGATCGCGCCAAGCGCGACTACCGGTTGCGTCCGGGAAGCCCGTGCCTGGCCGTCGTGGGCTACGACACCGCCGCGCGGCTCGCGCGCCCGCTCCTCGGGAGGCTGCGCCTGCTCCTCGACCGCCGGCGCCAGGGCTCGGCCGTGCTACGCGGGACCGTCACCCCGGTGCCACGGGGCACGCGGGTGACGCTCGAGGTCTCGCGCGGCGGCGTCTGGCGGGCGCTCGCGCGCTGTCGCGTCCGCGCGGGCGGTCGCATCTCCGCCCCGGTGAGCCGCCACGCGCTGCCGGGACCGACGGTCTTCGTGCGCGCACGGGCGGACGGGGCGCAGCCCTCGCGGCGCGCGCCGTGGCGGGCTCCGGCCCCCCGGCGGACCGGCTGACCCGGCCCTCCGTCCACGCGCCGCGGCGACCGGCGGTCCGGGCTCCGGCCTCCCGACGGACCGGCTGACCCGGCCGTCCGTCCACGCGCTGGCCGGACCAAGATCCTCCCAGGAGCATGGGCGGAGAGGCCTGCGGCGTGGCGGCTCCGGCGCCCCGACGGATCCGCTGATCCGGACGTCCGTCCGGGTCTGGCGGCGACGTCCGTCCAGATTCCTCGTGCTCTCGACGCGGCTGCCGACGACCTAGAGCAGGCCGGCATTCCGCGTCTCCGACGGACCCGAAGGCCAGAGACCCGCACCGGCTGATGGACCCGCGAGCGCCCCTCCCAGGGCGCTTGCTCCTCCCTGCCCGCCTCTCTGACACCCCCCGGTGATCCATGCCTTCACGCATGTCCCTGTCGTCCTCCCCTGTCCTCCCCCGACGCTTGGCGCTGGCTGGTCTCGCGGCCGTGCTGAGCAGCGCCGCCGTCTCGGTGGCCCCGGCCTCGGCGGCGGTCACCTGCGACCGCGTCGCCTCGCCCGGAGCGGGCGCCGCTCAGAAGCTCGTCGACTCGCTGTCGGCCGGCCAGACCGGCTGCCTGCACGCCGGGACCTACCCGCAGAGCGAGCTGCGCTTCAGCCGCGCCGGTCGCTCCGGCGCGCCGATCCGCCTGACCAGCTACCCCGGGGAGCGGGCACGGCTGGCCGGGTTCGTCTACATCCCGAAAGGCTCCGACTACGTGACGGTGTCCGACCTGGACATCGACGACGCCTCGACCGCCCAGACGACGGTGCAGGTCATGGCCACCGACACGGTGCTCGAGCGCCTCGACATCACCAACCGCAGCCGCAACACCTGCATGAGCCTCGGCAGCAACGCCGGCTGGGGCCAGGCCGTCCGCACGATCGTGCGCGAGAGCCGCTTCCACGACTGCGGTGAGCCCGCGGCCGGCAACCAGGACCACGCGATCTACTTCGAGAACGTCGTCGACGGCCAGGTCGTCGACAACCTGTTCTGGAACACGTCGGCGTGGGCCATCCACCTGTACCCCAACGCGCGGCGCACGACGGTCGCCCACAACGTCATCGACGGCAACGGCCGTGGCGTGATCTTCGCGGGCGACACGAGCAAGGCATCCAGCGACAACGTCGTCTCCCAGAACCTCATCACGAACTCCACCGTGGAGTACAACGTGCAGTCCTACTGGGGTGGGCCCGTCGGCAGCGGCAACCTCGCTCGCAACAACTGCCTCTACAACGGCAAGGCCGGCAACGTCGGGTCGCAGAGCGGCTTCACCGCCAGCGTCAACACCGTCGCCGACCCGCTGTACGTCGATCGCGCCAAGCACGACTACCGGCTGCGTGCCGGGAGCCCGTGCCTTGCCATCGTCGGCTACGACACCGCCGCCAAGCTCGCGGGTGTCCCGGTCCCCCCTCCCGTGCCCGCGCCCGACACCACCGGTCCCGCTGTGTCGTGGGTCAAGCCGGGCGCGGGGCAGACCGTCGCCGGCGTGCTGTCCGAGGTCAACGCCAACTGCGAGGTCAGCGCCAGCGATGCCGGCGGCATCGCCCGCATCGAGTTCTTCCTCGACGGCAAGGCGCTCAACGTCGAGGCGCACGCACCGTACGCCTGCGCGTGGGATACCACCACGGCGACGGACGGTAGCCACACGCTGAAGGCCGTCGCATACGACAAGGCCGGCAACGCGACGTCGGCCCAGACCACGGTGACCGTGCGCAATGGCCCGACAGTGACGTGGGCCAAGCCGGTCGCCGGGGCGGTCGCCTCGGGCGTGCTCTCCGAGGTCAACGCCAACTGCGACGTGCAGGTCGGCGCCGCGGGCGGCATCGATCGGGTGGAGTTCTTCGTGGACGGCCGTGCGCTCAACGTCGAGCGCTATGCGCCCTACGCGTGCGCGTGGGACACGAGCACCGTGGCCAACGGCACGCACGCGTTGAAGGCCGTCGCCTACGACACCGCCGGGCACTCCACCACGGCAACGATCACCGTGACCGTTCGCAACGGCACGACGCGGCCCGCCGCCGCCTGACCTACCGCCGCCGTCAGCGCCCCCGCACCCTGCGAAGGGCGCGGGCGGCGGGCGGCCCGGCGGCGGTCCCACGGCCGCGCCGCACGAGCGGCGAGACCTTCGTGGCGAAGGTGAGCGGCGTGTCGTCGCGGTAGACGCCGATGCGCGGCCACCGCAACGGGTACTCGGGCCGCAGCGCGTCGGGCACGGTGCAGGCGGTCGTGTAGCCCGCCGCGCGCACCGCGTCGACCACGCGGTCGTCGTGGTCGCCGTAGGGGTAGGCGAGCGCACGGCACGGGCGGCCCAGCACCTGCTCGCAGCGCCGGCGCGAGCCCGCGAGCTCCTCGGCGAGCTCCGACGCGTCGATGCTGCTCAGCCGCGGGTGCGAGCGGGTGTGCGAGCCCACCTCCCAGCCGGCGTCCGCCGCCTCCGCCAGCTCGTCCCACGACATGGGCTCCAGCTCGCGAGCGTACGGGCCGTCGGCCCACCCGGCCAGTCCCGGCCAGGTCAGCGGCGCGCCCGAGTCGGCGTAGTCGGTGACCGCGAAGACGGTGGCCGGCACGCCCAGCCGGTGCAGCAGCGGCAGCGCGTTGGCGGCGACCGACCGGTAGGCGTCGTCGAACGTGATCGCCATGACGCGGTCCGCGGCAGGTGCGTGCACGGCCTCGGACACCGTGGCCGGGCGGTAGCCGCGGTCGAGGAGCCGCGCGACCTGCCGCTCGAGTGCCGCGATGCGGACCGCGAGCGGCGACGGCCAGCCGTCGCTGACGGCGTGGTAGGACAGGACGAGGACGTCGTTCACGGGCGTCCCGCGCTCGGCATGGCGCCCCCGTCGGGCGCGGCGAGCAGCTGCCGGTAGAGCTGCGCGAAGCGCGCGGCGATGCGCTCGATCGTGAATGCCCGGGCTCGCTCGCGCCCCGCCGCCCCCAGCCGGGCGCGCCGGTCGGGGTCGCGCAGCAGGTCCTCGAGGGCGGTCGCCAGCGCCGCCGCGTCGCCGGGCGCGACGAGCACGCCGGTGCTGTCGTGCTCGATGATGTCGGGCAGCCCGCCGACCGCTGTGGCGACCAGCGGCACCCCGCAGGTCAGGCACTCGATCGCCGCCAGCGGCGTGCCCTCGAAGTCCGAGCTGATCGCGCCCACGTCGAACGCGCGCCAGACCTCCTCGACGTCGTCGCGCTGGCCGAGGAGATGCACCCGGTCCTCCAGCCCCAACGCCACCGCCTGCTCCTCGAGCTCGCCACGGACCGGGCCGGGGGAGGGGCCGGCGATGACGAGGTGGGCGCGCGGCAGCGAGCGCACGACCTGCGCGAAGGCGTCGACGAGCACGTGCAGCGCCTTCTGCGGGCGCAGGATGGCGATCGTGCCGATGACGGAGTCCTCGGCGCCCAGGCCCAGCTCCGCGCGCACATCGGCCGCCGCGGCCGCCCGCGGCCGCGGCAGGTACGCGGTGGGGATGACCACCGTCTTCGTGGACGGCACGCCCTCGAGGCCCACCATGCGCGCGCGGTCGGCCTCCGAGACCGCGACGAACGCGTCCGCGAAGCGCCCGATGAGCTGGCCGTCCAGGGCGCGGCGCAGGGGCTGGCCCTCGTAGGACCAGGTCGTCTCGTTCGCCACGACGACGGGGACCTGGCACAGCCGGCCGATGAGCGTCCCCCAGACGTTCGAGCCGAACATGTGCGCGTGCAGGACGTCGATGCGCTGGCCGCGCAGCGTCCGGGCCAGCGGCCGGAACGCCAGCGGGTCCAGGCGCCCGGGGCGGCGGCCCAGGTGCAGGTGGCGCACACCGGCTTCGCCGAGGGCGGCGATGAGCGGTCCGCGCGCGACGCGGGTGGTGCAGACCCAGACGTCGCACCGCTGCGCGGGCAGGGCGGCGGCCAGCCCGATCGCGAAGCGCTCCGCGCCGCCGGACTCCTCGTTGACGTTGTCGAGGAGCATGAGCACCCGCGGGCGTTCCAGGGCGGGATGCACGGCGGTGCTCAAGCCGCCACGTCCCGGGCGGCCGTCTCGCGGCGCGCGATGGCGAGCAGGACGGGACCGAGGCCGAGCAGCAGCCACAGGGGCTTGCTGAACTGCTCGGACACGAAGAGGTTGGAGGCCAGCACGCCCAGCGCGGCCACCGCGACGCCACGGCTGACGAGGTCCATCGCCGGGTCGCCCGCACGGCCGAAGCGGCGCGCGGCCTCCAGCGCGCAGCGGATCGCAAAGCCGAGCAGGAACACGAACAGCGCGAGCCCGACGACGCCCATCTCCGCCCCCACCTGCAGGTAGGTGTTGTGGGTGGCCTTGGGCGTGTCGACGATGAACTCCGAGCGCTCGATGGCGCCGGGGCGCAGGAGGTAGTCCACCGACGCCACCGTGAAGTTGCCGACGCCGACGCCCTCCACCGGGTGCGCCTCGATCATCCGCCAGGCGATCGTGTACAGGTCCAGGCGGCCCTCGTCGCCGGCGTGCTGGATGCGGTTGAGGTCCTCGCGCGGCGCGACCGCGGTGAAGTACGCGGTGAAGCTGGCGACCGCCACCACCGCCAGCGCCAGCATTCCCAGCCGCCGGCCACGGCCCGCCAGCGCCAGCCCCGCGAGGAGCACGACCGCGAGGCTGACGAGCCCGGAGCGCGAGACCGTCGCCGCGACGCCCGCGGCGGCCAGCACGACGCAGAGGCCGGCCACCAGGCGGCCGCTGCGAGCCACCTCATCCAGGCTGGCGAGCGTGGCGGCCAGCACGAGCGCAGCGACGAGCAGCGCAGCCAGGAAGTTGGCGTCCACGCCGGCGCCGCCCAGACGTGCCGAACCCTCGCCGACCGTGCCGGCGTGGGCGACGAGCAGGCCGTAGGCCCCCGACAGGAGTGCCCCGCCGACGAGGATCGCGATGAGGACGAGGACGTGCCGGCGGGTGCGGATGGCCGAGAACAGAATGACCACGAGCAGCAGGTTCAGCGCATAGCGCGTCAGGGCCTCCAGGCCCGTTCCCACCTCGGGGGCCCAGAGCAGGCTGAGCGTCGCCCAGGCCAGGAACAGTGCGCCCACCCAGGTGGCGGTGGGATGGCGCGCGGGGAACTCGTCGCCCATCTCCCTGCGGGAGGTCAGCGTGGCCAGCCACGACACCGCGAGCAGCGCCCCCGCGAACTTCGCGAACGACACCCCCCCGCCCAGGCCGGGCAGGACCTCGAGGAAGGCCACGAGGCCGAAGAGGTACACCCCCGCGAGCAGGTTGGAGAGGACCGCCGCGACGAAGACGCATCCGAGGCTTGCGGCGACGGCGGCCTCCGGGTTCAGGCCCGCGAGGACGCCCAGCCCCACGGCCAGGCCGGCGAGGCCGGCCACCGCGACGGGCCGCCCGAGCGCGGAAGGGTGCGGGCGGGCGACCACGGCTACAGGCCGGCGATCACCAGCGCCGAAGCCGGAGCTCGAGCGCCTCGGCGTTGTTGCAGGGCCTGACGGGATCGTGCACGGCGAGGAGGCTCACTCGCGGACGGGGTCGGTAGGCGACCAAGGAGGACCGCAGCCTACACTGGGCGCCGGTCCGGCGTGGCAGCTCAGCGGCGCCGGCGCTTGTCCTTGTGATGCGTCTTGGGGGCGTGCTTCTTGCGCTTGGCTGGTCGGCCGCGGCGAGCGGGCCGGTCGTCCTGCGCGTGCAGCGTCGCGGCGAGGTTGCTCATCGTCGTCAGCGTGTCCGGATGCTTGTCGCCGAGCACCCGCCGTTGCCCGGCCAGGGCCTGCGCATAGAGGGCGCAGGCCTCCGCGAGATCGCCCTGCGCGCGCAGCACCCCGGCGAGGTTGTTCATCATCGTCAGCGTGTCGCGGTGCTCGTCGCCAAGCACCCGCCGTTGCCCGGCGAGAGCCTGCTCGTTGAGGGTGCGCGCGTCCGTTAGGTCACCCTGCGCGCGCAACGTCGTGGCGAGGTTGTTCATCGCCCGCAGTGTGGCGGGGTGCTCGTCGCCGAACACGCGCCGCCGCGCGGCGAGGACGTGCTCGTTGAGGGTGCGCGCGTCCGCTAGATCACCTTGATCCAGCAGCGTCCGGGCGAGGTTGTTCATCGACGACAGCGTGTCGGGGTGCTCGTCTCCGAGCACTCGCCGCCGCGCGTCCAGGATCTGCTCGTGGAGGGCGCGCGCGTTCGCCAGATCGCCCTGCGCGCGCAGCGTCGTGGCGAGGTTGTTCATCGTCGTCAGGGTGTCGGGGTGCTCGTCGCCGAGCATCCTCATGGTCGCATCCAGGGCTTGCTCCTGGGAGGTGCGTGCGCCCTCCAGATCACCCTGATCGCGCAGCGTCTCTGCGAGGTTGTTCATCGACGACAGCGTGTCGGGGTGCTTCTCGCCGAGCACCCGTCGCCGGGCGGTCAGAACCCGCTTGTGAAGGATGTGCGCGCCCTTGACGTCCCCCTGCGCATGCAGCGCCTCGGCGAGATTGTTCATCGACGTCAGTGTGTCGGGGTGGTCGGCGCCCTGCATCCCCCTGTAAGCGTCCACGGCCTGCTCCAGGAGGGTGCGGGCCGAGCGGTAGTCGCCGCGATACAGGTCGTGGAAGGCAACGACGTTGAGGAGCTCCGCCTGGCGGACGTGCTGTGGTGGTGTGGCGAGATGGCGGGCGTGCGCCAACGTCACGCCGCCAGCCGACACCCCGCCGCCGACAGCGGCTGTGAGCGTCCGCGTCAGGACGCTGATCGCGGCGTCCTTGAGCCCGTCTGCGCGTGACGAGTGCGCCTCGAGCAACCTCATGGTGCGCGAGATCAGCGTGTGCACCTGATATGCACCGTCCTCGGAAGCGTCGGTGAGCGACAGGATCGCGGCGTCATGCATCGCAGCGACCGCACGCTCGCGTGCCGCGTCCTCGTCCAGCGTGTCGGCCAGCCTGAAGGCGCCGACGACGAGCTCAGGGGGGATGGGCTGGACCGCGAGTTGGGACGCCAGTCGCAGGAAGTCGCGACCGGCGTCGTCCAGACGGTTGATGCTGCGCGCGAGCGTCGTGGTGATGCTCGCCTCGTGCCCGGTGGGAAGCTCGCCCGCAAACCTCTCCGCAAGCTCGAGCTCGTCACGGCTCGGATCGGACAGCGCCTCGCAGTAATCGGCCAAGCCGCGCACGCCACGCTCGGCGGCGAGCGCGGCGCCGACGACGTCGATCGCCAGGGCGTGCCCGCCGAGATCTTCCACCAGCCCCCGAGCGGCCTGCCGCTCGTCGGGTCCTTCCGTTGATCGGTGCTTGGCGAGCAGCTCCACGCCCTCGTCGGTGCTGAGGACATCGAGCTCGATCGGATCGCCGATGGCGCGGTAGGCGTGGCTGCGGGTCGTCACAAGCGTGCGGCCATAGCGCCCCGGTGCGCACCACCCGTCAAACGCACGGCGTCCAAGCCCCCCGGGCAGATCGTCGACGACCCACAGAAACGGCTGAGCGCGTTCATCCAGGGCGCTCGCGAGCGCGCCCGGCAGCTGCGCGGGCGACAGATCCTTGGTGTCGACGTCGAGAGCGTCGGCGAATCGCAGCAGCTGGGTGTCGCGCTCGGCGTCCCGGGCCTGGTCGGTGAGGGCATGGCCGCTGTCGTCGTGGCCATGCGCGTATAGCCAGAACACCCCGCCCGGATACGCGGCCGCGAACCGCAGCGCGTACTCCGCGGCCAGCAGCGATTTGCCGATTCCACCCATCCCGGTGACCTTCACCGCCGGATCGCCGCGTACCCCGGCAATCAACCCGACCTCACCGGCGGTCAATGCCGAGTGGACGCGCCACAGGTCCGTCACGCGGCCGACGAACCGGACAGCAGCGAGCGGGCGCTGCCCGTACCACGAGGGACGCATCCCGATGCCCAACTCGCCAAGTACGCCATCCAGCGAGGCGACATGCGCTGCGACCTGGCCAGCCAGCCGCTCGACGGCGTCATGGTCGCCTGGTGCAGCTGGCGCGTAGCGCGCGTCACGCAACTGCAACGGCTCGACATGGTCGACGGTGTCCTCGGGGTTGACGACGAGCACCCTGCGGCGAGGATCGCGGCCGTCGCGCTGCGCAGCCAAGAACGCTGCGGTCAGCTCCCATTGACACGCCCGCCGCCGCGGATAGGTCCGCGAGTAATACGCCAACAGAGCCTTGCTGCGCGCAAGACCATCCTCGATCGTCGTGGTGATCGACTCGAATGTCTCGATCGCGCGGTCGTCCAACCACACCGCAAGCCCTCGCGCGACGAGCGCGTCACGCAGCGTGAAGACCCGGTCGCGATCGTGGTGCTGGTTTGCGTCTGACTTCGCGCCACACATCGCTCGTCTGATCAGTCCGCATGTGGGAGCGTGTCGGGCCTGTCGAGGAGGAGTCGATGATGACCGGCCAGTCGAACGGTACCGGGCCTTCGGGCC
>JBPCJA010000317.1:0-13461 GCA_051005755.1 Solirubrobacteraceae bacterium
CCGCCGGCCTCTGGCCCACTCTCTCATCGATGCCGTGCGCCAGCGCCGGTGCCCCACGCCGGTCATGGACGCAACACCCGCCCGCCCGGCCACGCGTCGAGCCCAACGCCCGCGCCCTGAGCGCCGCCGTCGCCCCACCCGGCTCACGCGATCAGATCTCCAGGCGCTCGTCCTCGAGGTCGAGGTCGCGCTCGAGGCGGTGCACGACGTCGTTGGAGATCGCTCCGCAGTTGCGCAGCCGCGGGAGCTCCGCGCGCTGGGCGTCGAGCACCCGGCGGACCATCTTCTGATACTTGCACGACCGGTGCTCGTAGCCGTCGCCGTCCTCGATCTCCCCGGCCCGCGCGGCCAGGCGACTGCGACGATAGTCGTACATCGCCCGCATCCGCGCGCGCACGTCAGCGATGCGGTCCGACCGCCGTGCTGACCGCGTTGTCGTCACGGTCGACGTCGATCGTGAGGTCGCAGTGCTCGACGACGTCGTGGGTGTGCGAGACCACGAAGACCTGCCGGAATTCGGTATCGGCGAACGCGTGCAGCTGTTCGAGCAGCGCTCGCCGGCGGTCCAGGTCCTGGCTGCCGAAGACCTCGTCGAGCAGCACGAACCCGGTCTCGGCGCCGCGCTGGCGCGCCAGCGTGCGCGAGAGCGCGAGGCGCAGACACAGTCCCGCCAGGTCCTGCTCGCCACCTGAGAATCGGCGCAGGGGATGGATCTGTGGGCCGTCGGCGATCTCGAGCTGGTAGCTGTCGGTCAGCTGCACCGTGTTGTAGCGCTGTCGCGTGGTCTGCCCGAGAAGCAGCCCGGTCTCGTGTTCGAGCGTCGGTCGTGCGCGGCGCGATGCGTCCTCGCGATATGCGCTCAGCGCCTCGGCCACCTCGGAGCGGACCCGCAGCTCGCGGCGCTGCTGGCGCAACTCGGCCGTGCGCTCGCGCGCGCCCTTCAGCCGGGCGTTCGCCGCAGCGACGGCCTCGGACTCCGATGCGGCCCGGCGGCTGGCTTCGAGCAGCGCGGCGTGCGCGGAGTCGACCTCGCGCTCGGCACCGGAGCACGCTGCGTCCGCAGTGGCCACCTCCGCCGCCTCGACCGCGACCTCGGCCACAGCGGCGTCACGTATGGCACGCTCGGCCTCGGCCGCGACCGCCTTGGCCTCCTGGTCGGCCACGAGGTGGCGCAGGAGCTCCAGACCGTCTGCCTTGGCGCGCAGCGCAGCGCAGCGCTGACCGGCCGCCTGCGCCGCGGCGACCTCGGTTCGCACGCGCACGTGCGCGTCGGGGTCGTAGCCGTTGGCGCCGACGCCCGCCAGCTGCTCGGCGTAGAGGCGGGCCTCGCTCTCGGCCTGCGACCGCTGCGCCTGGAGCTCGGCGAGTCGCCGGCCGCGCTCCTCGGCTTCGCGCGCACGCGCGCGCAGGCGCGGAAGCTGCTCGATCCGCGCGGTGAGCTGAGCCTCGGTGCGAGCCTCGTGCGCCGTCAGTCGCCCGACCTCGGCGTCGGCCGCCTCGAGCGCGTCTCGCAGAGCGGGCAGTGCGTCGGCCTTGGGAGCGGGCTCGAGCGCTCGGCGGTCGGCGTCCAGCCGGCGCAGCGCATCTGCCTTGCCTCGCGCCGTCGTCGCAGCCGCCTCCAGCTCCGGGAGCTGCTGGTCGAGATCGGCGAGTTGGTCGCGCGCGGCCTGGAGGTCGCGGTCATAGCCGGCGACGATCTCTTCGAGCTCGCCCTCGCCATACGCGCGTTTGCAGGTGGGGCAGGCGGCCTGCCGCTCGCCGGCCAGCACGGCCTCGCGATGCTCGGTGTCATGGCGGATCGCATCGTCGAGCTGCGCGCGTCGCGCCTTGAGCGCATGCCAGTGCGCGAGCGCCCGCTCGACGGCGTGCTCGGCGACCGGAAGATCGGCGAGCAGCGCGTCGAGCTCGGTCGCTCGCTGCCCGCGAGCGACCTGCTCCCGCAGTCCCTGAGCGCGCCGCTCGGCCGTCTGCCGGTCGGCCGCGAGCTGGCGCAGCGCCGGCCGAAGCGCTTCGAGCTCTTCTTCGGCCGCTTGGACCTGCTCCTGCGGTGAGCGGTGATCGGAGGCGTCCTGCGCGGCGCCGTTGGACTGACCTGCACCCTCGGCGGCGACCAGGGTCGCCAGCTCATCCGAGAGCCCGGCGGCCACGGTCAGGGCGCGGTGGCGTCCGGCGCGCAGCTCGGCGGCCCGCTCGTGGTGGGCGCGCTCCAGGTCCATCTCACGTTCGCGTGCGGCCAGGCTCTCGACGCGCTCGGCCATCGGCGCCAGCTCCGCGAGCTCAGCGGTCGCCGCCTCGGCCTCCTCCAACTGCGTGCGCAACGTCGTGCAGAAGGCGCGCTCCTGCTGCGCGGAGGCTTCGGCGGCCTGCGCGGCCGCGCGGCGCTCCATCATCTCCCGCTCCTGCGCCCGCAGCCTGGCCAAAAGCGCCTTGGCCTGCTCACGCGCCTTCTTCGTCGCGTCGAGGCGCAGCTCGGCCTCTTGGACGATCGGCGCGCCGTGCCGGGCCTCCCGTGCAACCCGCTCGGCCTCGGCCTTCAGTGCCTGCAGATCGGGCGCGCCGGCCTCGAGCGTGTTGACCAGGTGCTGTTGATCCTTGACCGCAGTCTGCGCGTGCGCGGCGGCGCGGCGCAGGCGCTCGATCCCGAGCAGCAGCTCGACCTGCTCGCGGCGCTTGACCTCGTTGTCCGAATCCAGCGCCTGGACCTCGCGCTGGCGGGCGTAGAACGTGCCGCGAAACATGTCGCGGGTCAGCCCGAGCAGCGTCGCGATGCGACGGCTGGTCTCGTCGCGCCCGGTGCAGATCTCCGCGCCGGTCGGCAGGTCGAGCAGGCTCGCCTGCCTGCCCTCGATCCGACGCACGCCGTAGGCCCGCCCACCGACCTCGAAGTGGACCTCGACCCAGCAGTCCTGATCGTCGGGGGAGCCGTCGCGCCGGACCGGCAGGGCGCCGCGCCCGCGCGAGCCGTACAGGCCCCACTCGACGGCCGCGAAGATGGTGCTCTTGCCCGCGCCGTTGTCGCCGACCACAGCGACCAGCCCGTCGACGTTGAGATCGAGATCGAGCTGCTCGAACGAGCGGAAGTTCAGTGCCTGCAGCCGCAGCAGCTTCACGCGGCGAGCTCCTGATCGACCAGAGCGATGAACGCCTCGGCGCGAGCGACGAAGTCGTCGATGTCGAGGCCGGGAGCGTGCTCGCCGACCCAGCCAAGCAGGAAGTCGCGCAGCCCAGGCGTCTCGGTGGCGCTCATCGTCGCGGCGCCGATGAGCTGCGGCTCGCGCTCGAAGTGCAGGCAGTCGGCGTAAGCGTCGACGATGGCCTTGTGGTCGACGGCGTTCCAGTCGGCCACCGAGACGTTGCGCACGCTGAGGCGGACCATCGCTCCGGCCAGATCGACGCCGTCGGCGCGAGCGACGATCTCGTCGCTGAGGTTGTCGACCGTCGCCGCGTCGATGGGGTCGAGCGTGATGAACCGGCGGCCCTCGATGGGATGCAGGCGGATGTAGTCGGGCGAATGACGTCCGGCCGCGAGGTCCACTTCGACGATGCCCTTGAACGGCGCGTCGTCGGCCCACGACAGCCGCTCCAGCGAACCCGCGTAGGCGGCGTTGCCGCACGCGGGCGCGAACTTGTGCAGGTGCCCGAGGGCGATGTAGTCAAAGTCCCCGGTGTCGGCCAGCACCTCGCCCGAGAGCGTGACCGAGCCCGCCTCCGAGCCGACGACCTGGCCCAGCCCGTCAAGGCCGATGTGGGCGACGAGCACGTTGAACTCGGCGTCCGCCGACGGCCTGGCCCGCCGCAGTGCAGCAGTGAGCTGCTCGGGGTCGTTGTCGTGCGGGATCGCGTGCACGGCCACGTCGCCGACGCGCACGTCGCGGGGGGCGCCGTAGACGATGTGCGCGCCGCCGAAGCGCTCCAGAACGCCGAAGATGTGCTCGGCCGCGGCCACCCGCGGACTGGAGTGGTTGCCGGCGATGACGACGGTCGGGATGCCGGCCTCGCGCAGGCGCTTGAGTCCGTCGAGGGCGACGCCGAGCGCGGCCGAGGAGGGGTGGTATGAATCGAACAGGTCGCCGGCGTGGATGGCGACGGCCGGCGCGAGATCGATGATCTTCGAGATCGCCTGCTCGAAGGCGTCGTAGACGTCCTGCTCGCGCTCGTTGCGCCCGGCGTCGTTGACCCGGTGAAGCTGCCGGAAGCCCAGGTGCGTGTCGGAGAAGTGGACGATCCTCACCGGCGCCGTCCTGTCGGCACCGACGCCATCCACGTCGGCAGCAACCCCAGCGTCAGCAGCCGCAGGCGGATCGCCGGTACGGAGACGGCGAAGCGCTCGGCCAGCGCAGCGAGGTTGCAGCCGGTCGCGCGCGACTGCTCGACGACGAGCGGCTCGGGCATGAGCAGCTCGCGCGCAAAGGCGTTGGCCTCGGCCTCGCGGCGACGCAGCTGACGGACCTTCTCCACGTTGGCGACCTCATGCTCGGAGACGTCCTGGGGACGGCAGCAGACCGGGTGGTCGGCGAGCGCGATGTGCAGCACCCAGTGCCCGCATTCGTGGGCGATGGTGAAGCGCCGCCGGCCGCGGCTGCGCGCGCACTCGGTCCGGTCCAGCCAGATGGTCTGCGTCGCCGGATCGATCATCCCCGACAGGCGTCCGCGCTCGGTCGGGGCGCCCGGCACCGAGCGCACGTCGTCGCACTCCTCGATCAGCAGATCGAGCAGCGACTCGGCGATCCGCTCGACCGGCACGGGCAGCGCGTCGGCGACATGGAAGCGCGCCTCGAAGTCGCGCAGCAGCGCGATCGCGGTCTGCTCGGGCTGGGAGTGGCTCGCCACGGTCTATGTCACCAGCTCAAGCGTCGGGTCCTCCGGTGAACAGGCGTTCGACGAGCTCGGCGTCTGGATCGGGCCGGTCGATCTGTCGTGATCCTGCCACAGGCGCCGCTCGCCGCTGCTCCGACTCGCCGGCGGTGCGCCCCAGCGCCGGCGCCGGACGCAGACGGGACCGCTGGCGCACCGGGCCGCGCACGACTGCGCCTGCGGCGGCGATGAAGTCCTCGCCGTCCGAGTCCAGGTGCCTGGCCAGGCTGCGGAGCAGCCGGTGCGCGATGTTCGGCCCGATCAGGGCGCCGGACTCGAGCTGATGGTAATAGCGGCGCAGCGCGTCGCGGCCGGTCGGGCCGATGCCGTACTCGGCGGCCAGCGCGTCGATCACGGTGTCGCGCTCGATGCCGCGCGCCTTGCGCAGCTGGCGTAGCGCGCCCGGCAGGATGCCCGCCGATCCGGCGCCGGACGTCATCATCGCCACGGCGGACAGCGCCGCGTCGTAGGCCTCCGAGGTGATCTCGTCGTGGTCGGCAGGACCGCGGGCGGCCATCAACGCGGTGAGGCGGCGGGTGAACTCCTCGTGGCGTGCGGCGGGCACCGTGCGCAGGTAGTGCGCGGGGTCGTCGTTCAGGCGACCGGCGTTCAAATCGTCGATCGCGGCCAGGAAGGCCCGGTCGAAGGCGTCGATCATGAGTCGGATCCTCCCTTGCGGTCGATGCGCCCCTCGCGTGCCTGGCGGACGTCCGCCAGCTGGTCGCTTGTCAGCAGCTTCTTGAGCGCGCGCGAGGTGGCCGTGTCGACGACCTGGCGTTGCACGCCGTGGCGCCGCGCGATCTCCTCCGGCTTGAGGCCCAGCAGCATCCGGTCGGCCATGATCTGCTGGTCACGACCCGACAGGTCGGCGATCCGCTCGCGCAGCTCGCGCGCCTCGTCGGCGAGCGTCGGCCTTTCCGGCGCGGCGGGGTCGGGGAAGTCCTCGATCTCGGGATGTACCTCGCGCGCGAGACGCTTGCGCCGGCGGACGTGGTCGATCACCTCCCACTCGATGTTGACCGCTATCAGCCCGCCGAACGAATTGCTCGCGGCGACCTCCTTCTTGAGCGCGTCGGCGAGGCGGACCAACACGCCGCTGACCATGTCGTCGATGTCGGCGTCCGATGGCCGAAGCGAGTACGCGCGATACGTGACGATGCGGCGGATGTTGGCCACATGGCGGCTGAGCAGCTGCGTCAGGATCAGCTGCTCGCGCAGGACGCCGTCGGGACGCTTGCGGGCAAGGACGAGCCGGCGAAGCAGCGTCGCGTCGGGATCTTCGGTTGGTGATGCCACTGAGTCGCTGCTCACGCGCATGTCCTGTCGGTTGGCCTTGCCGTCGCCCATGCCCATCTACTGCTGTAGCCGAAGCGCACGCCTGTCTTCTTACACCCTCGGCTACCCGTCTCATGCCGCGGTGGCGTTCGCGTATCTCAACCTGCGGGATTCACGGTGACCGTCAGATTCCTGCGAGAGCGTTCGGATGAAGATGCGAGGCCGGCAACCGGTTCGGCCGCTACAGGAGAACCACGTCATGGCACGATCTCGCAAGACGTCGGCGTCCGTCGCCCGCATCGCCTCGAAGGTCCTGCGCGGCGGCAGCCAACGCCGCGCGTCAAAGCGCGTCGCCGGCTCGGCGCTCTCGCAGGAGTTGCGGGAGCCGCGCGACATCGTGCTCCGCGACGAGGATCTGCGAGCCCTCGGCTCAGGCCGTGGCTGCGTGATCCGCGACGGCGTGGCCGTCTACTACGACTGACACCCCACGGGAGCGAGCGATGCCACCCCCCACCCGCCTCCAGCAGATCATCACGATGTACGCCGTGCACGACCACCAGCTGCGCCGCACCGTGCGCCGCCGCGGCAGCCACGACCCCCAGATCGTCGACGACGCCTGCGCACACGCGTGGATGAGGCTGCTCATCGCCGAAGACGTCGACCTCAGACCGCCGCGCTGGAGTGCGCTGGCGTGGCTGACGACCTGTGCCGTGCGCCGCGCCTGGGTGCTCAACGCCAGTGAACCGCGCGCGGTAGCCACCCACGCGATCAGAGCCGGCGTTCCCACTGCCGGCGAGCAGGCCCCGGATGACGAGGGCAGCGTCGAGCCGGACCGTTGGCAGCTCAACGACCGCTGGAGGGTACGCGATGACCGTGTGGGGGTCGACGAGCGCGAAGCGTTCGGCATGCGTGCCGCATAGGGGGCCGGGCATCTCGCCGGTCGCGGCGCGATTCAGCGAGCGGCGCCCCAAGCCATCCCGCATGTACCGGGAGCTGCTTGAACGCCGGCGTCAGGAGGCGTCTGTCTGCTCGGATACCCAGCCGAGCAGCTCGTCCAGGACGCTGTCGTCGCTGTGTGTCGTGCCGTCGCTGGCGGCGCGCACGAGGCGCCGCTTGTGCTCGACGACCGCGGCGATCCGCTCGTCGATCGTGTCGGCGGCCAGGAGATACCAGGCGGTGACGGCGTTGTGTTGCCCGATTCGATGCACGCGGTCCTCGGCCTGGTCGTGCGTCGCCGGCGTCCATCCCATCTCCAGGAACGCGACGTTCGAGGCGGCAGTGAGGGTGATCCCGACCCCGGCGGCGTCCAGCGAACAGACGATCAGGCGGCATTCGGGGTCCTCCTGAAAGCGCGCGATCTGCTGCGTGCGCTCGTCTGCGCCGATCCGCCCGGTGGCCACCGCGGCGCCGGGGAATGACTGCAGCACGCGATCGCCGATCTCGCGGTGACGCGTGAAGACGACGAGCTTCTCTCCCGACTGAAGGAACGCGTCGATCCACTCGACAGCCGGCTCGAGCTTGCCGCGCGCGGCGACGAGCGCGAGCTTGCCGACGCGAACGAGCGCCTCGGCTCGTCGCGCGCGCTGCTCCGCCTCGCGCCCGCGCACCCGGACCGCGGCCTCGCGCTCGGGTGCTGGCAGCAGCTCGATCTCGGCGAGGAACCGCTCGTCGGACTCGGCCTGCTCGCGCAGCCAGCGCGCCACGTCCGCCTGCACCGCCCGATACTCGGAGCGGTTCGTGACACTCATCGCCACGACGACGCGCTGCTTGTCGGGCAGCTGCGCGAGGACGTCGGCCTTGTGGCGCCGTACGAAGCATGTGCGCCGCAAACGCGTGTGCAACAGCTGCAGCTCGTGCGCATGGTGCCGAGCCCGGGCGAGGCAGCGCTGTCCGCCGACCTCCTCCAGACGGCCCATGATGCGCAGCTGGGCGATCAGGTCGTCGGGCCGGTTGACGACCGGCGTGCCGGTCAGGAGGAGCACGAGCGTCGCCTCATCCAGCGCGCCCGCGATCGCCAGTGCGGCCCGAGTCCGACGCGCGGACGGGTTCTTGCAGAAGTGCGCCTCGTCAAGGACCAGCGCCCGCGGCGGACGGCTCTGCAGGGACTCGACGAGCCGGTGCAGCACGTCATAGCGACGACGTGCACATCGGCGTCCAGGACGGGGCGGTCCGGGTCCACGGCGCGGGCCGACCGGTCAGGGAGCCACTGCCCCGCCTCACGCAGCCAGTTCAGTCGCAACGAGGCAGGGCAGACGATCAGCGCGGGGAACGCGCCGGCCGCCTCGACGGACGCGAGGGCCTGCAGCGTCTTGCCGAGTCCCGGCTCGTCGGCCAGAAACGTTCGCCGGGCGCGCAGGGCGTACTGCACCGCGGCGCCGTGAAACGGACGCAGCGTCGCCGCAACCCCCTCCACGGCGGTTTGCCCGACGGTCCCGGTCGACAGCTCCTCCATCTCCTCGACGGCTCGCGCCTTCGTCGTTGCGACCTCGACCTCGCTGCGCACGTCGGCGCCGGCGAGCAGATCGGGCTGCTCGACGAGAAGCGAGAGCACGCGCCCGCCGCCGTCGATCGTCAGCCACCAGGAGTCAGACGAGCGGGCGACGGCGATATCGCGCGCGCGCAATGTCGGCTCGAGTTCGGGGTTGCAGCGGCGGCAGACGCGGACGCGAGCTTCGCCGCCCGAAGCGTCGCCGACCGCAACGTGGCAGCGGTGCTCAAGGCCGGCTACGGCCGCGACGTTCAGCGAAGGCTGCTCGAAGCGCTCGATGCGGCGGCGCACCTCAAGCGTGGCGGTCAGGCCGCGCACGCGGTTCATCACCTCGCGCAGCGCGCGTAGCGGCTCCTCGACCGCCGGAATCCACCAGCGGCCGAGCACGGCATCGTGGCGCCGGTCGGGCACCCCTGCCAGTGCCGCGTCGACGAGCGGGTCGCCCGTGGTCACGATCACGACGCCCAGGCGTCCCGGACGGTGCTCGCACAAATGCGCCACGGCGGTCGCCGTGACGGGCAGCTTCTCGACAGAGCCCAGGAGCTTCTCGGCACGAGGCCGGACCGACACACCGGGATGTCCGACGAGCAGACGCCGCAACCGCACCGCGACGACCGGGATCGCGGGCGCAACCCATCCGCTCTCCCCGGACACGGCATGCGGCAGCCGTTCGAGCTCGGCCGTCAGCACAGCGCCGGGCTGGGCCGCGAGGACGAAATGCGATCCGAGGTCGTCAACGTCGACGACGCCGGTCGTGAGGCCCCCGGCGGGCATGTCCGTAGCGTAGCCGCGCGTGGGGCGGCGCCGACCGGGTCACGTCGAGGCTGAGAAGACCTCAGCGCACCAGCTCGGCGACGGGCGCGCCCGCTGTCGATCGGCCCCAGGGGCCTTCCCCAGCCTCCACCGTCGCGACCAGCCCCGGCGATCTGGTAGCGCGGCAAGGTCCGATGCGCCTCGTAGCTTGACACACGTGTCGCGGCTGCAGACAGCTCTCGTGCGGTGGCTCGGTCTCAAGGAACCGGCCGAAGAAGCTACCGGCGCGCTCGCCAACGAGCAGCTGGGCAGCATCGCAGTCCGCCTGGCGCTCTATCCCCAGGAGTGGATCGAGCGACGTGTCGAGGGTGTCCAGTTCATGGATGACACAACCGTCAGACAGCGGGTCAGCGTGACGCTGCGACACCCGCAGCCGGGCTTCTTCTCAGACGCGGCGCGACCGAACGAAGGACAGCTGATCTACGTGCCGCTTGCGCTTCTCTCCAAGAGAACGTTGCGCAAGCTCGACGTGGCGTACGAGGACGGGGCGACGTTCGCCGTCCCCGCGACCGCCCGAAACGGCGAGTTGACATCGCTCGGCTTGTCCGAGGCCGTCTGGGGATACTCGGAGACGCGCCGACGAGCGGGGCTGAGCGCGCGGTCCTTGGAGGTTCTCGACCTGCTCGTCAGAGCGCCGCGAGACAAGGCGGAACCCCTCCTGGACATCATCAAGGACGCGGACGAAGAACTCGGACAGGTGCTCATGGAGCCCAACGAATTCCGCGGCCTGACGTTCGACCTGGCAGAGAACTTCATGCTGCTCGCGCCGGTCACCTATGAGGCTGGCGTCGAGCGCGTCGTCAAGTACAGCTACAGCCTCCCACTGCCATGGAAGCTCAGCGTCCGCAACCTGACCGCCTACCTGGGGCTCACCGACTTCGCGCAGCAACTCACCGACCTGCCGATCGGCTTCGGGGCGAGCTACCACGTTGCAATCGACGCACCCGACGACGTGCGGCTGACGCGGGGCCGCCTATACGGAAGCTACGTCGGCTCCGAGGGAAAGCGGCGGATCACCGTCGGCATCGCGGAAGATGGCGACAACCCGACGATCGATCTGCACGCGCGGCGTCCTCGAGAGGCGGTGCTGACGGCGGCTCAGAACTTCGGGCGGTTGCCGTGGTTCAAGCGCTTGCTACGCCTCAAGCGGCCGATCGCCGAGGATCCAAGTGATGCGCTGCAGGCCGTTAGGGCACATCGTCCAACGGACGTCCAGCGGTCGGATCGTGGCTTCGCCGACGTGCATTTCCGACCGCGAGTCGCCGCCGTGGCCCCGCTGACGGCCACGTCGGTTCTGGCCGCCGTCGGACTCTTGTTCGTTCGCCCGCGACTGGATGAGGTCGACGACCAGACCATCTCGGCAGTCCTGCTGGCGCTGCCGATTGCGACCGCGTCCTTCTTGGCTCGGCCGGGAGAACACGCGATTGCCGCGCGCCTGCTGCGGGGATTTCGCATCACCGCGGTGCTGGTTGGTGTCTGCGCGCTGTTCGTCGCGGCGATCCTTGGGCTTGGGTTCGTCGACAAGCCGGCGGCCAGCGCGTTCGACTGCCGTCCCGCTCGTGGACCCAACGCCGTCCGTTCGCAGCGCGTCTGCACTCCGCTCGAGCAGAGGAGGCCGCAAATCAGCGAGAGCGTCCAGCTCACCGCCGACGTCGCGACTGCGCTGGCCGCCGGTATCGCGGCGCTCATGTTCGCCGGCTCGGTCAGAATCGGTCTCGCACCCACGACCCACCAAGAGCGCGCACACTATGCGTCCAGCGGGGGCGGAAGAACCTCCTCGCGTCGGAGGCGATCGGTATGATGGCGTTGTATGACCAAGCTCATTCTCAACGCCAAGGAACGCACGGGCGCTGGCGTGATCCGCAGCGCGAGCGGCCGGATCACGCACGTTGCCAAGCCACTCGGTGCCGAGACGACGCGCACGATGGTGTCCGAAGGCGTCATCAAACGCGTGTCCGCCGCACGTAAGGCCGCCAAGATCGGTCGATAGCTTCTGGGGACGCCGCCCGGCGCTCCCGGAGTAGAGAGTAGAGCCTCGCGGGCACGGAGTAGAGCCTCGCGGGCCCGCGTTTGCGACACTGCTCTCGCACTAGGCGTCGTCGGTGCGCTGCTGACCCGGTTGATCACGCGCTGAGCGAACGCAAACCGAAGGGCGGGCAGAGCTCGCTGCTCGGGGGGCGGGCGTTCCGTGATCGCCTATGGGGAATGTCGGTCATCGTTGGCGGCCGCGAGGCCCGGGCCAGGCTCGACGTCGATGTCGGTCGAGCGCAGGATCTCGCCGCAGGCCGCGCAGTGCGGCTCGACGTGCGTGATCTGGCCGCACGAGCGGTGGCGGTAGAGGATCGGTGGCCCGGCGTCGCCCGCGGTCCAGCGATCGCCCCAGGCGACCATCGCCATCAGCACGTCGACGAACTCCGACCCCATGCGGGTCAGCACGTACTCGTACCGTGGCGGGCGCTCCGAGTAGGGGCGGCGCTCGAGCATCCCGGCCTCGACGAGGTGCCTGAGGCGCTCGGCGAGAACCTTGCGCGAGATGCCGAGGTCTCGCTGGAGGTCGTCGAAGCGGTTGATGCCGATGTAGACGTCCCGGATCACGAGCGGCGACCACGGCTCGCCGGCGACGGCGAGGCTCCGTGCGATCGAGCACGACATCTGCGCGAAGTCGGTTCGTTGCATGGGACGGAGGGTACCTTAGTTCCTTGAGGGAACCAAACCTGCTACGGTGCGTTCCTCGAAGGAACCAGCGACCCGCGACCCCGCGAAGGAGGCAACGATGCAGCTACCGCCGATCGTCAGCGAGGAGGAATGGCAACGCTCCCACGAGGCTCTGCTGGCACAGGAGAAGGAGGCCACCAGGGCCCGCGACGCCCTGGCCGCCGAGCGCCGCCGCCAGCCGATGATGGAGTTCTCCGCCGATCACGCCTTCGAAGGGCCCGACGGGATCGCCACGCTCGCCGACCTCTTCCAGGGACGCCCCCAGCTCATCGTCTACCACTTCTGGTTCCCGCCGGATGGGGACCCGTGCAACGGCTGCTCGATGTTCACCGACCAGGTCAGCGAGCTCGCTCACCTCAACGCGCGCGACGTCTCGTTCGCGCTCGTATCGCGCGCACCGCAGCCGGAGATAGAGCGGTTCAAGCGCCGCATGGGCTGGTCGATCCCCTGGTACACGGTGGTCGGCGAGGACTTCCAGAAAGCGTGCGAGACCACCGAGAGCTTCGCGCTCGACGTCTTCCTGCGCGACGGCGAGCGCGTGTTCCTCACCTACGCGACCACCGGCCGCGGCGTCGAGGCGCTCGGCAGCGTCTGGACGTTCCTCGACCTCACGCCACTCGGTCGCCAGGAGGAGTGGGAGGACACCCCGCCCGGCCGCCCGCAGACGCCGCCCTACGGGTGGTGGAAACTGCACGACGAGTACGAGCCGAGGAGCTGACGCGAGAATCGCGTAGCGTTTCGGGAGTCAGCGGCAGAGGAGCAGTGCAGATGAGCTACCGGGTGCTGGCTGCCGGCGATGCGTATTGGCGACCCTCCAACCAAATGGGGGTGCTGAACACCGATCTCGCCGAGCAGCTCGGCAGCCGGACGCTTGGCGCGCGGCTGTGGCGCCTGCGCCCGGGCCAGGCCTCCACGCGCCACCGTCATCGCGAGACGACCGAGCTTTACGTGGTGCTCGAGGGGACGGGACGCCTGCGCGTGGCCGACGACCTCCTCACCCTCCAACCGCTCAGCGCGGTCCTCGTGGAACCCGCCACTGTGCGCCAGCCGTTCAACGACACCAACGCAGATCAGCTATGGCTTGTCGTGGGAGCACCGCCCGAGCGCGCGAACACACTTGAGATGACCGCTGAGCAACTCGCGTCGCTGTACCCCGACGGGCCCAAGGCCCTCCCGCCCGAGCTCACCACCTAGTGGTTCATCCTGCTAATTCGTGCCCTCATGCTTCGAGGGTCTTGCCGGTGTATGTCCACTTGAACGGTTTGGCGGTCTGGTTGTAGGTCTCGATGTAGGCGAGCATCTGCTCGGCGAGGTCC
>JBPCJA010000318.1:0-27850 GCA_051005755.1 Solirubrobacteraceae bacterium
GTGCCGGTCCGCCGCCTGCTTGGCGCCCGTGAGCGGACCGAGCAGCGTTTCCGGCGCGCGCAGGGAGCCGATCCGCAGGCCGGGAGCGAGCACCTTCGACAGCGACGACGCGGTGACCGTACGATTGCGCGCGCCCGGGTGCGAGGCCACGGGTGCGAGCGGCTCCCCGTCGTAGCGCAACTCGCCGTAGGGGTCATCCTCGACGATCCACAGGCCGTGCTCGGCCGCCACCTCGGCCAGCCGGCGGCGCCGGCGTTCGGTTAGCGTGCGGCCGGTCGGGTTCTGGAACGTCGGCACGACATAGAGGAACTTCGGCCGGTGCTCGGCGATCAGCGCGGGGAGCTGTTCGGGGTCCAGGCCGTCGTCGTCGCAGGGCGCCGGCACGAGCCGCGCGCCCGCGAAGCCGAAGCACTGCAGCGCCGCGAGGTAGGAGGGGTTCTCGACGAGCACCGCGTCGCCGGGGTCCAGCAGGACGCTCGCGACCAGCCCGAGCGCCTGCTGCGAGCCGGTCGTGACGAGGATCTCGTCGGCGCCCGCCGGCAGGCCGCGCAACGCCAGGCGCTGCGCCAGCAGCTCGCGCAGCAGCGGATCGCCCTCGGTCGAGGAGTACTGCAGCGCGCGGGCGGCCTCCCGCGGGGCAAGCGCGGCTGCGAAGGCGCCGGCGATGAGCTCGGCCGGGAAGAGCTCGGGTGCCGGCAGGCCACCGGCGAACGAGATGACCTCGTCGCGCTGCGTGAGCTCGAGGATGTCGCGCACCGGGGAGGAGCGGACATCGGCGAGCTGTGCGGCGAGGGAGGGCAGCGGTTCCTGCATCCGCGACCATCATCGCGGCTGGGTCGTGGGTACGTTCGTCCACTCGTACACACGGGTGCTGCTACCGTCTTGAGGCATGGGCAGCGTCGCTGCCCGCGAGGTTCTTGTCTTCGAGTGCGCTCACGCGGTTCGGGTCAGTCGAATCTCCCGAATCGTTTCGCGGCCACATCTGGTGGCCGCTGCTAGGAGCAGCTCCATATGTCAGTGCAGTCCTTCGCCGACCTCGGCGTCTCACGGGTGGTGGTCGACGTGCTCGCCGAGCGCGGTATCTCGAACCCGTTCGCGATCCAGTCGCTCGTCGTCCCCGACGTCCTCGCCGGCCACGACGTGCTCGCCAAGTCGCCCACCGGCTCGGGCAAGACGCTCGCCTTCGCGGTGCCGATGGTCGAGCGCCTGCAGGCGACAGACCGCCGCCCGAGCGCGCTCGTCCTCGCGCCGACGCGCGAGCTCGCGCTGCAGATCGTCGACGACATGTCCGACATCGCCCACGCTCGCGCCCTCTCGGTCGCGGCCGTCTACGGCGGCGCGGGCATCCAGCGGCAGATACAGCTCGCCCGCCGCGCGCACATCATCGTCGCGACTCCCGGCCGCCTGGAGGACATGCTCCAGCGCCGCGCGATCACACTCGAGCACATCCGCATCCTCGTCCTCGACGAGGCCGACCGGATGCTCGACATGGGCTTCCGCCCGCCCGTCGACCGGATCGTCGCGCGCACGCCGCGCAGCCGGCAGACGCTCTTCTTCTCCGCGACGCTCGAGGGCGCGGCCGGCACGATCGCCGCCGAGTACACGCGCGACGCACGCCGCCACGACCACGTGCCCGCCGTCGACCACAAGGCCGAGACCGTCCACCGCTTTGTCAAGGTCGCCCACGAGGCGAAGGTCGACACGCTCGTGCGCGAGCTGCGCGACGACCAGCGCGGCCTGACGCTCGTCTTCGTGCGCACGAAGCGTGGCGCCGACCGGCTCGTCAAGCGGCTGCGCGCCCACGACGTGACGGCGGTGGCGATGCACGGCGACAAGTCGCAGTCCCAGCGCGAGAAGGCGCTTGCGCGCTTCGAGCGCGGAGAGGTCGACACGCTCGTCGCCACGGACGTAGCCGCCCGAGGCATCGACGTCCGCGACGTCACCCACGTCATCAACTACGACGCACCGGAGGACCGCGACGGCTACGTCCACCGCATCGGCCGCACCGGTCGCGCCGGTCGCGCCGGGATCGGCGTGACGTTCGTGCTCGGCGACCAGGCGCACGACATGAGCCGGATCGCGACGGACCTCGGCCTGCACCGCGAGTTCTCACTCAGCGGCCTGCCGACGTCGACGAGCGGCGGAGGCCGGCCGCGGACCAACGGCGGCGGGCGGCCGCGGACCGTCGGCTCCGCGCGCCCCGGTCGGCGTGAGCGGGCAGCCGCCTCCCGACGCGGCCGATAGGAGGCGCCGCGGGCCGCGGCTAGGGTTGCGCCGGTGCAACCGGCGGACGTCGCAGCGCTCTTCGCCCCCGACGGCGCCGGCTTCGTGTCCGCGCAGAGCACGCGCGGGCCGTGGGACGAGACGATGATGCACGGCGGCGCGCCGTCGGCGCTGCTCGCGCGCGCCGTCGAGCGCACCCAGCCCGGCGAGGAGCTCGTGGTCACCCGGCTGACGATCGAGCTGCTCAGCGGCGTGCCGATCGGCCGCGTGGACGTCGAGACGACGCTCGCCAAGCCCGGCCGGCGCTTTCAGATCGTCGACGCGACGCTCGACGGCGCCGGCCGCCGCGCCTGCCTCGCGCGCGCCGTGCGGCTGCGACGCGCCGACCTGCCCGAGGCCGCGACCGCCCCACCGGACGCGCCCGCGCCGCTGCCTCCGCCGGAGAGCGGCGAGCCGCTGCCGCTGTTCGTCGACGCCGGGCGCGAGCTCTTCTATCCCGACGCCGTCGACATCCGATGTGTCGCCGGCGAGCTCGGCTCCGGTGCGCTTACAGCCTGGCTGCGCCTGCGCGGCGATCTCGTCCCGGGCGAGCCGCCGTCGCCGCTGGCGCGCGTCGCCGCGGCGGCGGACTTCGCCAACGGCCTGAGCTGGATCCTGCCGTTCGATCGCTGGCTCTTCGTCAACACCGAGCTGACGATCCACCTGCACCGCCAGCCGGAGGGCGAGTGGATCGGGCTCGACGCGCGGACGACCTCCGACGCGAGCGGCATCGGCCTCTCGACGGGCGTCCTGCACGACCTGCGCGGGCCGGTCGGGCGGTGCGCGCAGGCGCTGTTCGTGGAGCCGCGGTGACGCCTGGTGCCTTACGCATGTTGCAAGCCGGGGCGGCCATCTTCGATGACGAACGCTGCGCCGGTCATGCTCGGTGCGTCGGGGCGGCTGACGTAGGGGAGGACCTGCAGGTCGGCGCGGAGCTGACTGCGGTCCATGTCGATGCGCACGTAGCCGCGGCGGTTGGCGTTGTATCTGATCCACGGGTTCTCGCGAAGAGCCGCGGATTGGACGGTGTCGTTCCCGTCGCCGCCGGAGGAGATCGAGGTGCCGACGAACTCGGAGGCGACGACCGGAGCCTTGGGGTCGGTGAAGTCGACCTTGAGGTCCGCGGCGTAGTGCTGGTGCACGTCGCCGGTGAGGACGACGGGGTTGCGGGTGCTCGAGCGCTGGATGCCGGACAGCACGCGGTGGCGGCTTTCCTTGTAGCCGTCCCAGGAGTCGGTGTTGTAGCCCTCGCCAGGGCCTTCGACGAAGTCCTCCTGGGCCATCTGGACCTGCTGGGCGAGAAGGTTCCAGCGCGAGCGCGAACGCGCGAGGCGGTCGATGAGCCACTGCTCCTGGGGGAGGCCGGGAAGCGTCTGGGCGGGGTCGGTCATGCCGGCGCAGCTGGAGCCGAACCTGTCGTCGCAGGGCTGGTCGGTGCGGAATTGGCGGGTGTCGGCGACGATGACATCGCAGAGGTCGCCCATCGGTAGCTCACGGAACAGCCGGAGGCTTCCGTCGGGGCGCACCTGCGCGTCTCGCAGCGGCATCCATTCGGCATAGGCCCGATAGGCAGCGGTCCGGCGCTCGGAAAAGACCGCGGGGTCCTGATCGGGCTCGGCGTCCTTCTCGGAGGTGATGCCGGCGTAGTTGTTCTCGATCTCGTGGTCGTCGGGCGTGGTGATGAACGGGATCAACCGTCGCGCCTCGAGCAGGTCGGGGTCGGTGTGATACTGGCCGTACCGGCGCCGGTAGTCGAGCAGCGTCATGGTCTCGGCCCCGACGTGGTGGCGGACGTTGCCGCCCGGCGCCCTGTACACGTCGGTGCCGTACTCGTAGACGTAGTCGCCGACGTGGATCAGGAAGGCGGGATCGTCCTCGACGATGCGCTTGTAGGCGGTGAAGTAGCCATGCTCGAACTGCGAGCAGGAGACGAAGCAGAACCTCAGCGTCCGCGGGCTGTGGCCGAAGGCAGGCGCGGTCCGGGTGCGGCCGACGGGGCTCGCCTCGCCGCCGGCGTAGAAGCGGTACCAGTACTCGCGTCCGGGACGCAGGCCCGCGAGGTCGACATGGACCGTGTGGTTCTGCGCGGCGTCGGCGAACGTCAGCCCGGCGCGGCGCACATGGCGCATGCTCTCGTCGTCGGCGACCTCCCAGGCGACCGGAACGCGCCGTGTGGGCAGCGGCGTGTCCCCGAGCGCGTCGAGCGCGAGCCTGGTCCACAGCACGACCCGATCAGGGCCGGGATCGCCGGAGGCGACGCCGGAGACGACGCCGGAGACGAAGGGGTACCCGCCGAGGTTGCCGAGGGTCGCCATCGCGCGTGGACTCGGAATCAGGCCGCCGAGGGTGAGTGCCGCGCCGGCGGCACCCGCACGGGTCAGAAGCTGTCGGCGAGACAACGATTCGGCCATAAGGAGCTCCTCTCGGGCGGAGTGGGACGCGAGTCCGCACGCTGCCCGGCCCGCCGCGCGCCCCGGTGGAAATCTCGTGAAGAGGGTCAGCGCGGCGTCGGCGGCTGCGTCCGCCCGAGGCGGACCCGTGATGGCGCGTGACGACCCGTTCGGAGGCGGGCGGCCGGTTTGGGAGCGGGATGGTGGCGGCGGCATACCACCGGTATGCGGGGAGAGTTCGCCACGCGAGGCGTGCACAAGTGACGACTCGATGCGGCGGCCGGATCGATCCGGCAGTTGTGCACGTCAGGCGTGGCGAATACTCCCCGGTATCCGTGGGAGATCCGCCACGCGTCCTCGAGGACGCCCCCGCGCGGCTCCGCGATCCCCGGGCGCGCCCTCCCGCACCGCTCCTGCCGACATACGTGGGCGGCCTTGGCGCCTACAGCGAAGGCAAGCTCGACGTCTGGTGTGAGCGATTCGCGGTCGCCACGACGCGCCGCTGAAGCAGCTCAGACAATCGCGTTCCTCATCGAGGACGCGAGCAGCAACGGCTCGAGAAGCTCGGTCGTCAGCGCAAGGACTCGGCTGTCTGCCAACTCATCCCGCGAGCTCCCCGCTCACCCCGTGCTGGACGTTGCATCGGGCCAACAGCTCATCGGCAAGTCCCACGTCGCGGTCGCAACGCCCTCCGCAAGCTTGAAGGCGCGGGCATCCTCCAGCCACTCCACGAGAAGACGTGGGGCCGAGTCTGGGAGTGCTGCGAGCTTCTCGACCTCGTCACGAGTTCGAACGAGACGTGTCGACGCCATAGCATCTATCGATCGGTGTGGGTGTGAGGCACGTTGTTTGGATCGGTGGGCGCCGGGTTCGGGAAAGACGACGGTCGCGAAGCGGCGTGCGCGGCGACACGGTCTGCGCTTGTACGGCGCCGACACGCAGACCTGGGCGCACCGTGACCGGGCACTCGCGGCGAGCAATGCGGCGGCGCATCGCTGGGAATCGCTCACGCCCGCCGAGCGCTGGGAGTGCTCGACGCCGGCCGAGCTGGTGGCGATGTCGCTGCACCGGGAGCGTGGCCAGATGGTGGTCGACGACCTCGGTGCGCTGCCGGACTCGCCGCTGGTCGTCGCCGAGGGATCGACCCTCCCAGCGTGGGCGGTCTCCTGCGGGATCGCGGAGCGTTCGCATGCGGTGTGGCTCATCCCGACTAAAGAATTCCAGCGCGCTCAGCTCGCGGCGCGTGCGACCCCGGCTGGCCATGCGCGCCTGTACCTGCTCCTCGGCGAGGTCATCGCGCGCGAAGCCGAAGAGCACCGCGCACCAACCCTCGTGGTGGACGGGTCGAGCGGCATCGCGGACACCGCGGACGCAATCGAGCGGCTGTTCGCAGACGCGCTGGCGACGGGCCCACTGGCCCATACGCTCGACGAGCGGCGCGCACTGCTTCGCGAGACGAACGAGATGATCGCAGCGCAAGTCCGCGGCTATCACGCGCGCCCGTGGGCGCACGGCGATCCAGAAGGCGTCGTGCGCGACTTCGTGTGCGAGTGCGGCGATCGCGCCTGCGAGGCCGACGTGCGGCTCTCGATGGGCGAGCTCACGGCCGGGCCGGCACTTGCACGGGGTCACGACCAGCCGTGACTCTGCATCGCACAGTTGCCGTCATCCGCTCCAGTCAGCGACCGTAAAGCGCTGCTTCTGAGATGCGCGGCGACGGGCGTCGATCACGACGCCTTCGGCCTCGAGCCGTTCACGGACGCTCGCCGCGTTCGTAGGCACGCCAGGACCCGCCGGGCGAAACGCGTCGGGCACGACGCCGTCCACCGTGAGGACCCGGTAGACGTGAGCGACGCGATCGCCGTCCCGGCGGAGCCAGTCGCCGATCGCTTGGGCACCGCGTTCGTTTCCGCCCGCTCGCGCGACGTCCTTGTAGGCCGTCCATCGGCCCTCCGGGACGTCCGCGATGAAGGCACGTGCGCGACCGAAGTCGATGGAAGCCACGCTACGACGATATCGGGCGACCGTCGGCCGTGGACGAGCGCTGAGAGCTGCGAGTCGGCACGACGGTGGCGCCAACCCTCCGTGCGCCTGCCTTCCGACCGCCGTTCGTATCAACCGGCCCTGCGTGATGCGGATGAGAGGACTCGAACCTCCACGGGGTTGCCCCCACAGGCACCTGAAGCCTGCGTGTATACCAATTTCACCACATCCGCTTGAACTCCCAACTCTAGCGGGAGATCCCGTTTTCGTCCCGACGTCCCCCCGCTGCATGCATCCGACGCTGTCAGCGCCGCCGTCGGACAGCGCGCGGCTGGCGACGCAGATCACTCGGTTCTGGGGCGTCTGCATCGGTTCGTCGACAGGTGGTCCCATGCCGTTCGGAAGCCCTGTATGCGCGCATGGCCGCCGCGCGCAATCCGCAACCGTGGCGCGCGCGCCAGGGCCGACACCGGTGCGAGCGGCTCGCACGTGAACTGGAGCTGGTCGGCGAGCCCCGCGGAGCCGAACGCGTCCGCGATCGGGTCGTGGCTCGGGTGCCCGGAGATCAGCAGTCCCAGATCCGCGCCGCGGGCCCGGCAGTCGGCGTGCGCCCGCACAAAGAGCTCCACGGCCGCGGCGGCGATCGAGGTCAGGTCACGCAGGTCGACGACGATCGCCCCGGCGCCGCCCGGCGCGCCCTGGATCGTGTACCGCAGGCACATCGCCGCGTGGTCATCGATCTCGCCGCGGGCGTCGAGCTCTGGGATGACCGAGTGCGGACGTGGGGGGACCACGAACAACGGCGTCGCGGAGTTCGTGTGCGCCGCCGTGTCCAGCTCACGATCGCGAAAGGAGGCGAGCTGCTCCTGTACGCGGTCGAGCAGGGTGCGGGCCGAAGCCGCGCGTGGGCGCCAGTCGGAGCGTGCGCGCAGGGTGAGAGGCATGAGAACTCCCGGTAGAGAACGATTCCCGGGGGTCGCCCGTGCCCGCATGTGGCCCGTGACTCTCCACAGCCTGCAAGACGTCAACAGCATCCGGGCTGCTGGCGCCGCGACATCCAAGGTATCAGTGCCGCAGCGCGACTGCGGCGGCTGCCGCGCAGGTTTACGGACCATCGCACGTCGCGGTCGACCTGCGGCGGGTGCCATCCCGCGAAGGACCGAGTCGTTGGGGGTAAGCGCGTCGAACGCCTAGACTGGGGTGGTGTAGCACCGTCGGTTCGCGGGTCTTGTCCGTCTTCCTCGCCTGTGAGCAGCGCCAGATACGAGGGGGGCGAGAGCGGAATGGGCGTTATGCCCGACGCAGCCGACACACCTGCCGCACCCGAGATCGTGCCGATCCGGTCGATGTCAGCGGCGATCTCGAACGCCGTGGTCGGGCTGCTGCACGACTACACCGGCCGCGGACCCACGAAGGTCCGCACGACGATCGGACCCGACACCATCGTGGTGACACTGCGCGACAGCCTCACGAAGGCCGAGCGCACGCTCGCGGGGCGCGGCCAGGCACTCGAGGTGCTCGCGATGCGCCGCGCCTTTCAGGACACGATGCGCGAAGACCTCATCGCCGCCGTCGAGGCGCTCACCGCGCGTTCGGTGGAGGCGTTTCTCAGCGACAACCTGCACGACCCCGACGTCGCCGTGGAGATCTTCCTCATGAACCCCATCGACGGCGAGAGCAACGGCGCCGTCCCAGCCTGACGCGACATCCCCGGCTGCCTCCCGGCGGCGTCGAAGACCCGGGCTTCGCTACCCTTGAGCGCCTCTACGCGCCGCTATCGTCTAGGGGACTAGGACGCCGCCCTCTCACGGCGGAAACCGGGGTTCGAATCCCCGTAGCGGTATCGCGAGGAACCTCGCGCGGTACGTTCGAACCCGGTAGTCGCAAGGAGTGCTCGCGGCGCTAGGAGTCTAGGCGATCGACACCGCGTCGTACGCGGGGCTGATGAGCACGTCGCAGAGATCGACGGCCAATGCGAGGTCGGCGAGCGGAACGGTGTCGTTGTGGATCGTGGGATGGGAGTGCCTCGCCGGCCTCACGTAGGCCAAGCTTCGCCAACTGCTGCGGCAGCTCGTCGCGCGCTCCGGGGAAGACGCCCGCGCGTAGCAGCCGTGCGCGGGCAGCGAGCGAGAGTGCCGTGCGTGTCTGCTCCAGTGCGGCGTCCTGGTCACCGGAGGCGACCATGCGGCGCGCGAGGCCGACGGACTTAGCCGCGTGTTGCGCTTGCGGTACGCGTCGGGCCACGGCTTGGAGTTCGCGATGAGGGCGGCCGCGCGCCGGAGGTGGTCGTCGTCGAAGACGATCAGCCCGAAGCGCAGTGACCACTGCACGAAGTCGTCACCGCCGAGGATGTGAGCGTCGAGCTCGGTGGGCGTCAGAATGTGCAGGTCGAGTTGGCTGGAGAGGTCGCGCGTGAAGAGTTGCGGCCCGATGAGGTGATAGTCGAGGTCGCTGATCGCAGTACGCCGACACCGAGCGGTGGAGCCGGACAAGATCAGCCCATGGGCTGCGGCCTCGCGTGCTCGATCGACGACAGCGCTGTGGAGTCCCAGCAACTCTGGTGGCAGGCGGCGGGCGATCTCGCGGGCATCGCGTTGCAGACGATGCGCCCACGCCTCGGGCGTGTGGTGAGCGTCAAGTCCGATGAGGGTGTCCTGGGCTCTCATCGCGCCGCCACCTGCTCGGCCTGCTGGACGGCCGATTCGACGGACGAGGCGATGTCTTCGAGCGATTGTCCGCCGAGGTCTGGGTCCTCACCCTCGTAGAACACCGCCTTGCGAGCTTCGTTGAGGAGCTTCAGCGTGTCGGCGTAGTCCGTGGGGAGCACGCCCGTTGCGTGTGCAGCTCGGTGGCCACCTCGGCCTTCTTCCAGTGGGCCTTCCTGGTATCGAGCCCTTGGGCATCGGCCACAGCGACAATCGCCGCCTCAAGCGAGACGAACAGCCAGGCCACCGCCTCTGTGTGGTCCTCCGCTGCGACCGCTGGCAGGGCTCGATCAAGGTGCTCCCTGGCTAGGACGGCCTTGCTCCTTGGAGCCATGCTGTCGATCGTAACCCCTGGTTCGGCGTCCTGACCCGCCCGCTGCCAGCGTCAACCGAACCGTTGCGCGGACCGTGACGATGATGCGAGCCACATGGGACACAGTCCCCACGACGCGGGACCGCGTTCCCGGCGCAGTCGATAGCGGCCGTAGCCGAGCCGTTCGACGGAGCTGTCGCTGCAGCGGGCGGCCTCACGCAAGCGGTTCCCAATCGAGGACGGCGCGATGCGGTGGCCGCTGATCCGCTCGACCTGCTGGAGCAGTCTCGCCGTGGCCGTCGCCGACCGCTGATCCTGTCCCATTGCGGAAGCGCCAGTGGCCATGCCTCAGGCGACCAGTAGCGCGACGGGTGCCGCTGTGCAGGGATATAGCGCGCGCCCAAGACGTACTGGTCGTCCCCATGGTAAAGAGCGCACGATCCGTGTCCTCCTCGCTCGTGACGCTGCCGTCGATCGGTACCTCCTCGATCGAACAGCGCTTGGTGCGCACGCCCGGCGTCGAATCCTGACCGCGACGACGTGTATTCTACACCAAGTTGATCGACTTTCATGCAGTTTTGTCAGGGGGGATGACCGTGAGCAGCTCAACCGCAACCATCAACGGAATCGACCTCGCCGCCGTGGGGGCACTGGCGCAGCAACTTCTCGCCGATCCCGACGCGCCCAAGTCGTCGTGGAGCGCGCGTACCCAGTGGACCGGTGCGTTCACCAGCGCCAGCTACGCGCGCGGGCACCGACCGATCGTCAGCGACGAGCCCGCGCTGCTGGCGGGGACCAACAGCGCACCGAATCCCGTCGAGTACCTCCTCGCCGCGCTGGGCAGCTGCCTGGCCGTGGGCTACGCCGCGTCGGCGGCCGCCCGCGGCATCGAGCTGCGTGCGCTCGAAATCTCGCTGGCGGGCACGATCGACCTGCGGGTGTTCCTCGGGCTAACCGAGGGGCACGCCGGCTACGAGCAGATCGAGCTGACCACGCGGGTCGACAGCGACGCCGACGAGGCGGCGCTCCAAGAGTTGCACGAGCACGTCGTAAAGACATCGCCCGTCGGCAACACGATTGAGCACGCGGTCGAGCTGCGCACTCGCCTGCTCAGCTCATGAGCGGCCCGGAGGGGTCGCGCCGCATCGAGCCGAGGCTTCGCGCCGGAACGCCACTCGCTCGGCGTGCGCATCGCCGCCTCGGAGCCGCAGCGGCGGCCATGGTGCTGGCGGCGGCAATCGCGACGACGACGACGACGGCGGCGGCGAGCGGCCCGCGCGGTGACGCCGAGCGCCACGCCGGCGCGCCCGACGTGGTGCTCGAGTGGTACGACGCCACGAGCGCAGCCGTCACCGCGGCGGCGTTCCCAACCCAGGTGACCGGCTCGCGCACGTGGGCCATCGCGTGGACGGCGGCCGACCAGGCGCTCGCGCGCCTGCGCCGCGCCGCACCCCGCGACGCCGGCGCGCGGACCCGCAGCATCGCGTCCGACGCTGCGATCGCCACGGCGGTTCACGACGCGCTGGTCGCCGCAGTACCGGCCGCGGCGGGCGACGTCGACGCACGGCTGGAGGAGACGCTGGCGCGGCTCCCCGACGGTCGTGCCAAGGCGAGCGGACGCGCGGTGGGTACCGCGACAGCCGCCCGGCTCACCGCCGAGCGTACCGGCGACGGCCTGGATCCGGCGTCCGTGAACGCGCCCTTCAGCCCACCCCCGCCTACGCCCGGGATCTGGCGCCCCACGCCCCCGGCGTTCGCGCCCGCCGTGCAGTCGGGACAGGGCCGGGCGCGTCCCTTCCTGGTCGCCGACGTGGCGCAGCGGATCCAGCCGCCACCGCCACCGGCCCTCGACTCCCCGCAATACCTGCGCGACCTCGACGAAGTCCGCCGCCTCGGCGGCGCGAGCTCCGCGGAGCGCACCCCCGAGCAGACCGCCGTCGCACTCTTCTGGGAATCGGCGCCGCTGCCCGCCTTCACCAGCGTGCTGCGCGGGGTCGTGGACGACGGCCGGCGCGGCGCCGCGGCGCGCATCCGGCTCATCTCGATCTTCCATCGCGCGACCGTCGACGCGCAGATCGCCGTCTACGCCGCCAAGTACCGCGACCTGCGATGGCGACCCGTCACCGCCCTGCACGAGAGCGGAGACCTCGACTTCACGCCGTTCTTCACGACGCCGGCGCACCCGGAGTATCCGAGTGGTCACGGCGGCTACGCCGGTGCAGCCGAGGTGGTCCTGCGCGCGCTCGCCGGCCCCAAGCCAGCGCACCCGATCACCGTCACCAGCACGACGGCGCCCGGCGCGCCGCGCACCTACACCGACTGGGCGACGTTGACGCGCGAGAACGTCGACGGGCGCGTATGGGAGGGGATCCACCTGCGCACGAGCGACGAGGTCGGCGTCGCGCTCGGAGGGCAGGTCGCTCGCGCCGCGTTGCGCACCGCGGCGCGGGACTAGCGGTGGCGCCGCTCCAACGCGCGCCGCAGCGCGCGTGGGGACAGCGCAGACGACGAGGCCAGCATCGGCGTTGCTCGGCGGCCGCGAGTGGACTCGCACGCGCTTTCGTTCCTGGATGAGCTCGAGAGCTGGGGGCGCTTGTGCATCGCGCGAGATCCAGCACTCTCGCCGGCGAGTACCCGCAGTGGCCGTGCTCGTCGGCGACCGCCCGCCGCCCTTTACGAAACCCTGATAGGGTAAAGGACTATGAGTGCCATCTCGCGCAAGAACCAGATTACGATCCCGGCGGACGTGTTGCGTGAGGCGGGCCTGGGTCCGGGCGACGACGTGCGCGTGTCGACGGTGGGCCCCGGGCACATCGAACTCGTCAAGACCGATGCGCTCCTCGCGGAGTACGCAGGGTCCATGGGCAACGACGTGTACCCGCCTGGCTACCTGGATGAAGTGCGCGACGGATGGCGGTAGTCGTCTTTGACTCCGACGTGCTCATCGGATTCCTCAACGCCGACGACGCCCATCATGCCGATGCGGTTGCGCTCGTGCGGAAATCGCTCACGCCCGGCACCAAGCGAATGCTGAACGCGGTCAACTACAGCGAGATCCTGATCGGCCCGATCAAAGCCGGCAAGGATGCGCGAGACCACGTCGAGGCAATGCTCGGCAGCTTCTCGATCGAGATCACGATCATCGACGGCGCACTTGCTAGGCGCGCCGCCGCTGTCCGGGCTCGTACCGACCTCAAGCTGCCAGACGCTTACGCGCTCGCCACCGCGATCCACGCCGAGCACAACGGGTATGACGACGTCCGCCTCGCGAGCTTCGACAAGGCCGTGCTGCGGGCGCACGCCGAGCTCCATCCCGACTGACGTCATCGTAGTGCTGGGCTGCGCTGTGGATCCGTGTGGTCAGCGTGGGCCATCTGCCGGAGCTGAAGCTGGGCTTCAGGGTTCGAACAGGCTCCCGGCTACCCTGCCACCCCCGCCATCGGAAGCGGGATCCCTGTCTGCTCCGCTCCCGGCAGGTCCGTCTTGCACACGTCCTTGCAGGATTTCTCGAGAAAGACGGCGTCCGCGATCGCCGACCGCGTCGTCCGCGCCGGCCTGGCCGCACAGCGGCTGCTCGGCGAGACGGGTGAGCTCGTCGATGTCGCGCTCGTGCTGCCGGCGGCCGCGCCGCTCGATCTCCTCACCCGCTTGCGCGTACGCGGCTTCGGCCTTGGCATCGACGGGTTCGGCACCGCCCATGCGACGCTGCAGGAGCTCGAGCGGCTGCCGCTGACCGAGGTCAAGATCGCCGCCGACGCGCTTGCCCGCGGAACGGCGTCGGCGCGCGGTGCGGAGGCGTTCGGCGCCACGGTGCAGGCGCTGCGCGACCAGGGCCTCGACGTCGTCTGCGACGGCTGCGACTCCCCGGCCGAGTGGGAGCTCGCGCTGCAGGCCGGGTGCCGGCGCGCACAGGGCGCGTTCGTCGGTCCCCCGCTCGCGCCGGAGGACCTCGCGACGTGGCTTCGGACCTGGAGCGGCGTCCTGTGATCGCGAGCCGGCCACCGAGCATCCGCGTGCTGTTCGGCACGCTGCTGGCGCTCGTGATGCTGCTTGCGGCAGGCCTGTTCTCCGTGACGATCCTGCAGCGCGACACCGCGACGCGGCGCACCGACGCCGAGCACCAGCGCGTGACGTCGTTTCGCCTCTCCGACCAGATGCGCCAGAGCTCCAACGACCTCACGCGCATGGTCCGCCTCTACGTCACGACCGGCGAGCCTCGCTATCGCCGCTACTACGACGAGATCCTCGCGATCCGCCGCGGCGCAGCGCCGCGCGCCCGCGCAGCTACGACAGCTCGTTCTGGGATCGCGTGCTTGCCGACGACACGCCCGCAGTGCGCACCGGCCCACCGACGTCGCTCCCCGGGCTCATGCGTCGCGCGCACTTCTCGGGCGCCGAGTTCACCGCGCTGAACGCCTCGCTGCATGCCTCCGACCACCTCGCGCGGCTGGAGAAGCGCGTCATGGACGCGGTCGCGCCGCGGATCGCGGCGGGCGTCGATCGCGCCTACCTCGGCGACGTCGCGCCGCAGTACCACCGGCTCGTCGACGATGCCTACCACCACGAGAAGCGGCGGATCATGAACGCCATCGAGCGCTTCACGAAGCTCGTCGACGATCGTACGAGCGCGCGCACGGCGGCGCTGCAGTCGCGCACCGACCGGCTGCTCGTGTCGCAGACGGGCATCCTCGTCCTGCTGGGCGTCACCCTGCTGCTGACGCTCGTGCTCGCCGCGCGGACGATCGCTCGGCCGCTCACGCGCTTGACCGCCGTGACGCGTCGATGAGCCACGAGCTGCGCACGCCGCTCGTCGCGGTGCTGGGAACGATGGAGATGCTCGCGCTCGGCGACCTCGACGGCCAGCAGCGGGCGTTCGTCGACGTCGCGACGCGCTCGGCCCGCTCGTTGCTCGGCGTGATCGGCGACGTGCTCGACTTCTCGAAGATCGAGGCCGGGCACCTCGACCTCGCACCGGTTCCGACCGCGGTGGGCGCCCTCGTCGACGACGTCGTGACCCAGCACCGGCTTGCCGCACCCGCCGGCGGGGTCACGCTTCGGACGTCGATCGACGCCCGGCTTGCCGCCAGGCACGAGGTCGACCCCGGTGCGCCTGCGCCAGGTCCCCCGTGCGCCTGCGCCAGGTGCTCGGCAACCTCGTCGGCAACGCCGTGAAGTTCACGAGCGAGGGGTTCATCGAGGTGCGCGTGGAGGTCCGTGACGACGCGGATGCGGGCGCCGTGCAACGCCTCGCGCTCGTCGTCCGGGACACCGGCATCGGTGTCTCGCAGTCCGACCAGGAGCGGCTGTTTGCGCCGTTCGAGCAGGCGAGCTCCGACGCGGCGCGCTCCAGCGGCGGCACCGGGCTCGGGCTCGTCGTCTGCCGCCAGCTCGTCGAGGCGATGGCAGGCACCGTCGAGATGGCCAGTGAGCTCGGCCAGGGCACGACGATGCGCGTCGAGCTGCCGCTACCGGTCGCCGACGAGGCTGCGGACGGCGGGCGGGTCGACGACGACGGTGCTGGGCTCGCCCGTCGCGCGCTCCCGGCGCGGGCCGACGCCGAGCGCGCTCGCAGCCTGCTGCTGCTCGTCGAGGACCACCCGGTCAACCGCGAGATCCTCGCGAGCCAGCTCGAGGCGATCGGCTCGTCACGGACACCGCCGCGAACGCCGTCGAGGCGCTCGACCACTACGAGCGTGGCCGCTACGGCCTCGTCTTAACGGACATCCAGCTTCCCGGCGCCGACGGCTACGAGCTCGCACGCGGTCTGCGTGCGCTGGAGCGGCGCACCGGTCGTCACCGCACCCCGGTCGTCGCGCTGACCGCCAGCGCCCTGCGCGGCGAGCGGGAACGCTGCGCGCAAGCCGGCATGGACGACCTCGTCGTCAAGCCCGCCACGCTCGCGACACTGGCGGGCACGCTGCGGCGGTGGCTGCCGGACGGTGCGTGGCGCGAGCCTGCGGCAAGCGGCGCGCCGCCGGCGGCGCCCGCGATCGACCGCTCGGCGCTCGACGAGCTCACCGGCGGCGACGAGGATCTCAACCGCGACATCCTCACGCGCTACCTGCAGTCGCTCGGGGACGACCTCGACGCGCTCAGGCAGTCGCTGCGCGTCGGCGACGTCAACGGCCTGCAGCGTCACGCGCACCGGATCGCCGGCGCGAGCCGCTCCGTGGGCGCGCACGCCGTGGCGGCGCAGGCAAGCCGGCTCGAGCGCGCTGCGCAGAGCTCGCAGGACAGCGCGGAGCTCGAGCGTCTGGCGCAGGCGCTGCGCCAGACGGCCGCGCGGTAGGGCCGCGGACTCACCCCGCGCCGCGGCCACTATCACGAACCTCAAGATATTGCAACACCCTTGCGTTACGTGCCCCACCCGTTCTACAGTGCTGGACGCGGGCTGGTACGAGATCGCCGGTTCGTGAGACCCCGACCCCACGACCCGTGGCAGACGGAGCCACGCAGCCGGCCGGCAGTGACGCTGGCGCTCCAGCGCCACGACTCCCGGGTGTCTGTGCCCGGATACCCGGCGCATCGCACCGCCGGTGCAAACGCGGTGTCGAGCCCGACCACAGGGCTCGGCACCGCGGCACCGTGCGTCAGGCGGGGGCTTTGGTGCGGGCGGGCAGCCTGGCGAGCCAGTGGCGGAAGGCGTCGATGCCGTCGCCGGTGCGGGCGCTGGTGCGCATCGTGGTGGCGGTGGGGTTGATCTGGGCGATGTTGGCCTGGAGGCGGTCGATGTCGTAGTCGAGGTGGGGCAGCAGGTCGATCTTGTTGATGATCACCAGTTCGCAGGCGCGGAACATGAGCGGGTATTTCAGTGGCTTGTCCTCGCCCTCGGTGACCGAGCAGATCATGATCCGGGCGTCGGCGCCGACGTGAAACTCGGCCGGGCAGACGAGGTTGCCGACGTTCTCGATGATCAGGACGTCGAGCTCTGCGAGCGGCAGCGCGCCGAGCGCGGTGCGGACCATGTTGGCGTCGAGGTGGCATTCCCCGCCGAAGCCGTTGTCGGTGTTCAGCTGCGTGACCGGGAATGTGCCGGTCGGCGAGGCGGTCGGCGTCGAAGCTGCCCTGTACGTCGCCCTCCAGCACACCGACGCGCACGCCGTCGTCGGCCAGGCCGGTCAGCGCGCGCTCCAGCAGCGCGGTCTTGCCGGCTCCCGGGGCGCTCATGAGGTTGACGACGCTGACACCGGCGCGATCGAAGTCCTCGCGGTTGGCGCGCGATCGTGTTGTTGGCATCCAGCGCGTCCTCGACGATCCTCACCTTGGTGCGATGCATGGCACTCCTTTCGTCAATGGCGGGCGACCGGGCGGATGGGAGTATCCCCCGAACAGCGACCGATATGCAGTTACGATCCTGCTGCATACATCCGAGCGTGTGCGCGCTGGATGTCGATCTCGTTGACGTCGTGCACCGGATCGCGTCAGGCCTCGGTCAGCCACTGCGGCCGGCACAGCGCCTCGAGGCACTCCAGACGGTTGCGCGCCTCCTCGAGATCGCGGCCCACGCGGTTGCTCCGTGCCCGGCCACGAGGAAGATCGGCAACGTCCTCGCGCCGGCATCGCCGAGGTGGCGCTCGACGGTGGCTGCGATCATGGCGGGGTCCGGCCGGATGCGAAAGACGGGAACGTCGATCGCCGCGGGGACGGCGAGCCCGAGACCTTTGGTCAGCTCGAAGCCCGCGATTCCCACGACGCCGTCGTCGTCGTCGCCGTCGCCCTGCAGGCGGCTTGCGAGCGCGCGGCGATCGCGGCCGCGCAGCGATCAGAGCGCGCCTGTGGGCGCGGACGAGCACGAGGCCGGCAGCGCCGCGCGCCCCCGGCCTCGTCTCGTCCTACGTCGCGTCGTTAGGCGTGCTCGTGCTCGTGGACGTCCTCGAGCCCTGCCTCGTGCATGTGCGGGTGCGCGTGGGCATCGCCGTCGTGCTCGTGATCGTGATCGTGATCGTGCTCGTGCTCGACATGCTCGTGGTCGTGCGACGTGTGGGCGTGCGAATGCTTCTCGCCGTCGTGCTCGTGCTCGTGGGCGTGCGGCGCGTCGTGCGGGTGGTCGATGTCGCTCATGCTTCTCCTTGATTGATCGATCGTGGTGTCGCGGACGGTTGGGTGCGGCGGTTCCGCCGCCCCGACCCTGAGGTGCTCGATGTGGCGCAAGGCCTCGTCGAGCAGCGTCGCCACGTGCGAGTCGTAGAGTCCGTAGATCACGTGGCGTCCGCTGCGGTTTCCCAGGACCAGTCCGAGGTCGCGCAGGATTCGCAGCTGATGGGAGACCGCCGGTTGCTCCATCTCGACGGCGAGGGCGAGCTCGCCTACGGCGCACGGTCCCTCGCGCAGACGGCCCAGGATGCGGACGCGGCTCGGTGTCGCGAGCGCGCTCATGACACGGGCAACACGGCGCGCGTCGTCCGCGCTGACCGGGGTGCTCGAGCTGACGCCGTGGGCGAATCCCATCTGCCTTCATGCTTACATGCACATCTGCGCATGTCAACGGCTTGTCAGTCGGTGGGCGCCGCCTGCCTGCCAACGCGCCTCGTGCCCATGGTCCGCCGGCGGCCGAAGGGGCCGGTCGCCAGGAAGGCGACGCCGAACGCCGTCGCTGCGACGAGCACGATGGTCGGACCCGACTGCACGTCCAGGTGGTAGCTGAGGTTCATCCCGACGAATCCGCAGACCGCCCCGATCGCGACGGACATCCAGAGCATGCGGCTGAAGGAGTTCGTGAGCATGCGCGCGACCGCCGGTGGGATGACGAGGGCGGCGGCGATGAGCGTGACGCCGAGGATCTTCATCGTGGCGAGGATCGAGCCCGCGAGCACGAGCATGAGCAGCGCGTCCATCCGCGCCGTGTTGACGCCCGAGACCTCGGCGACCTCGGGGTCGAACGTCGTGAACAGCAGCGCGCGGTAGCGCAGGAAGACGAGCGTGGCGGCAAGCAGGCAGACGACGGCGATCGCGATCACATCCTGCGTCCCGACGCCGAGGATGCTGCCGAACAGGGCCGCGTCGAAGCTTCCGCCCTCGCCGTCGAAGAACGCGAACAGCGCCAGTCCCAGCGCGAACGACGCGGTCGTGATTACGCCGATGGCCGCGTCGGAGGCGATCACCCGCCGCCGCGTGACGCCGTTGATCATGAGCGCCGATGCGACCCCCCACGCGCCGGCGCCAAGCAGGAAGTTGATGCCGAGCAGCGTGCTGGCGGCGAAGCCGCCGAAGATCGCATGCGACAGACCGTGGCCGATGTAGCTCATGCCCTTGAGCACGACGTAGACGCCGACGAGCCCGCACAGCGCGCCGGCCATCGTCGCCACCATCAGACCGTTGCGGAAGAACTCGAAGTCGAACGGGCGCAGCAGCTCGTCCATCACGCGACGTCCCGGTCCGCCAGCCCCGGCAGGGGTTCGTGGCGGTGCTCGAAGCTATCGACGACGACCGGCATCCCGCCGTGCTCGAGAACCTGCATGCTGGCGCCGTAGGTGCGCTCGAGGACGTCGGGGGTGAGCACGTCGACGGGGCGCCCCGCGCCGATCACGGTGCGGTTCAGGCAGACGACGCGCGGCAGGTGGGCGGCGATGCCATTGAGGTCGTGCGTCGTGAGCACAATCGCGAGCCCGCGGGCGTTGAGGTCGTCGAGCAGGTGCAGGATCTCGTGGCGCAGCCGCACGTCGACGCCTGAGGTCGGCTCGTCCATGAGCAGCAGCTCGGGGTCGCCGAGCAGCGCACGGGCGATGAAGACCCGCTGCTGCTGGCCGCCGGACAGCTCGCGGATGTGCCGGTCGCGGAGATGCTCGATATCCAGCCGCGCGAGAATCTCACCGACCGCCACGCGCTCGGTGGCGCTCGGCCACGGCAGCCGGCGACCGGCCACGCGGGCCATCAGCACGCACTGCGCCACGGTCACCGGAAAGCTCCAGTTGATCGTCTCGACCTGCGGTACGTAGGCGATCCGCAGCCCCCGTCGTCGGGTCACGCTGCCGTGGACCGGGCGCATGCTGCCGGCGATCGCGCGCAACAGGGTCGTCTTGCCTGACCCGGACGGGCCGACAACCCCGACGAACTCGCGCTCCGCGACGGTGAGGTCGACGTCTGTGAGCACGTCTTCGGACGCGTAGCGGCACGTGACGCCCGCGAGCGCGACCTGCTCGCGGGCGCCGGCGGTCACTGCGGATACACCGCCGTGTCCGGCGCCACGTTGCGTGGCTTGAACGCCTCCAGAGCGGACGCGTCGCCGCCCATGGACTCGGTCATGGTCACGTAGTCGAAGTGCATGAGCCCCGTCCAGGAATGCTCGGGATCGCCCGGCGCGCCGGGCAGGTCGTCGTCGCGCAGGACGTCGACGTACTTCACCCGGGCCTCCTTGCCGATCTGCTCGAGCACCGGGCTGGGGAAGACCTCGGACCCGAAGATCGCGGGCACCTTCGTCTTCTTGACCTGATCGATCAGCGCGGCGACCTCCTTGGGCGTCGGGTCCTCGAAGTCGGAGACCTGAATCGCGCCGATGATGTCCCAGCCGTAGTCCCTGCCGAAGTAGGCGTACGCGTCGTGGTAGGTCAGCAGCTTGCGCTTGGCACGCGGGATCGTCGCGAACGATGTCCGCATCGCAGTGTCGAAGTTCTTGACGAGGGTCGCGAACTTGGCGTAGTTGGACCTGAAGTAGCCCGCGTCCTGCGGATCGCGCTTGGCGAGCTCGTCGCGGATGACGCCGGCGTACCTCAGCGCGTACTTGGGATCGGTCCAGAGGTGCGGGTTCGGCTTGCCGCCCGACTTGGGGAACGAGAAGTCGTAGGCGTACTGGCTCCTGGGGATCGACCTCGTGCCGACCTCGACGATCTCGGCGCCGTCCTTGAGGTTCGCCTCGGCGAGCTCGCGCGTCGGATCCTCGAGCTTCAGGCCGTTGATGAAGAGCACGTCGATCGTCGACAGCAGCTCCGCCACGCTCGGCTTGGGCTCGAAGGTGTGCGAGTTGGTGCCCTCGGGGACGATCCCGGTGATCTTCACGCGGTCGCCGCCGATCTGGGCGGCGATGCTCGTGATCGGCGCAACCGTGGTTGCGAGGGAGAGCTTCCCCGCATCGCTCCCGGATGACGACGAGTCGTCATCGCCACAACCGGTCGCAAGCAAAGCCACCGCGCTGACGGCACAGAGGACTGCGAGGCGGCGCGTGCGAGGGGGCATCGTTCAGGGTCTCCCGGGTCGTGTGCAGCCGCGAGCCTACCCCAATCGAGCGAGTCGGTTGTATCAACGACGGCACAGCTTCAACGACCGATGCGTGCTGACGAGCCGCCCTCCGGTGGCGTCGGCCGCCTCGGGTCGGCGGTCCCGTGACGGCGCCGGGATCGCTGCCGCGGCGTGCCCGTCAGGACGGCGCTACGTCCCGACGGCGCGGCGCTGCACCGCTGGCCTTGGCCTTCCTCTTGCGTGCGCAGCGCGCGCACAGCCCGACGATCGGGAAATGAGAGAACCGCGCCTCGAACCCGGAGAGCTCACGGACCTGATCGCGGACGCCGTCCAGCGCCGACGGCTCGACGGACTCCAGCGCACCGCACGACTCGCACGCGATGTACTCGCGGTCGGCGACCCCCTCGAGCACGTAGCGTCCCGGGCCGTGGCCTGCGTGGAAGTGACGGACGAGGCCGAGGCTGCCCAGCGTGTCGAGGTTGCGGTAGACCGACGCTATGTCCGACTGGGTCATGCGCCCGCCGAGGCCGTCGGCGATGTCCTCGGCGGAGATCGGCTCGCGTGCCTTGAGCAGCGCCTCCAGCACGAGCCTGCGCGCCGACGTCAGGCGCAGCCCGCCCTGACGCACCGCTTCGATGGCCTCCTCGAGGTCTGCCACCACAACGGGACTTCGATCTGGTGAGACGGTCACGTGCAGCCCTCCTGGTCGATTCAGCCTACGCCACGCTCAAACGTAGCGTCGCACGCAGACACGTAGAGGCCGCGCCGCCTTCCTAGGGCGCCAAGGACGGCGAATTCGACGCGCGCCGACCGTCGCTACCACCGTGTGGTGCGGTGCGGGAGGGCGGACGCGGCGAGGGCGCACAGCCTGCGCGAACGGCTCGACGTCTGCCAGGTAGACGTTGCCGCCGCGAGTCCGACCGTCGTGACGTGCTGCTCCTCGTGGAATCGCAAGATGATGAACGGCACTGTCATTCCACCGTGCGCGCCGGTCGCGAACGCCAAGCCGGAACGACACTGACTACGCCTCGTCAAGGTCCTGGGTGGGCGGGAACCCGCCCGGGGGCTCGCCGAGCTTGCTCTCGCGAATGCCCTGATGGACGTCGACCGGCGTGTTTGCCATCACCGCGTTTAGGAGATCTGAGAAGAATCGCGGCAACGCGAGCGCCGCCGCTGGATCTTCGATCGACGCAAGCTTGAGCGTCACGTCGTCCCAGTCGGCGACGAGCAGAACCGTCGCATCGAACGGGCCATCCGGGCGTCTCAGCCGCACGAGGAGGTCGCGGAGCAGCTCGAATGCACCGCCGCCGAAAACGTTCGTGCGAACGACGTAGGCGAAGCCCATCGCGGACAGCGGATAACGATCGCGGAGGTTGTGCGCTTCGCCGATCGCTTCTTCGTAGCGGTTGTTCTTGTTGTTGAGGTAGCTAGAAAACTGCGTCTTGCCCGACACAAGGACATCTGGCCCTCGCAGCCAATCGGCGAGGACAACCGCGTCGACCTGCTTCGTGTAGAAGCGCCCGAGCACGTTCGTCTCTGACCGTCGCGGTAACGCCTTGGGGAGTTGCGCAATCGCTGTCCTCAGAGCGGCCGGCTTCAGACGCGACCCGCTGGCGGCCTCGTGGTCGGCCAAAGCTTTGAGTACATCGTCGATCGCCTGCTCGGCATCAGAGAGCTCCGGGCTCAGCGCACGCGGCTGCTTGGCCCGCGGGAACACCGCGACCGGGTCAAAGCCGGCGCGCCGGAGCTCGTACGCGATGTAGGCATCTAGTGACTTGGCTACCCGACCAGACTGCTGTGACTGAGCCTGACCCTGTTCGATCGGCACAGCGAGCAACTCCTTGAGGGTGACGTAGTCCGGAACGTATTCCCGCGCGGATTCGTCGAGATCACCCGCAGGCCGACGCCAGGCCGGAAAGCCAGGATCTGCAGCAGCCAAGACGTGATCGACTTTGGCGAGAACGTCAGGCTTCGGTAGCTGAGCCATGAGACTCAGTCTGCCGCGTGCGGCGGACGCGCAGAAGTGCGGCCGCCTCGCGAATCGCCTCGACCTGATAGGCGGTGAGCCGCATAGCGTCCTTCAAGAGCACGCGGTCTACCTCGGCGACGACCAGCCACCACTCTCCGCGCCTAAGCGCCGCCTCGAAATTCGGACGCTGCTTCTCCAGCAGTCGCCATGCTGTGTGCATCGCCCTCGGTTCCGGAACCGGGAGCGACGCAGCCTCCCTTGGCTCCATCTTCAAGATGCCCCCACCGTAGGACCGACCCATCACCTCGGCACCGAGCATTGAGGCCGAGTTGAGTGCAAGCAGTGGAAGCGCCCGGCGCGCGATCGTTGGAGCATCGGCGCGCAGCCGCAGACCGTGCATCGAGTTGACGAAGGTGGCTCCGGCGCTGTTCTCGATCAGGCGTGGATATCGGTGAGACATGTACGTAAAGAACAGATCAGGGACCGGTACGACGGGCGGCCGCCACCACGGCTCGCGCACCGTGCACTTGTACGCCTCCGGAACCCCGATCGCCTCCCCGTGAGCGAGGTACTCCATCAGACCCTTGCTGCGGGCCGCCGGTTCAGGATCGAGTAGCCAGACGCGCTGTCCCGCCAGCTTGAGCTCCTCCCATTGGGCGCGCGAGAACGACAGGCCTTTGAGGTGTCGAGTTCCCGGCGGGCTGATTCGCTTGAGGTACTTCTCCGGAATGCCGTACTGCTTGCGCGTAACCTCGGACAAGGCGAAGAAATTGTTGTTGCCTGTCACCGTCCCGAGCTCGGGCGTGCCATAGGTATCGAGGCGCGCCATGCGCTCGAGGCCAACCGACTTGAACAGTTGTCGCATGTCGAGCGGGAGAGCGAGGTCGCTCCACTTGCCCTCGGCTGCCGGGATGGCGCCAACCGGATCAAGGGGGTGTAAGTCGGCGAGATCATCGGCGTCGTCGACGTGGTACAGACAGAACGAATCGCACGGACCGGTTCCGTGGGCCACCAGCAGGACCACGTTCTCGTCGGCGTCGTGGAACTGCAGACGCTCGAACATCACCAGGTTGACGACCGCGAAACGCGCGCGCAGCCAGCGGCGAATCGGTTCGGCGTACCCCACCGTCAAGAGCTCGGCCGGCAGGACCATGGCGAGTCGTCCGCCAGGCTTCAAGAAAGCCGAGGAATGGACCAGCGTCGCGGCCCATGAGGAGGCGAGCCCAGATAGCCGCACGCCCTGTGCCAGTGCCGCAGTGGCCGAACGCTTGCGGACGGCCCCGCGGTGCTCTTGATAGCGAACGAACGGCGGGTTTCCGATGACTGCGTCCTGCCAGCCAACACGATCGCCAACTTGCGTCGGCGCAGTGAGATCGAAGAAGTCCGAACACACCAGGTTCGGACGAGCGACGCCTCGATCTGCAAGAAGCTGGCCGGCTTCGTCAAGCGACGGCTCGTGCAGGTCGATCCCTGTCAGCTGTCTGGAGATTGCCTCTGGCGACGCCTTGAGCCTCTTGAGTCGATCGGCGGCGGCGAGCAGGAAGACCGCCTCCCCACAGGTCGGATCCATGACGGCCGCGTCACGGCCACGGATTGCCCATCGGGCCAGAAAGTCCGCAATCGCTGGCGGCGTGAAGAACGCGCCGCGGGCCTTTCGGCGGTTGAGCGTACCCTGGCCATGAACCGACACGGGCGGAACCTACCTGGGAAGTCGGACGGGAACACGCGTTCGCGCAGCCTCGAAGTCGCGTTGGGCGGCCGAGGCTCGCGCTTGGCCGGCGACTGCGCGCATCGCGCCCGAGTCACCGGTGCCGCCCCGGATCCGAGACTGCCTTGCCGAGCGCCTGGACAGTGCGCTGCGGGGGCGAGTTCGAGCGGCTCGTCCGGACGCGCGGTGCGCGCGGCGGCAAGGGCGGGCCGGACATCGCGCACGCTCAGGACCCACGCCCCTGGGTCCGGTACCTCCTCAACCCGATCCCTGATTTGGGGCGGTCGTCGGCGAGCTGCACGATTCGGTGTTTGGTGGCGAGTGTGTCGCGTTTTCCCTCTATAGCGGGGAGCACGCGACACGCTTGGCGAGTCGGCGGTGTGGGGCGCGTTGCGCATGACATCCATGCGCGAGGCGCCCCGGCTCGCGCTACGCCTGGACCCACTCGGCCGCGAGCACTCGGACTGTTTCGTCAACGGAGGTCTACGAGAGCCTGGGCCTGATGCAGATCAAGTGGCGTCCTGACGGCTCGCTGCACCCTGGCACCGAGCCGTTGCGATGGAAGTCGACGGCGTTCAACGCCGACTACCACGCGGCCATGGTGCGCTTCTTCTACGACGGCGGCGCACGCTCCTGGTACGGGCATGGCTCGTCCCACGGGCCAGGTCAGGCGTGGAACTCGGTCGGAGCGTGGTATCAGCCCACCCCGTGGATGAACCGACGGCAGAGCACCTACATCGGCAACGTGAAATCGAGGGCTCCTGGCGCATGCCTGGGAGCTGTCGCGGTTCAGGAAGCGGTAGCCGACGGCACGCGGGCGCACCGTCGTCGCGCCCACGAGCGAGCGCGTGCGTTCACAGGTATCGGTAGACGAGTCGTCCTGCGACGCGCGTTGCCGGCAGCGGGACGCGGCGCCAGCTGCGCTCGAGCAGCCCGATCCGGGTGCTCCGCTCGTCGCTGCCCGAGGCCGCCGGCTGCTGTGGCGCCGGGTAGTAATAGCGCCGCAGGCGCCGACAGTCGTTGCCCCACTTGCTCTTGAAGCCGGCCAGACCCTCGTTGCCCTCGGTGACCTCGCCGAGGTCGTACGTGCGATAGCCCTCGCGGCACGCCTGGTGGATGGAGTGCCACTGCAACAGGTCGTTGGCGCACAGGTGCAGCGCGCCGCGCAGGACGCCGTTGAACGCGAAGAACATCGTCGAGCCCCCGGTCAGCAGCACGGAGCCGGCGAGGAGCCTCCCATCGTGCTCCGCCAGGAGCAGCCGCATCGTCCCACGCGGGCGCAGCTCCTCCCACATGGCCCGGAAGAGCTTCAGCGGCCGCGCGGCGACGACGTGATGACGCATCGTGGCGAGGTACAACGGATACCACGCTCGCACGTCGTCGAAGCTGTCGGCGGCGCGGACCACCACTCCGAGCCGGAGGCTCTTGCGGACCCGGTTGCACGTGCGGCTGTGATGGCGGGCGTGGCCGAATCGCAGGTCGTCGGGCCGGTCTGGAAGCTCGGCTCTGTAGGTGACGTTCCATGGGAGCCCGACGACATCGTCCACCAGGCCGTCGAGCGTCGGCTCGGGCGGCTTGAGCTGCAACCGCGCCCCGGGCGCGGTGCGCTCGACGGCGCCCGCCACCAGGAGCGCCGCGACGCGATCGCGCTCGGCGAGCGGTCCGGCGACGGGCGTTCGTGGCAGCGAGGACAGGCGCTGGCCGCTCAGCATCCCGCCGCGGAGCAGGGGGACGCCCTTGGTGGCCATGAGCGGGAGCACGCCCTCCAGCTCGCCGGCGGCGTTCTCGACGGCAAGGCCGACCGGGCGCTGGCCGTTCTCGCGGTGCAACACGCGCAGCCAGGCCGAGCTGTGGTACACGAGCCCGTCGGGATGCGCGCAGACGAAGCGGTCCCAGCGCTCGTCGGCGATCGGGTCCAGCTCGCGCAGGTACAGGCCATGTGCGCGATCCGCGAGGTTCTCCCTCGCGGACGGGCGTGAGGCGCTCAGGGGAAGCACCTGACGAGCTCGATCACACAGGTGCCGTACCCGTACAGGACTGGGATATGCGCTCCTCCCGGTGCGCGTCCTGCGGCTCATGGATCCGGGCCTACACGAAGCTTCATCGAGAGCGCGCGCCCGCGCAACCCGCGCGCGCCCGCCGACCTCCACATGAACCCTCAGCCCGCCAGCGCCGCCTCGGGCACGACGTAGTAGCGCTTGCCGACGGGCTTCGGGATCGACGTCACGCCGCGGCGCGTGGCGACGACCGGGAGGGTGCGGTCGAGTTGGCCGCCGTGCGCCTCGACCCACGCGAGCACCTCGTTCGGATCGCCGCCGGCCTCTTCGACGGCCGTCTGCAGGATCACGAGGTGACCCTTCGGCGCCCAGATGAAGGGAGCGGGTTCGATGCTGGCGAGCAGTGCGCGAATCGGGTCGTCGGTCATGCGGCGCGAGGATAGTCGGCTGCGCCCCGGCGCGGTGTCGCCGCGATCAGAACTGCGTCAGCGAGAGGGTGTTGTCGTCGGGGTCCTTGAACCACGCCACGCGCGCTCCGCCGGGCGAGCGCCAGACGCCGAGCTCGTCCTGGTCGATGCCCTCGATGCGCTCGAACACGACGCCCCGGCTCGTGAGCTCGCGGATCGAGGCCTCGATGTCGGTGACGTTCCAACCCAGGACGGTGTACGGCGCGGACGCGATCTTCTCGACAGCGATGACGCGCAGCGTCGTGCCGTTGGCGTCGAACGTGCACGCGATCGGGCTGTCCCCCGCGATCGGCAGCCCGAGCCCCTTCTCGTAGAAGACGCGCGCACGGGCGAGGTCGGTCGTGGGCATGAAGGCGATGAGCTCCGAGGTGCGCAGCGTGGGCGGCGCCGGCGGCGGTCCGCCTTCGAACGCCTTCGCGGGAACGACGTAGAACAGTGCGTCGCGCTCGGTGGCGTCCGGCGGCAGGAAGTGCGGGGGGATCCGCCGCGCCCAGCCGCCCTGGCCCTTCACCCAGGCCTCGATCTCGGCCGGATCGGCGCCTGCGTCCATCACGGGCGCGACCGGGATCGCATGCATGGTCGGGGGAGTCGGGATCCCGTCGGACGGCTCGATGCCGGCCAGCAGGGAGCGGATCTCCTCGTGGTCCATCGCCATCAGGCCTGCGAGCGCCCCGGCTCCCACAGCGGCTCCTCGCCGGCGTTGGCGCCGCGGCTGAGGATGAAGAGCAGGTCCGAGAGGAGGTTGAGGTAGCGCACGACCTCAGGGTGGGAGGCCTAGACGAGCAGCGCCCGCCGCTCGGCGCGGCGGCAGATCGTCCGGCACACGTGAAGCTGCGCGGCGGCAGGCGTGCCGCCGGGCAGGACGAAGGACTTCAGCGGCTCGA
>JBPCJA010000319.1:0-4450 GCA_051005755.1 Solirubrobacteraceae bacterium
AGCTCTTCATAGCTCGGCCGCTCCCCGCTGACATCCGATCCCACCACGGATACAAGATTCCCTGCAAAACCACGTAATCCTGCTCACAACACCGCAGCGGCCAACGCCGACCTGAACAGTTACAAAACGCGAAAGTCGAGAACGGCTCGCACACCAGCTACAAGCATCACCCACAGAGACAGCGACCCGAAACCCGCTCACGCGACATGCGAGCGGGCGCGACCTTCACACAAATCCACAATGGAACGGGGCTCCGAGGGTGATCGCCGGTGACTCTCGGCGCGGTTGTCACTCTTGAGCATCGTAGCCGCAGAGGCGAGCAAGCGGCGTTTGGCGAGTTAGTCGGGGTGAGGGATGGAAACTCGCCATTTTGCGAGCGCGGGACAGGCGTGTGGGGCTATATCCGCCCCTCAGCCGCCACAGACCCGCCCGCGCCGCTGTCCGCCAACGCCTGCCGGATCCGCTTTGCCGAGACCTGGCCGCGCACGCCCAGACCCTGGGCGAAGTGGCTGACGCGCAGCTCCTGGAGCATCCAGCCGACTGCGCGCGGCGCGCCCGCTGCCCGCCACAGCGACTCCAGCTCGGCGACCGCGTTCATTCGATCGCGGTCGGTGGCGACCGCGTCGGGGAGGCGGTCAAGGCGCTGCGCAGCGGCGCGCAGGTAGCGCGCGACGTCGGGCAGGCGGCCGGCGCCGGCTGCCGCGACGAAGCCCGGGTAGACGAGGCCGCCGAGCTGGGCGGCCACGTCGAGGCGGGCGGGTTGCAGCGCAGGGTCGGCGGACAGCGCGTCGAGGCGCAGCCGGACCTCGCGGGCTGCGTCCAGGATCTCGACCACTTGGGCGGCGATCTGAGCCGTGGTAACCACCAGCCCCGCGACGACGTGCTCGCGCAGCGCTGCGAACGCGGCCTCGTCCCATGCCGGCCCGCCCGCCTCGGCGACGAGCGCGTCGAGCGCTGCGGCGAGCACGTCGTCGAGCACGCCTTCGTGCGGCGCGCCGGCGAGCGTCAGCGCAGCGGCAGTGCCAAGCCCCCGCTGGACGGCGCGCAGCGGCGAGGGCACGGTGAGCGCGAGCAGCCGGCGCGTCCCGGCGCGCATCGCGGCCTGCTGGGCCGCCGGCGTCTCGAGCGCGCGGACGCCGACGGTCTCGCCCTCGTCGACGAGCGCGGGGTACGCGCGCACCGCCGTGCCGGTACCCGGCAGCGCGACCGTCCGTGGCAGGTCGCCGAGCGTCCAGGCGCGCAGCCCGGTGCGCTCCAGCGATGCCGTCGCCGCCGCAAGCTCGGCGCGCAGCCGCGGTCGCACCTGCGTCTTCAACGCGTCGAGGTCCTCGCCCGCGGCGACGAGCAGGCCGTCGTCGTCCTCGACGCGAAACGTCATCCGCAGGTGCGGGGGCAGCCTCTGCAGATCCCAGGCGTCCGGCGCGACGCGCACGCCGCGCAGGCGCTCGAGTTCGCGCGCGACCGCGTCGCGCAGCGCGCCGCCGCGTGGCTGGAGGTGCTCGACGACCTCCGCGGCGACGTCGGGGATCGGCACGAGCGGCCGGCGCAGATCCTTCGGCAACGAGCGGATGAGCGCCGTGACGAGCTCGGTCCGCAGCCCAGGCACGAGCCAGTCGAAGCCCTCCGCGCGCAGGCCTGCAAGCGCCTTGAGCGGCACGTGCACGGTCACGCCGTCGTCGTCGCTGCCGGGCTCGAAGCGGTAGCTCAGCGCCAGGATCTGCTCACCCTGGCGCCAGGCGTCGGGCAGCGCGGCGGGATCGAGCGCATCCGCCGCGGTCGGGTCCAGGAGCAGCTCGCGGGTGAACGTCAGCAGCTCGGGATCGCGACGGCGCTCCTGCTTCCACCAGCGGTCGAAGTGCGCCGCCGACACGACGCCGGCGGGGAGGCGGGCGTCGTAGAAGCCGAAGATCGCCTCGTCGCCGGGGACGAGGTCACGGCGACGGACGCGGTGCTCGAGCTCCTGGAGCTCGTCGAGCAGACGGCGGTTGTCGGCGACGAACCTGTGCCGGGTCGCCCACTCGCCCTCGACGAGCGCGTGGCGGATGAAGAGCTCGCGCGAGAGCACCGGATCGATCGCCGCGTAGCCGACCCGACGCCCGCCGACGACCGGCAGCCCGTAGAGGGTCGCGCGCTCGGTCGCCACGACGCAGCCGCGCTTGTGGTCCCAGCGCGGCTCGGAGTACGTGCGCTTGAGCAGGTGCCCCGCCAACGGCTCGATCCAGCCCGGCTGGACCTGCGCCGCCACGCGCCCCCACAGCCGCGTCGTCTCGACGAGCTCGGCGACCATGACCCAGCCCGGCTGCCGCCGGGCCAGCGCCGAGCCCGGGACGATCGCAAAGCGCGCCCCGCGGGCACCCGCGTACTCGCGGCGGCCGGCGTCGCGCAGGCCGACGTGCGACAGCAGTCCCGCAAGCAGTGCGACGTGGACCTGCTGCGGATCGGCCGGCTGCTGGTTGATCGTCACCCCTACCGAGCGCGCGGCCTGGCGCAGCTGGCCGACGAGGTCCTGCCACTCGCGCACGCGCAGGTAGTGCAGGTACTCCGCGTGGCAGAGCTTGCGAAACGCGTTGCCCGACAGCTCGCGCTGGCGCTGGCGCAGGTAGCGCCAGAGGTTGAGGTAGGCGAGAAAGTCCGAGCGCTCGTCGGCAAAGCGCGCGTGCTGCTCGTCGGCTGCCGCGCGTTCGTCCGTCGGCCGCACGCGCGGGTCCTGGATCGACAGCGCGGCGGCGATGGCGATGACCTCGTCGGCGCAGCCGAGGCGGTCGGCCTCGAGGACCATCCGACCGAGCCGGGGATCGACGGGAAGCTGGGCGAGCCGCCGGCCGAGCGCCGTCAGCCGCTCGGCCGGCTCGCGGGCCGCCGGCTCGAGCGCGCCGAGCTCGTGCAGCAGCGCCATGCCGTCGCGGATCTGCCGGCGGTCGGGCGGGTCGAGGAAGCCGAAGTCCTCGACCTCGCCGAGCCCGAGCGCGGCCATCTGGAGGATCACGGAGGCGAGGTTCGTGCGCAGGATCTCGGGGTCCGTGAACGGCGGGCGGGCGGCGAAGTCCTCCTCGTCGTACAGGCGGATGCAGATCCCGTCCGACGTGCGCCCGCACCGGCCCTTGCGCTGCTCGGCGGAGGCCTGCGAGATCGGCTCGATCGGCAGCCGCTGGACCTTCAGCCGCGTGCTGTAGCGGCTGATGCGCGCCGTGCCGGGATCGACGACCGCGCCGATTCCCGGGACCGTGAGCGATGTCTCGGCGACGTTCGTGGCGAGCACGACGCGGCGCGCCGCGTGATCTCTGAAGACGCGCCGCTGCTCGGCGGGCGACAGGCGCGCGTAGAGCGGCAGGATCTCGACCGCCGCGGGCAGTCGCCCGGTCAGCGCCTCGGCGGTATCGCGGATCTCGCGCTCGCCGCTGAGGAAGACGAGCACGTCGCCGGGACCGTCGCGCAGGAGCTCCTCGACGGCGTCTCCGATCGCGTCGACCGGATCGGTCTCGTCGGCGACCGGCCGGTGGCGAACCTCGACCGGGTACGTGCGGCCAGAGACCTCGACGACCGGCGCGCCGTCGAAGTGGCGGCTGAAGCGATCCGGGTCGATCGTCGCGGACGTGATGACGAGCTTGAGGTCCGGCCGGCGCGGGAGCAGCTCCTTCAGGTAGCCGAGCAGGAAGTCGATGTTCAAGCTGCGCTCGTGCGCCTCGTCGACGATGATCGTGTCGTAGCGGCGCAGCAGCCGGTCGTGCTGGATCTCCGCGAGCAGCAGCCCGTCGGTGACGAGCCGCACGAGCGTGTCCTCGCGCGAGCGGTCGTCGAAGCGCACGGCGTAGCCGACCGCCTCGCCGAGCTCGACGCCCAGCTCGTCGGCGATCCGCTCGGCGACCGTGCGCGCCGCGAGCCGGCGCGGCTGCGTGTGACCGATCGCGCCGCGCACGCCGCGTCCGAGCTCGAGACAGATCTTCGGCAGCTGGGTCGTCTTGCCCGAGCCTGTCTCGCCCGCGACGATGACGACCTGGTTGTCGCCGATCGCCGCCAGGAGGTCGTCGCGGCGCGCGCTGACCGGAAGCTGCGGCGGATAGCTGACGGCGGGCACGGCGGCCTGACGGCGGCCCACGCGGTCTTCGGCGCGGGCGATCTCGGTCGCCATCCGGGCGAGCGCGTCGCCACCCTCGTGACAGGCACGATGCAGCCGCCGCTCGAGGCGGTGCGCATCGCGGATCGTCAGGCCGTGGAGGCGGGCACCCAGCTCCGCGAGCTGCGGATCCGGTCCGTTCGCCAGAGCGTCGCGCCCGCCACGCGGCCCCGCCTGCTCGGAGGACGTAGCCATTGGCCTGCGAGCATAGGCCCGAGTTCGACAGTTGGGATCGTGCTGGATCTGTGGAAAGCGATTATTTCCAGGGGTTTCGCTGCGGCTGGCGTGTCAGGGCGTGTTACTAGATTCGGCGATTTCGCCGGATCGGGGCGGTTC
>JBPCJA010000320.1:0-14612 GCA_051005755.1 Solirubrobacteraceae bacterium
GCACCCGCTTGCCCACCCCCGCCCGCATCGCTACTCCCATCCTCGCCGAACATGTCGGCAAGGCCTTCAACAACAACGCCACAAACCCCCACTCGGGCACGAAATTGCAGGACGAACCACTAGCCGCCGGCGGCGAAGACGAGCGCGGTGGCGATGGCCCGGCCGCCCGGGACCGGGATGCCGTGGGCCTGGCGCGGGGTGTTGCGCAGCCGCCCCCCGCAGACCAGCGAGGTCGAGCCGCCGCCGTCGAGGTTCAGAGCGTCGGTGGCGCCGAGCGCGAGCAGCGCCTCGGCGAGCTCGCCGAGCGTCAGACCGGCATCGTCGTCGGCACGCCCGTCGCAGGCGACCGCGAGCAGGCGCGGTCCGGCCACGGCCAGGGCGGCGCGGGGGTAGCGCCCGTCGGTGATGTCGGAGTCGAACTGGTGCGCGGCGGCCGAGAAGCCCTCGGGGTCGACGCCGTCGGTGACCGCCTTCGCGCCGGCGCGCACGAGCAGCGGCCCGGCCTGCAGCAGGTCTCCGCGCGGCGCGGGCCCGAACTCCGGGCGCGGCGCGATGCGCACCTCGCCGCGAAAGACGTGCACGCACGCCCGCTCGGCGCCCCAGGGGGCGGCGAACGGCACGTGGGCACGCGTCATCCCGCGTGTGCGCAACTCGCCCAGCGGCTTGCCGCTCGGTCTCACGTAGAAGCCGCCGACCATCGCCTCGCGCACGCCGCGGGTCGCGCACCAGGCCTCCAGCGGCGCGCGGCGGGCCAGGCGAACGATGCGCAGGTCGGTGCGCTCCGCGCGGTAGGTGGCGACGTGCAGTGTCGTGGTTGCGCCATCGGCGAGCTCGAGACGCACCCGCCGCAGGTTGCGCGCTCGAGGCTTTGCAGAATCGCCAGCGTATGAGTGCTGCGAGGACATCCGGGTGCGGCACGTTAAGGCCTCGGCTGGACTGCAGAGGTGAACGAACGGTTAGGTCTGGCCGCTGGTGTGCCGAAGCTCACAGTGACACGCCGAGTGGCGCCTTCGTCGGCGGGAGGCCGAGCAACGCGCCATTTTCGGAGTCGCCGATCGCGCCTGCGCGGCTACGCGGCCGACGAATCTCCGGCGCGCTGCTCGCCGGCGCGCAGGAGGCGGTCGCGCAGCTCGGCCTCCTCGTCGGGTCCGGGGTCCCACTCGGCGACGCTCGGCAGCGCCTTGAGCGAGTCCAGGCCGAAGAGCTTGAGGAAGAGCTGGGTCGTGCGGTACAGGACAGCGCCGAACTGCGAGCGGCCGGCCTCCTCGATGAAGCCGCGCTCCTCGAGCGTCGCGGTCGCCGACTCCGCCGCCACGCCGCGGATCCGCGTGATCTCCGGTCGCGAGACCGGCTGCAGGTAGGCGACGATCGCAAGTGTCTCGGCCTGCGCCGGCGTCAGCGGCGGCGTGCGCGGCCGGGCGAGCAGGCGGCGGGCGGCCTCCTCGGCGACCGGGTCGGTGGCGAGTGCGACGCCGCCGGCGACCCGCTTGAGCTGCAGTCCGCGAGCCCCGGGGGCATAGGCGCGGTCGAGCTCGGCGAGCGCCGCGGCGACCTCGTCCTCGCTGCAGGCGGCGGCCTCCGCGAGGTCGGCGACGGACACGGGGTCGGGCGCCAGGAACAGCAGCGCCTCGACGATCCTGGCGAGCTCGCTCATCGCAGCGCGGCCGTCCCCTCGCGCGGCCGCAGCGGCGCGATCGCGATCTCGCCGAACGCCTCGGCCTGCGTCCACGTCGCCTCGCCCTGCTTGTAGAGCTCCAGGAGCGCGAAGAGCGTCACGGCGACGGTCACGCGATCGGCGCCGCGGACGGCCTCGTCGAATGTGCACGAGCCGCGACGCAGGAGCGCGCGCAGATGCGCGAGGCGCTCGGCGGTCGTCACGCGCGGCATCGTGAGGTGCGCGAGGCTGAGCTTCGGCGGCACGCGCAGGAGGCCGCCGATCGCGGCGCCGAGGCGGCGCGGGTCGTAGACGGCGCCGGCGTCGGCGAGGTTCGTCCGCCGCAGCGCCGGCGGCAGCGGCGCCGCGCGGTAGCGCACCCCGTCCTCCCCCGCCAGCCGAGCCGCGAGGTACTCGGACGCGCGCCGGTAGCGCCGCGCCTCGAGCATCCGCGCGAGCAGCTCCTCGGCGGCCTCGCCGGGCTCGAAGTCCAGCAGCTCGTCGTCGGGGCGCGGCAGCATGAGCCGCGACTTGAGCTCCAGCAGCGCGGCGATGAGCACGAGGAACTCGGTCGCGACATCGAGGTCGAGCTCGCCGCGGGCCTCGAGGTGGTCGAGATAGGCCAGTACGACGTCGGCCAGCGCGACCTCGAGCAGGTCGACCTCCTCGCGCAGGACGAGCGTCAGCAGCAGGTCGAACGGACCGGAGAAGACCTCGAGGTCGAGCTCGAGCGAGGCGACGGTCATCGGTTGCAGGCTAACGCCGGCCGCCGACGGTCAGCCGCAGAGGCTGACCGATCGGAGCTACAGCGCGATGATCAGCGAGATCCCGATGAGGAGGAACAGCATCAGCAGGACAACAGAACGTCGAGTACTTCGAAGCTGCCGCGTTCGTTGCTCGGAGGCATGGCCGTGATCGTACGTGAGTGGTGCCGTCAACGCCGCGCGGGCCCCACGCCCATCGTCTCGCGGACGTCGGCGAGCGTTGCCGATGCGATCGCGCGGGCCTTCTGCGCTCCAGCCGCCAGCACCTGCTCGAGCGCGGCGTCGTCCTCGCGGATCGCGCGATAGCGCTCCTGCACCGGCGCGAGCTCGGCTGTGACGGCCTCGGCGACCGCGACCTTGAGGTCGCCGTAGCCGCGCGCGCCGGCCATCTCCTCCTCGACCGTCTCGGAGCTCACCCCACGCACCGCGGCGAGGATCTCGATGAGGTTCGTCACGCCCGGCTTGTCCTCGTCGCGGACGATCTCGGTGCCGGAGTCCGTCACCGCCCGCTTGAACTTGCGCAGGATCGTGCCGGGCTCGTCGAGGACGTAGACCGTGCCCTGCTCGCTGCCGCCGGTCGTCGACATCTTGCGCTCGGGCTCCTGGAGGTCTCGCACCCGCGCCCCGATCTGCGGCGTCCGCAGCTCGGGCACGACGAGCAGGCCCTCGCCGAAGCGCGCGTTGAAGCGCTCGGCGATGTTGCGCATGAGCTCGACATGCTCGCGCTGATCCTCGCCGACGGGGACCTCGTTCGCGCGGTAGGCGAGCACGTCGGCAGCCATGAGCACGGGGTAGAACAGCAGCCCCGCCGAGACGAGCTCGCGCTGCGCCGAGGACTTGTCGCGGAACTGGTGCATGCGACTGAGCTCGCCGAGCGCCGTGACCGAGGACAGCAGCCAGCACAGCTCGCTGTGCTCCGCGACGTCGCCCTGGCGAAAGAGGATGCAGCGCTCCGGGTCCAGGCCCGCGGCGAGCAGGATCGCGGTCGTGTCGTGCACCCGCTCGCGCAGCTCGACGGGGTCGTAGGCGACGGTCGTCGCATGCAGGTCGACGATGCAGTAGATCGCCGGATCGCCGCGCTCCTGGCCGGCGACGTACTGCGTGATCGCGCCGATGTAGTTGCCCAGGTGCTTGCTCCCGGTGGGCTGGATGCCGGAGAAGATGACGGGTGCCACGGCGGCGGAGCGTACCGGCGCGGGCGCGGGCGCTACGGCGAGACGGCCTTCTCGAGGTTCACGAGGCCGAAGCCGAACTGCGAGTCGCGCCCCGCTGGGCCGAGGTCGACGGCGGAGCCCGTGAGCTTCGCGCGCCACGCGGCGGGCCCACCGGCCGGGTTGCGGGCAGCGATGGTCGCCGCCACGCCGGCGGCGTACGGGGTCGCCATCGAGGTTCCGGAGATCGTCCGGTAGCCGCCGTCGGACCACGTCGACAGGATGTCGACGCCCGGGGCTGCCACCTCGACGTCGGCGTTGGCGGTGGAGAACGGCGCCCGCTGGCCCCGGCGGTCGACCGCCGCGACCGAGACGACCTGCGGGAGGGCCGCGGGGAAGCTCAGCGTCGCGTCGCCGCTGTTGCCGGCCGCGGCGAGGAGCAGCGAGCCGCTCGCGCTCACGGTGGCGACGACGCTGGCGAGCGTGTTCGAGCCCAGGCCGCCGAGCGACAGCGAGATGATCTTCGCGCCCTGCGCGTTGAGGTACATGATGCAGTTGGCGATGCCCGCGAGCGAGCCGGCGCCGTTGGAGTCCAGGGCCTTGCAGATCGCCAGCGGCGAGTTGAACGCGACGCCGGCGATCCCGCGGGCATTGTTCGCCCGCGCCGCGGCCGTGCCGGCGACATGCGTGCCGTGGCCGTTGTCGTCGTTGCAGCGGCCGGGAACGATCGTCGGGTCGTCGAGCAGCCTGATGAGGCCCAGGACGTCGATCCCGAACGAGCGCACGCCCGCGCAGTCGACGACCTTGCCGGCGAGATCCTCGTGAGCGGCGTCGATGCCGGTGTCGACGAAGCCGATCTTCGCGCCGCCGCCCGTCGCCGGGAACGCGCCGAGACCGGCGCCGTTCCAGCCCTCCGGGGCGTCGATGTCAGCGTCCGGTGCGCCGCCGCCGGCCTGGCCCGTGTTGTCCAGGCCGTAGAGCTGGCCGAAGAGCGGGTCGTTCGGGGGCGCGCTGGCCCGGTAGATGTAGTTCGGCTCGGCGTAGAGGACGGCGCTCGAGCGGTTCAGTCGCGCGGCGACCGCCGCCGGGTCGCCGCTCACGCGGACGACCTGCGCTCCGAGGCCGGTGATGCGGCCAAGCGTCTCGAGCACTCCCGCCGTCCGCGCGGCGAGCGAGCGCTGCGCGCTCGGCGCCCGGTCGGCGTACTTGACGATGAGCGTGTGGGCCTCGTAGCGCGTGGGAGCCGCTCGCGCGGGAGCCGCCACCGCGGCGGGCGCGCACGCGAGGATCGTGAGCACGCCTGCAAGCGCGGCCCTCAGACCGTCCGTGATCCCCCCGCTGGCCGTCACTCGGCCTCACGTTACGCGGCCCGCCGGCACGGCGCAACACGCAACCGACTGGATGCGCATGCGGCCGGCGGCGTCCCACCGGTCGTGCATGGCCGTCGAGCTCGACCACAGCTGCTGCGGACATGCAAGCGGCTCATCCGCCGCGCGATCGACGACGAGCACAGCGAGGCCACGAAGCGTCGCTACAGGTCGCCCTGCGGCGACTCGCCTGAACTCTGCCCTCTCTCGCTCGACGAGGGCCTTGATCGCATCGGCCATTTCGGTGGTTCCCGGCCTCCGCTCGCGCACGTGTGGCTGCGGCCTCTCCCACGCGGCAGGGCATGAGTGACATTGCGCACGCGAGATGTTGACTTTCTTGCGCACACCGGCGTAGGTTCGGTTTTCCACCACAGGCCACATGGAGCAGGCGCATGTCTGAAATCGAAAGCCTCCACAGCGACGACGAGTTTGCTTCGCCCGAGGGACCCAGGACGCCCGACGAGGACGAGGAGTTCGGGCCCGAGCCCGACGATCCGCGAGCGGCAGGACGGTTCGAGGATCCGCACGACGTGCCGGACTTCGATGCCGCGCTCGAGGAGCGCGATATGTGCAGCGAGGAGGCGACCTCGTGATGGCGGACAAGGTCCTCAAGGAGCTGCGTGGAGCCGGCAAGGTCTTTGACTTTCGAGGCACCGGCGTGCTGCCGCCCAACGGCGGGATCATCCAGCCGTTGATCATGGTCGAGCACATCCCGGTCGTCCCCAACGTCGCGGGCGCCGCGGATTTCCATATGCTCGCCCGCGTGCTCAGGCAGCAGGGGCTATCCCTCCAAGCCGCGACCGACCGCGAAGGCAACGTTGCGCTGTACAACCACCTCAACCGGCTGTGCTTCCAGGCACGGGGAGCCAACCAGGTCAGCTGTGGGGTCGAGCATATGCACATGACCGTCGACGAGGATTGGACTAAAAAGCAGCTTCGTGCATCGGCATGGCTGTGGCAGCTTGCCGAGCGTGAGTTCGGGATTCCGCTGCGCGTCGCGCGGATCGCCCCCGGACCGGGGCGCATCGGCGTGTTGCGGCGCGGACATACCTCCCACCGGCGAGTGTCCGCCGCCGCAGGCTTTCACGATCGCGTCGATCCGGGCGCAGGGTATGACTGGGAGTACGTTCGCAAGGCTGCGCTGTTCTTCAAGCGTCACGGGCATTTTCAGGGGGTATAGCCGCTGGCCCGCGTTCACCACCGCTCACCGCGAGTGCCGGTCTTCGAGCTGCCGTCCTGGCACGATCTCAGCAGCGTGTGCCTTGCACGACGCGCCCGCGGCCGATCCAAACCCGGCTCACGACCTGTCGCGATGCTGAAAGCTCGAAGAAGGTGAAGCGCCGCTCGCCGCGATGACGGCTGTTCATGACGAAGCCCGTGCTGTCGCCGCCGAAGCCATTCAGTCCACAGGTCGTGCGACGCACGATCCGCCGACCGTACACCCGCCGCAGCGATCTCGTCGTCGAACCGCGGCCGATCCCGCGATCCGTGCGCCATCCCGGCGCGTTCGCGGCAATCCTCTGAACACGGGAATTGCGCGCATCGAGGATCACCTCGACGGTTGCGCCCGACGCCACGGCCCAGCTGCAGTTCGATCCCTCAAAGCAGGTGCCGCCGCGCATCACCCCCCAGCCTGCCAGCACCCCGTCTCGCACACGATCGCTCGTGGATGCGAGGCGGACATGGGAATTCAGGATCACGCCGGCCATGCTGTGGCCCTCGACGATCCGAGCCTCACGCGGAGCGTCGGCAGCCGCATCCACGACGAACCCACAGATACCGCTGATCGTGACGATCGCTCCAACGCCGGCGGCTGCGATCCGTCTTCTCACCGACGTGATGCTACGAGAACCAATGCCGACGCGAAAGGCGTGCACACGGCTGATGTCCGGTCACCCGGCCGTGTCACACGCCTGCGTCTCGCGCACGCGTGGACGCTTGGCCGCGCCGGCCTCGTCGAGGCGGCGCACCGGCGTGGTGTAGGGCGCGTTGCGCGCGATCTCGGGATCGTCGGCGGCCTCGTCGACGATCGCGGCGATCGCGTCGGCGAAGGCGTCGAGCGTCTCGCGCGTCTCGGTCTCGGTCGGCTCGACGAGCAGCGCCTCGTCGACGACGAGCGGGAAGTAGACCGTCGGCGGGTGCATGCCGTGGTCGAGCAGGCGCTTGGCGAGGTCGAGCGTGCGGATCCCGAGCTCCTTCTTCAGCGGCGCGCCGGTGAGGACGAACTCGTGCATGCAACGCTCCCCGAACGCGAGCGGCAGGCGATCGCCGACCTTCTCGCGCAACCGCGCGAGCAGGTAGTTGGCGTTGAGGACCGCGACCTCGCTGACGTCCCGCAGCCCCTCGGCGCCGAGCGATCGGATGTATGCGTACGTGCGCACGAAGACCCCGTAGTTTCCCTGGAAACCGCGGAGCTTTCCGATCGACTTCGGGCGCTCGTCGTCGAGCTCGAACGTCGGCGGGCCCCCGTTGGAGGCGCCGCGCCGCACGACCTGCGGGCGCGGCAGGAACGGCTCGATCCGGTCGCTCACCGCGATCGGCCCGGCCCCCGGGCCGCCGCCTCCATGCGGCTGGGTGAACGTCTTGTGGAGGTTGAAGTGGACGATGTCGAAACCCATGTCGCCCGGCCGCGAGTAGCCCATGATCGCGTTGAGGTTCGCGCCGTCGTAGTAGAGCGTCGCGCCGGCCGCGTGGACGATGGCGCCGATCTCCTCGATGTTCGGGTCGAAGATGCCGAGCGTGCTCGGGTTCGTGAGCATGAGGCACGCGACCGTCTCGTCGGTCTTCGCGCGCAGGTCGTCGAGGTCGACGCCGCCATCGGCGTCGAGTCCGACCTTCACGACCTCGTAGCCGGCCATCGTCACCGTCGCCGGGTTCGTGCCGTGCGCGCTGTCGGGCGTCAGGACCTTCGTGCGCTGCTCGCCGCGGTCGGCGTGGTAGGCGCGCGTGAGCAGGACGCCGGCGAGCTCGCCGTGCGATCCGGCCGACGGCTGCAGCGAGACGTGCGGCAGTCCCGCGATCTCGGCGAGCGCCTCCTGGAGCTCGTACATGAGCTCGAGCGCGCCCTGCGCGCGGCGCGGGTCCTGCAGCGGGTGCAGGCGCGCGTGGCCGGGCAGTGCGGCGACGCGCTCGTGCAGGCGCGGGTTGTGCTTCATCGTGCACGAGCCGAGCGGATAGAAGCCCGAGTCGAGGTCGAAGTTGCGCTTGGAGAGGTTGACGTAGTGGCGCACGATCTCCGGCTCGGTCGCCTCCGGCAGCCGCTCCGGGATCAGCCCCTCGACCTCGGGGACGTCGAGCGGCGGAGCCGTGAACGCGCGCCGTCCCGGCGCGCCCTTCTCGAAGATCGTCGTCGCGCGCTCGCGCTGCTGCGGCGTGCCGCCGTCCTGGAGGGGAGCGGCGGTCATGCCGGCACCTCGGCCGCCGCGCGCTCGGCCGCGACGGCCTCGCCAAGGACGTCGGCGAGCCGGTCGATGTCGGCTCGCGAGCGCTGCTCGGTGATCGCGACGAGCAGCCCGTCCGGGTGCTCCTCGTAGGTGCGCCCGAGCGCGTAGCCGGCGTTGAACCCGGCCGCCGCGCAGCGCTCGAGCACGCGCTGCACCGGCGCGTCGAGGCGCAGCGCGAACTCGCGCACGACGGGCCGGTCGTGGAGCTTGTGGACACCGTCGAGCGCGGCGAGGGTCTCGCGCGCGTAGTGCGTGCGCTGGAGCATGAGCTCGGCGAGCTCGACGATCCCGCGGCGCCCGAGCCAGCTGAGGTAGACGACGCCGCCGAGTGCGTTGAGCGCCTGCGACGTGCAGATGTTCGACGTCGCGCGCTCGCGGCGGATGTGCTGCTCGCGCGTCTGCAGCGTCAGCACGAAGCCGCGGCGGCCGTCGACGTCGGTCGTCTCCCCCGCGATCCGGCCCGGCATGCTGCGCAGGTGCGCCTGCGTCGCGGCGAAGAAGCCGAACGACGGGCCGCCGAAGTCCAGCCGGTTGCCGAGCGTCTGGCCCTCGCCGACGCAGACGTCGACACCTTGGTGGCCCGGCGCCTCGAGCACGCCGAGCGTCAGCGGGTCCGCGGCGCAGATCACCAGCGCGCCGTGCTCGTGCGCGGCGTCGGCGATCGCGCCCACGTCCTCGACGGCGCCCAGGAAGTTCGGCTGCTGGACGACGACCGCGCTGACGTCGTCGGAGAGCGAGTCGTTCATGGCATCGAGGTCGGTGACGCCGTCGTCGAGGCCGATCTCCTGCACCGTCGTGCCGTAGCCGACGGCGAGGGTCTCGAGCGTCGCGCGGCTGTCTGGATGCACCGCGCGGCTGACGAGGACCCGCGGGCGCTTGTTGGAGAGCTTCGCGAGATAGGCCGCCGCACCGACCGCGCTCGGGCCCTCGTAGACGGAGGCGTTGGAGACCGGCAGGCCGGTGAGCTCGGAGATCGCCGTCTGATATTCGAACATGACCTGCAGCCCGCCCTGGCTGATCTCGGGCTGGTAGGGCGTGTACGGGGTGAGGAACTCCGACCGCGACATGAGCATGTCGACGATCGCGGGAACGTAGTGGTCGTACATCCCGGCGCCGAGGAACGTGATCTCGTCCTCCGCCGACACGTTGCGCTCGGCCAGCCGGCGAAGCTCGGCGTAGACCGCCTGCTCGGGCTCGCCCGGCGGGAGGTCGATCGGGCGGCGAAGCCGCACGCCGGCCGGGATCGAGTCGAAGAGCTCTGCGACCGAGCCGACGCCGATCGCGTCGAGCATGACCTCGAGATCCTCCGCGGTGACGCTCGTGTAGCCGCTCATGGTCTCAGGACAGGCTCCCCACATAGGCGTCGCGGTCCAGCAGCGCGTCGGCCTCGGAGGGGTCCGACAGCTTGACCTTCACCATCCAGCCGGCGCCATATGGATCCTCGTTGATCGCCTCGGGGCCGTCGGCCAGCGCCGTGTTGACCTCGACGATCTCACCCGACAGCGGCGCGATGACGTCGGAGACCGCCTTGACGGACTCCACCTCGGCGTAGAGCTCGTTCGCGGTCACCGACGTGCCGACCTCCGGAACGTCGAAGAAGACGACCTCGCCGAGCGCGTCCTGGGCGAACCACGTGATCCCGAACGTCGCGACGCCGTCGTCGATGAGCGCCCAGTCGTGCTCGGGGTGGTACAGCCGGTCCTCCGGGTAGCTGGCGTCAGCCATCGGTCTCCTTGCTCGGGTGGCGGTAGAGCGGCTTGCTCGCGACGACCGCGGGGCGGATCTTGCCGCGCACGTCGATCTCCAGGGGGGTGTCGACGCTCGCGACGGCCGACGGGACGTAGGCCATTCCGATCCCCACCTCGAGCGACGGCGAGAGCGTGCCGCTCGTCACGACGCCGCCGCCGACGACGGGGTTGCCCTGCCGCGCGATGCCCGGCCCGGTGAGCCGGAAGGCGACGAGCCGCTCGGCGGTCCCGCCCTCGCGTGCGGCGCGCACGACGTCGGCGCCGATGAAGCCGGTGTCCTCGGAGCAGGCCCAGCCGAGACCGGCCTCGATCGGATTGCGGTCGGTCGAGAGGTCGTTGCCGTAGAGGTGAAAGCAGACCTCCAGGCGCAGCGTGTCGCGGGCAGCCAGGCCGCAGGGGACGGCGCCGCGGCGCAGCAGCTCATCCCAGATCGCGGAGGCGTCGCCCGGATCGACGAGGATCTCGACGCCGTCCTCGCCGGTGTAGCCCGTCCCGCAGACGAGCGTCTCGCGGCCGAGGACGATGCGCCGCGCCGCCCGCATGCGGCCGGGCAACGGGCTGTCGGCGACCGCCTGCACGATCTCGCGCGCGACCGGCCCCTGGACCGCGAGCATCGCGTAGCGGTCGTGGACGTCGGCGACCTCGACGTCGAAGCCGTCGGTGTGCGCGCGCAGCCAGGCGACGTCGGCCTCGTGGTTGGCGGCGTTCGTGACGGTGAGGTAGTGCTCGGTGTCGAGGCGGTACGTGAAGAGGTCGTCGAGGACGCCCCCGTCGTCGTTGCACAGGAGCGCGTACTGCGCGCCGCCGATCCCGATCTTCGAGACGTCGTTGCTGTAGAGATGCTGCAGGAACGCCTCGGCATCCGGTCCGCTGATCTCGATCTCGCCCATGTGCGAGACGTCGAAGACGCCGGCCGCGTTGCGGACGGCGAGATGCTCGGCGCGTACGCCGTCGCTGTACTGGACCGGCATCTCCCAGCCCCCGAAGGGCACGAGCTTCGCGCCCGCTTGCACGTGGGAGCCAAACAGCGCCGTGCGCTTCAGCGTGGGTGTCGTCACCCGCCGCAGGCTAGCGAAGCGCTCGGCTTTTTCGGGTCTCGTCGGACTGAGGATTTTCCGCCGGCTCCGGTGGGCGCGCCGGCCGGCGTGACGGCCGATCAGCGCAGGAAGGGCGGGATCTCGATCTCGTCGTCGGGGATCTCCAGCGAGGAGCGCTCGCGATCGTCGTAGCGCGGGCCACGGTCGCGCTCGCGAGCGGTGACGCGTGTCTGCTCGCGCGCCGTGCGCGGGCGCGCGCGGCCGTGGTCGAAGCCGGTGGCGATGACGGTCACGCGGACCTCGTCGCCCTGCGCCTCGTCGATGACTGCGCCGAAGATGATGTTCGCGTTCGCGGCGGCGGCCTCACGCACGATCTCGGCGGCCTCGTTGACCTCGAAGAGGCCGAGGTCCCTGCCGCCCGTCATGTTCAGGAGGATGCCGGTGGCGCCCTCGACGTTCTCCTCGATGAGCGGGCTGGAGATCGCGATCCGTGCGGCCTCGGCAGCGCGGTTCTCGCCGTTGGACGTGCCGATGCCCATGAGCGCCGAGCCGGCGTCCTGCATGATCGTGCGGACGTCGGCGAAGTCGAGGTTGATGAGACCGGGGATCGTGATGAGGTCGGTGATCCCCTGCACCCCCTGGCGCAGGACGTTGTCGGCCTCGCGAAAGGCGTCGAGCATCGTCGTGCGCCGCTCGATGACCGACAGCAGCTTCTCGTTGGGGATGACGATGAGCGTGTCGACGACCTCCCGCAGGCGCTCGATGCCCTCCTCGGCCTGGCGCGTGCGCTGGCTGCCCTCGAACTCGAACGGCTTCGTCACGACGCCGACGGTGAGCGCGCCGATCTCGTTCTTCGCGATCTCGGCGATGACGGGCGCGGCGCCGGTGCCGGTGCCGCCGCCCTCACCCGCGGTGACGAAGACCATGTCGGCGCCCTTGAGCGCCTCCTTGATGTCGTCGCGCGACTCGGCCGCCGCGCCGAATCCGACCTCGGGGTTGGCGCCCGCGCCGAGGCCCTTCGTGAGGTCGTGGCCGATGTTCAGCTTGATGTCGGCGTCCGTCATCTGCAACGCCTGAGCGTCGGTGTTCGCCGAGATGAACTCCACGCCGCGCAGACCCGCGTCCACCATGCGGTTGACCGCGTTCGTGCCGCCGCCGCCCACGCCGACGACCTTGATGACAGCGAGATAGCTGCTGCTGGATTCCATGAGGAAGCGTCCGACCCTTGAGTTAGCGTTGAGAGATTTTGCTCTCCGGCCCGATCCTGAGGAAACCACAGTAAGCACGGGCCTGAATGGATGTCAACGCGAAGTCTATCCGCGCAAGAACGATTGCAAAACCCGAGACTCTCGACCTCTGCAGGAGAAACGTGATTTCGGCGCCATCAACCTATAGTTGAGGTTGAGGTTGTGGCTCGCGAGGTTGCAGTCCTCCCGCGACTGGGCGCTCCGGAACTCGCAGGTCCACGTAGCCGGCGCCGCGCGAACTGCCGTGCGCGAGCACCAGCGCCGCCGCGTCCCACTTCGCGCCGAATCGTGCGGCGCCCCCGAAGTAGAGCTTCGGGCCGTTCTCCATCGTGGCGGCCAGACCGCGTTGCGCCCGGTACACGCGCGCGACGCGCGCGCGCAGCGCCGGCGGCGCGGCGGCGAGCAGCCCGATCGCCCGCAGCGTCGGCTCGTCACCGACGCGCTCGCCGCCCGGCGTCGCGCCGCTGCCGACGATCGCGAGGCCGCGGGTGGAGCTGCCGCGCAGGAGGGTCCCGTCGGCGGCGACGGCGGTGAGGCGTCCGCCGGCCGTCTGCACCGCCGCGAGCGGCTCGTAGGACGTGACGGCGATCGTCAGCCCGTGCGGGAAGTCGATCCGCGTGCGCAGTCCGCGCACGACGGGATAGGGCTCGACGGCCGTCCGCAGCGCGTCCTCGCGCACGTCAAGGACCGTCATGTCAAGCGCGGCCTCCGTGAGCGTGGCACGGATCGTGTTCGCCTGAGGACCCTCGATGCCGGTCACCGTCACGCGCTCGACGCGCATGAGCGCGCTCGTGCGAAGCCACAGCACGAGCGTCGTCAGCACCACGAGCGACACGACGATGCCGAGGACCACGCGCGTGCGACGCCGGGGGAACGAGGCCATCGCCACCGTCTTCGGCGCGGTCGGCGCGGACCCTGCCGACTCGAGACGGTTGGTCGCGCGGCCCGCGCCGTCAGACGGCCGTGGGTCGCTCATCAGCCATCTAGGGTTGTCGCGTGCCCGACTCCCCGCCACTGAGCGAGCTGACGACGCTGCGGCTCGGCGGCCCGGCGCGGCGCATGGAGCGGGCTGCCGGCGAGCAGGAGCTGCTCGACGGCGTACGGGAGGCCGACGGGGCCGGCGAGCCATTGCTCGTGCTCGCGGGCGGCAGCAACGTCGTCGTCGCCGACGACGGATTTCCCGGCACCGTCGTGCGGGTCGCCACGCGCGGGATCGAGCGCGTGCAGCTACGCGACGGCCGCGTCTGGCTCGACGTCGCCGCCGGCGAGGACTGGGACGCGCTCGTCGCCGCCTGCGTCGCCGGCGGTCTCGCGGGCGTCGAGGCGCTGTCGGGGATCCCGGGCTCGGTCGGAGCGACGCCGATCCAGAACGTCGGCGCCTACGGACAGGAGGTCGCCGACGTCGTCGTCGCCGTTCGAGCGCTGGATCGCTCCAGCGGCGAGGTCCACACGCTCGACCCGGAGGCCTGCCTCTTCGACTATCGCTCGAGCGTCTTCAAGCGCGACCCTGGGCGCTGGGTCGTACTGCGCGTGAGCTTCGCGCTCGAGCGCTCGGCGCTGTCAGCGCCCGTACGCTACGCGGAGCTCGCGCGGCGGCTCGGGATCGAGCCGGGCACGAGCGCGCCGCTGGCCGACGTGCGCGAGGCCGTGCTCGGGCTGCGCCGTGCGAAGGGCATGGTCCTCGATCCGGGCGACCCCGACTCGGTCAGCGCGGGCTCGTTCTTCACGAACCCCGTCCTGCGCGCCGACGCCTTCGCGCAGCTGCAGCTCCGGGCGGCGGAGAGGCTCGGCGCCGACGTCGTGCCGCCGGCATGGCCGGCGGACGGTCGCAGCGTGAAGACCTCCGCGGCGTGGCTCATCGAGCGCGCCGACTTCGCCCGCGGCCACGGCAACCCCGACGGGATCGCGATCTCCTCGAAGCACACGCTCGCGCTGTGCAACCGCGGCAACGGGACGACGGTCGAGCTCGTCGCGCTCGCGCGCGAGATCGCCGGCGGCGTGCGCGACGCGTTCGGGGTGCAGCTCGTGCCCGAGCCGGTGTTCGTCGGGCACGAGTGGGAGGGGTAGGGGGCCGCGAGGCGGCGGGCGCGACGGGGCGGGGCGGTGGTGACTCGATGGGCGGCGAGATCACCAACGCCTGGGAACGGCAGCGATGAAGGCGGGGCATCCGCCTGCGCGTGCGAGGGACGACCGGGGGCGGA
>JBPCJA010000321.1:0-12268 GCA_051005755.1 Solirubrobacteraceae bacterium
GGCGGCTGCCGGCATCCGCTTCGGCCTGGCGCACCCACAGCCGCAGCGCCTCCTTGTGGATGCCGAGATCGCGCGCGACCTGCGCGATCGGACGCTGGCTCTCAAACACGAGCCGCACAGCTCGCTCTCGCAGCTCGTCGGGGTACTTCTTGGGTCGGGGCATGACGGGGTGTTCCTCTCTGCAGGACCGAAATCCTGGTTTGGAGGTCTCCGTCAGACCCGGGATGGCTCACCTTGCAGCCGTCCTCGCGCGCGCCGATCACGACCAGCAGGCACAGGCGATCGTCCTCGCCAAGGCGCACGCTCATGTGGACCCCGTCGACGAACAGGTACGCGTAGCGGTGGAAGCGCAGCTCGCGCACGCGAAACGCCGCGTGATCGTCCTGCCACTGCTTCGTCAGCCGGCTGATCGACGTCACTGAGAGCCCCGCTGCCTCGTCGCCGAGCAGATCGCGCAGCGCCGGGCCGAAGTCGCCGGTCGACAGGCCGCGCAGGTACAGGACCGGCAGCACGTCGGTGACCTTCGGCGAGCGCCGCGCGTACGCCGGCAAGATCCTGGAACTAAACCTCTGGCGCTTGCCGGACTCGTCGACGCGCTTGTCGTTGACACGAGGCGCCGTGATCGCCATGGTCCCCGACCCGACCGTCAGGGCTCCCTGTCGCCCGTCCCAGGTAGCCTGGCGCTTCATGGTTCGCGGCCATGACCGCCTAGTGTGACCTGATGAGAGCCTGACAAGACGGGTCCCTTCAACTGTCGTGTCCGCCGCCGGCCGGTGGCGCGTGCCCGATGCCGCACAACAGCACGAAGGAGAGGCCGATCTTTGAAGAGCATCGCAGGCGCCACGACACGGATCGTCGGCGGCGTCGACACGCACCTCGATCTGCACCACGCCGCGAACCTCGACACGCCGGAGAGATCCTCGCGACACGCTCGTTCGCCACGACACGCGCTGGCTACCGAGCGATGCTCGCCTGGATGCCCGGCCACGGCGAGCTGCTCAGGTCGGCGTCGAGCATCGGGCAGCTTCGGCGCCGGCCTGACCCGGCATCTCGCCCTCGCCGGCGTTTGCGGTGCTCGAGGTCACCGGTCCGGACCCGCCGATGCGTCGCGCGAAGGGCAAGGAGGACACGTGAGACGCGATCACTGCCGCGAAGGCCGCGCTGACCGGCCGGCGCGTCTCGGTGGCCAAGGACCGCGCGGGCCAGGTCGAGGCGCTCAGGGTGCCGCGCGTCACCCGCACGATGGCGGTCAAGTGACGTTTGACCAGCATAGGCAGCATGGGTGTGGCTGCCGGCAACGCGTCAGCCTTGAGGGCTGCACGGGAACAGCACGTAGCCGCCGTCCCGGCAGGCCGGCGCCGTGGCGCCGTTCACGAGGGCCGAGGAGACCGTCTGGGGCGCGAACACGCGATACGTGTTGGCGCTGTTGCCGGAGGCCTGGACCTGGTCTCCGCTCACGGTCACCGTCGCCGCAGTGCCGGACACGCTGACGTAGTCGCGGCCACCGCCCGACAGCCGCGTCCCGCCCCGGATGACCGTCTCCCCGGCCTCGCTGGTGAACTTCGCGATGTCCGCATCGGTCTGGACCTGGCCGGTGACCGTACGGGCAGCGGCGAGCTTGTGGACGAGGACGTCCTGAGCGCCGCGCCAGGTCACGCTGACGGCGTTGCCGCCGGTTACGCGGAGCGTCTCGGTCGTCGCCGGCTCGGAGCCCGCCGGCGTGAGGGCCATCACCGCCAGGTGGTCGAATGCCCGCTGCCTCGGCGTCGTGCTGGAGACGACCGGCGCGGGCGATCCGATGTCGGTGGTCGGGTTGTTCAGGACCAGCGTGCGAGTCTGCACGACCGGGTTGGCGCCCGGGCGGCCGCCGGCGGCCATGCGGCCGGCGAGGGTGGCGCCGTTCTGAGCGGTGATGGTGAACGCGGAGCCGGCCGTCTGCACGCTGTTGCGCTTGTCGCTGAGCATCTGCCACGTGTAGCGGTGACGTGAGGTCCGTGACCGGTCGCGCTGCAGCCGGTCGGCGATGCCGACGATGACCGGCCGGCCCGGCGTGCGCGAGAGGAGGTGGTCGCGGCCGGCGTACGGCGGGTCGAGCCGCGCGTTCGGGTCGGCCGAGTAGGCGTAGCGAAGGTCGGCGTGTGACAGCGACAGGTTCGGTGCGTTCACGAAGCCGTCGATCGTGGTTCCGCGCCAGTAGCGCAGGTTGGGGCTCTGGGTCGCGCGTGCCCCGTCGACCACGACCACGTTGTGCGCGGTCGCGTAGGCCTCGTCCAGGTCCTGACCGCAGGCCACGCAGGCATTGCCGGGGTCGATCGCGAAGTGGCCGCCCATGCCGTAGATCGTGAAGTTGCCGGCGTCGTACTGGAAGTGCCCGCGGCCGTCGCGGAGCGCCTCGAACGTCGAGATGACCTCGTCGCCGCCCCGCGCGAAGCCGGTCCGCGCGTCGACGAGGCCGCGCTGCGCGTAGTGCACCGACAGCGGGCCTACGCTGGCCGGGTCGATCTCGGGAGGTTCGGTGGGAGACCGGTAGTAGAGGATCGTCGACACGTACTGCGCCGTGTAGTACCGACCGAGGTTGTCCAGGTAGCAGACGAACAACGTGCTGAGTGGCTCGGTTGGGCATGCGACGGGCCCGGTCTCGGGCACGTGCGGCTCGCGGAAGTAGTCGTTGCCCTGTGGGCCCACGGTCCGCTGCCAGAGCCACTGCGCGACGCCGTTGTCCGGCGCGATGCCGAACATCATGGCCGCGAACTCGACGTTGGACTCGCGCTGGGAGTCGTTGAGTGGCACGAAGTTGTTGGCCTCGCCCGGCAACTGCTCGGATGCCGCCCAGCGGGCCATGCCCGGCAGCCCGGTGCCGGCGATCAGGTCGTCGAGACCTTCGCGGCGCGCGGCCAGGGCGAACGGAACGGAGTTCTTCAGTCCGTAGTAGGCGTAGCCCATGCCCTCGTGGTTGGCGCCCAGCGGGTCGACGCCGTGCACGAAGTAGGACCTGGTCCGTTCCAGAGCCCGCGTCAGATAGGTGTCGAACGGCCGGATCGTGTCCGTCGGGATGCCGGGCTCACCGCGGAGCGCGAGCAGCATCAGGCCGGCACCGCCTGCCGTGACACCCATCCAGTTGCTGATCTCCAGGTTCGCGGCGACCGGGTTGGTCGGGTTGTATCCGAGCGTGCGCCCGAGCAGGAAGGACTCGTGCTCCGGCGTCCACATCGCCGCGACGATCTGCTGGCGCTCGTCAGGGGTCATCAGCTCATACGACCAGTCAAATCCCAGTCCCATCCCGTAGAGCAGATCGCCGACGCCCAGATCCTGACAGCACCAATACGGGTAGTTCGCGTCCTTGAGGGCGAGCAGCAGGTCGACGACGCGGCGGCCGTAGCGCACATCCCCGCTGAGCTGATACGCCAGCCCGAGATTGAGCAGGTCCGTCGGCATCTCGTTCTGCAGCCCATAGGGCCCCATCTGGTCCACGGTCGCGCGCACCGCGTCCGGTTGCACCTGTGCGAGCAATGCCTCGGCATGCTCCTGCAGGCGCGCCCAGGCCGATCCCGGCGCCCCGCCCGCCGCGATACGCGCCCGCAGCCACGGGACATCGGCCGCCGAGAACAGCAGCCGCGGGTGCACGGTGGCAGGTGCGCTCGGGACGGCGGCTGCGACGGCATGCGCGGGCGATGCCTGCACCACGGTGGTGAGGAGCGGACCGATCACCATGGCGGCGACGGCGAAGGTGATGCGCCGACGCATAGCAGGTCCGATCTTGCGGAGACGTATCGGGCAGGGTGCTGAATTCGTGGTTGGATCGTACATTTTCTGCCGGCACACCGGCAAGTGTCAAGACGGGAAGTCGGGATGAGCTGGTTCCCGTCCCTCCGCGCGGCGGCGCCGTGGCATGATTCGGTGAGTGCCTGAGACACGACGCGCATGGCTGGATGGAGCGCTCGTCGTCGTCGGCGCCGTTATCGCGGCGGTCGCCGGCGTCGCCGGACCGCTCGCACTGCAGAACCGAGAGGATCACCGGCTGGATCGCCGCGAAGCAGAGAAGGCGCGCGGCGCAGCGCGCGTCATGCTTGCTGGGTTCATAGATGCCAAGGCGCAGATGACGGCGCTCGAACACGACAGGATCCTGCGTCGCTTTGACGCGCCCAAGCAAGTCCAGCTGCCCCAGGTGGTCGCCGAGAAGCTGGACGGCGATGCATGGGGCACCGTGCGGGGGGCCTTGACGAACTTCGCCGCGCTGGCGACGTTCGTCAAGTCCCTCATCGAGCGCGGTCGGCATTGGCTCACGGACGCGCAGGCTTGCTTCGTGCGTGCCGACCTGCTCGCGGTCGGCTATGCGACAAAGCTCGTGGCAACGAAGCTCAGTGATTCGCCCACCGACGCGCCGCGGCCGTCGCCCGTGGACTGCGGGACAACCACGCGTCCTTACGGCATCCCGCTTAAGTTGTAAGGCATGCCGCACGTTGAGCCTGCGACATCAAGGCTGACGTAGGCTATCAAGCCCCCGAGTGGTTGACCGCGCTCATCGGTTGCTCAGCGCGACTGTCGTGGCGCTGAGCGGGGCGACGAGATGTCCCTCTCGTGCGTGGAAGTCATCTAGCGTGGCCTGGGTGACACCGGCGTGAGCAAGCGGGAATGCCGGCCGCCCGCCGAAGCCACCGTCCAGGATCTACGTTCCGACCGCGCTCCCCTCAACCCTGTGGGCCGAGCATCCCCATGCGTCTCGTCAGCGCCTGCATCGCCGCATGGTGCCCGCTCGACCTGAGACCGAACGTCTGAACCACCGGCGCCGTAGGCTCCCCGGGGCAGAGCGCATCGTGCAGCGTGCCATCGACCAAGAATGCATTGGCCGCAGCATTTATACAGTCGTTGGTGTTGTAGGAGTAGGCCACCGAGTGCGCGCCGCCGGCCGAGATGACCATGCGCACGCGCGGGCCGAGCGCTGCGCGCATCTCCAAGGCACCGAACAGGGGGGTGGCAATATCGCGCAGACTCTGGATGAACAGCACGTCGTTCCGGCCGTCGCCGGTAATACGCACGGGCGGCTTGCGGGGTTCGACCGGCCAGAAGGCGCAGGGGAAGATGTTGGCCGCCATGCCCCCCGCGACCGGGAACAGCCGGCTATCGGCCGCTACGTCGCGCCGATACTGCTCGGGATCCTCCGGCCACTGCGCGTCGCCGCACAGCAAGCCGAAGCTGCCGGCGACGAGGTTGTCCTCCGGGACATCGGGGAAGACCGGCCCTGCGGTGGTCGCCGGCGCCGGCTCTGGGGCGGCTGCCGGGGCAGCGAGGGGAGTGGCGTCGGCATGGTCCAGGAGCTGCCATAGCCCCGCAAGGCCCGCGAACATCGTGTCGGAGTACAGCGCCACACGTGTGGCCTCTCGGAAGAAGTTGCCACTTATGACCTGCCCGGTCGGCAACGTGACGGGGGTGGCGTCCAACCGGACACCGAGCTCGAAGTACTTCGCCCGCACCTCGCCCTCCGTCGCGCCGAGGCCGTAGGCATCGTTGCGCTCCGCGGCAAAGCGAGCGAAGTCCGGGAAGCGGATCTCGACGGCTGGCCCCATGCGGCGATAGGTGTCGCGCCAGATCGCGCGTGGGCTGACGACGCTGTCCAGGATGAAGCGGTCGCTGCGGCGAGGGAAGAGAGACATGTACACGGCGCCGAGGTACGTGCCGTACGAGTAGCCGAGGTATGAGATCTTGTCCTCTCCGAGCACCGCACGGATGCGGTCCATGTCGCGTGCCCTGTTCTCCGTGGTGATGAACGGGAGCAGGTCGGAGGTCGACGAGCTGCCGCATGACCGCGCCAGGAAGCGCGCGTAGGAGACGTTCTCCTGAAAGCCCTGCGGATCAGGCCATGGAATGACGCGCTCGGCTGGGGTCTGCGACAGGCTCAGACCACAGGTCAGGGGTGCGCTGCGCCCGTTCCCGCGTGGGTCGAACCCGATCAGGTCGTAGTGCTCTAGCACGCTCTTGGGCATGAGCTGCGCGAAGAGGTCGGGCATGTCGAGCGACGCGTTTCCGGGTCCACTCGGTATGAGCACCAGCACTCCGCGGCGCTTCTCGGGAGTGGCCGTGCTCAGGCGCGAGACTGCGATGTCGATCCTGCGTCCACCCGGCTCGGAGTAGTTCAATGGCACCGGGACATTTGCGCACTCCTTGCCCAGCTCGACGAACATGGAGGGAGGACACGGACCCCATTGCGGCGCGGCGTGGCTGGAGGTCACACCCTCCCTGGCCGTGATGGCGAAGATGGCGAGCGTTGCCACCATGGTCGCGCGGAGTCTGCGAGAACGCGTCGTCATGCCCAACGATCCTTCATCGGAGACAATTCCCTTCCTCAGCGGCGAACCTACCGGCGGCGTCGAACTTAAGCAACGCAATTTCTTTGGGTGACCGAGCGGCGTTTGGGAGCCCGGCGTGAAGCGCACCACTACTTCGCGCTGACGGGCGCGACGAGCACCGCATCTGTCTTGGTGGCCGGGGCGTGCACGTTGGCTGTGGCGCAGGAAGCAAATACCCCGAGCGCGAGCGTTTCTTGACACCTTTAACCGTCGTGTCGGCCGATGCTCGCCAGCAGCGCCTCCCGTCCGCCCTGTTCACGGTGGCGCTCTGGCTCGCTGTGGGTGGCGTTCGGAAGCTTCGTGCTCGCACTGGCCGACGACCTTGGTTCGCACCCGGTTCGACGGGTGCTGATCGGTCTGCTGCTGGTGCTCGTCGGTGCGCTGGCGCTGTGGCAGAGAGAGGCCGTGTGCGCGGCGTTACGGGTACGACCGTGGTTGGTCGTACCGCTCGCCGCGGCGCAGTTGGGCGCGGCCGCGCTCGACGGGCTGCTCGCCGGAGGCTCTACCGCGCGTTCAGCATGACCTCGATCGCGCTGGCGGTGATCGTGGCCAACCCGCGCACGGTCTGGCTGACCGTCGCGCTCCTGGAGCTCGGCTACGCAGGGGTGATCTTCAGCGGTCATTCACCCGCGGCGCTGGCCCGCAGCGATCAGCTCGACGGCGTGGTCGGCGGGCTTCTGGGCTATCCGTTCGTGGCTCTCGTCCTCCTCGGGCTGACGCGGCTCTTCGCGCGCTTTTTAGCCAACGTCGAGCACCGATGTGCCAGCTCCTTGGGAGCGCTTCCACCCGCCAGCCCGGCGACCACCTTCAGCTCCGCGCCGGTCAGCGCGACCGCGGGCGCGGGCGGGAGGGCGAGCATCCGCCTGCGCGTCGCGTACGGCGACCCGACGCAGGTCGGTTCCGGTGGGCGCCCCGGTCCCCTCAGCGGTCATCGTCGCCATCCCGCCGGTCGAGGGGGCCGCCATCGCCACGAGCTCGTTGATCGTGCGCGCCCCGGTTCTTGCGCTTGGCTTGCTTGATGTGCGTGCGCACGGTGGCGACCGAGATGCCCCACGGCGAGCAACGCCACCGCCCCCGCCGCTCTCCGGCCGCTGACCATGGTCTGCATGACATCCTCCTTTGTGGTTTCGGCGCATCGAACCGCGGCCCGGAGCCCCCGACCAGGGGTGGAAAGTGGGTAGGGGCGGCCCTTCGACCCGCGGGCGCCCGAGAGCTGACGGCGCCAGCGCCGATCTAGACTCGTGGCGATGCCCGACGAGCGCTTCGAGGACCACCTGCGCCACCCGCGCGGACGCGGGCGCGAGATCGCGGGCGCAGCCAGCGGCGCCGCCGGCGGGGCGGCCTGCGGCGACCTCGTACGCCTATCGGTCGCCGTCGACGGCGACCGCGTGAGCGCGGCGGGCTTCGAGGCGTCGGGCTGCGGGGCGACGATCGCAGCCGCGAGCGCGGCCGTCGAGCTCGTCGAGGGAGCCGGCGTCCTGGCCGCGGCACGGATCGGCGCGCCACGGATCGCCGACGAGCTCGGTGGCCTGAGCGCCGGCAAGCTCCACGCCGCCGACCTCGCCTCCGACGCGCTGCACCGCGCGCTCGGCGCGGCCGTGCGCGCGGACGGCGGGCTCGAACCCGACCCCGAGCGCACGCTCGTGGCGATGTCCGGCGGCGTCGACAGCGCGGTCGCCGCGCTGCTGTGCGCGCGCGACGGCCACGACGTCGCGGCCGTGACGCTCGAGCTCTGGGCCGACCCCGACAACGACGGCGAGCGCTCGTGCTGCTCGGCCGCGGCGGTGCGCGGCGCCCGCGTCGTGGCGCACGGGCTCGGCCTGCCGCACTTCACGCTTGACCTGCGCGACGAGTTTCGCGCCGGCGTCGTCGAGCCATGGCTGCGCGAGCACGCGGGCGGGCTGACGCCGAACCCGTGCGTGCGCTGCAACGGCCATGTACGCCTCGACGCGATGCTCGACTTCGTCGACCGCGTCGGCGCCGCGACGCTCAGCACCGGCCACTACGCCCGCAGAACCCCCGGCGGGCTGCTGCGCCTTGCCGCCGACGCCGACAAGGACCAGACGTACATGCTCGCCGCGCTCTCGCGCGACGCGCTCGCGCGCCTGCGCTTCCCGCTCGGCGAGCACCGCAAGCCGGAAGTGCGCGCACTCGCGCGCGAGGCCGGCCTGGCCGTCGCCCGCAAGCCCGACTCGCAGGACCTCTGCTTCCTCGCCGGCACCGGCCGCGCGGCGTTCCTCGCCCGCCACGGCGGCCTGCACGAGCGGCCGGGCGACATCGTCGACCGCGACGGCGGCGTGCTCGGCCGCCATGGCGGCCACCACGGCTTCACCGTCGGCCAGCGCAAGGGCCTCGGCGTCGCGGCGGTCGAGCCGCTCTACGTCCTGGCGACGGACGCGCGCACGAACACCGTCACCGTCGGCCCGCGGGCCCAGCTCGCCACCCAGACCGTCCGCGTGCGCGGCTTGAGGATGCACGGCGGCGAGCCCGACGCGGTGCGGCTGCGCTATCGCTCACCGGCCGTCGGATGCCGCCTGGACGGCGAGGAGATCCGCCTGACCGAGCCCTTCGACGGCGCCGCCCCCGGCCAGACCGCAGTCTTCCTCGCGGGAGACGCGATCGTCGGATGCGCCACAATCGCCGCGTGAGGACCGACGAGATCCGCGAGACGTTCCTGAGGTTCTTCGAGGCCCGCGACCACAAGCGGCTGCCCTCGGGCTCCCTGGTGCCCTCGGCGTACGACCCGTCGGTGCTGCTGACGACCGCCGGGATGCATCCGCTCGTCCCGTACTTCAGGGGCGAGGAGCGGCCGCCGCATCCGCGCCTGACGACGTGCCAGAAGTGCTTCCGGACGACCGACATCGAGAACGTCGGCAACACCGCCCGCCACCTCACGTTCTTCGAGATGCTCGGCAACTTCTCGATCGGCGACTACTTCAAGCAGGAGGCCGTCGAGTGGGCGTGGGAGCTGTCGCTCGAGGGCTTCGGGTTCAAGCCCGAGGACATCTGGATCTCGGTCTTCGAGGGCGACGAAGAGCTCGGCCTCGGCCCCGACGAGGAGGCGATCGAGGCCTGGTTGTCGGTCGGCGTGCCGCGCGAGCGCATCGTCCTGCTCCCGCGCTCGGAGAACTTCTGGCAGGCGGGCACGAGCGGCCCGTGCGGCCCGTGCAGCGAGCTGTACCTCGACCGTGGCCTGGAGTTCGGCACCGAGGACGACCTGCCCGGCGGCGAGAACGATCGCTTCCTCGAGTACTGGAACCTCGTCTTCACGCAGTACGACCTCGGAGCCGACGCGGAGGGCAGGCCGACGCTGACGCCGCTGCCGGCCAACAACATCGACACCGGCCTCGGCCTCGAGCGGATGGCGGCCATTCAGCAGGGCGTCGCAACGGTCTTCGAGACCGACACGTTCGCGCCGCTCATGGACCTCGGCCGCGAGCTTGCGAGCAAGCAGCCCGACGAGCGCTCGCTGCGGATCCTCGCCGACCACTCGCGCGCGATGACGTTCCTCATCGCCGACGGCGTCGTGCCCTCCAACGAGGACCGTGGCTACATCCTGCGCCGCGTCATGCGCCGCGCGATCCAGCACGGCCGCCGGATCGGCATCGAGCCCGGCTTCCTGCCGCGCTTCGTCGAGCGGGTGATCGCGATCATGAGCCGCGCCTATCCCGAGCTGGAGCGCGAGCGCGAGTCGATCCTGCTGTGGGCGCGCTCGGAGGAGGAGAGCTTCGGGCGCACGCTCGAGCAGGGCACGCGCCTGCTCGAGGAGATCGTCGAGCGCTCGCGGGCCGCTGGCACGATCCCCGCCGCCGACGCCTTCCGCCTGCACGACACGTTCGGCTTTCCGTTCGAGCTCACGACCGAGCTTGCCGCCGAGCAGGAGCTCGAGGTCGACACCCCCGGTTTCGAGCTGCTCATGGAGGGTCAGCGCGCGCAGGCCCGCGCGGGCGCGCGCGCCGAGCTCACCGGCGACCTGCGCGAGCGCGCGCGCGAGCTCGCGCGCGCGTGCGGCGTCCAGACCGACTTCACCGGCTACGAGACGCTCGAGCAGCACACGACGGTCGCGTCGGTGGACGGGCAGCTCGTCAAGCTCGCCGAGTCGCCGTTCTACGCGACCGGTGGCGGACAGGTCGCCGACGCCGGGGTGATCGAGTGCGCGGACGGCGGCTGCGCCGCGCTGGTCACCGACGTCGTGCGCATCGGCGACGACCAGGCGCTCGTCGTCGAGATCGAGCGGGGCGCGCTGAACGCGGGCGAGCGCGTCGTCGCGCGCGTCGACCGCGCGGCGCGCGGCGCGACCGCGGCCAACCACACCGCAACGCACCTGCTGCACGCCGCGCTGCGCGAGCGCCTCGGCACGCACGTGCGCCAGGCCGGCTCCTACGTCGGACCCGACAAGCTGCGCTTCGACTTCACGCACGGCGAGAAGATCGGCGAGCGGGACCTGCGCGCGATCGAGGACCGCGTCAACGAATGGGTGCTCGCCAACGACCCGGTCCGGCCGATCACGACGACGCTCACCGAGGCACAGCAGCTCGGTGCGATGGCGCTGTTCGGCGAGAAGTACGGCGACATCGTGCGGATGGTGCAAATCGGCGACGGCGCGTACTCGCGCGAGCTGTGCGGCGGCACGCACGTCCGCTGCACGGCCGAGATCGGCGTCTTCAAGCTCACCAGCGAGGGTTCCAGCGCGGCCAACGTGCGCCGCGTCGAGGCGATCACGGGACCGGCCGCGGTCGCCGCACTGCGCGAGGGCGAAGCGATCGCGCGCGAGACGGCCGCTCTGCTGCGCACCGAGGTCGCGCGGCTGCCGGTCGCAGTCGCCGGGCTGCGCGACCGCGCCAAGCAGGCCGCCAAGGCCTCCGCCAACGGCGGCGGGCTCGATGTCGATGCGCTCGCCGCCCGCGCCGCGCAGGTCGACGGCGCCGACATCGTCGCCGAGGTCGTGTCCGCAGCCGGAGCGAGGGAGCTGATGGATGTCGCCGACCGGGTCAAGGGCAAGCTCGGCGAGCAGTCGGCGACCGTGCTCGGGACGGTGGTCGACGGCCGCGTGCACCTCGTCGCGGCGGTGACGCCCGCGCTGGTGCAGCGCGGCGTCAAGGCCGGCGCGGTCGTCAAGGCGGCCGCGCAGGTGGCGGGCGGCGGGGGAGGGGGACGCGACACGATGGCCCAGGCCGGCGGCAAGGACCCCGACAAGCTCCCCGACGCGATCGCCGTCGCGCGCGCGACGATCGAGGCCGCACTGTCGGAGTGAGGACCCTCGCGCTGGATTTCGGCAGCGCGCGCTGCGGCTGTGCGGTGAGCGACCCGACGGGAACGCTCGCGACGCCGATCGAGCCGGTGCTGCGACCGGCGACGCGCAAGGGGATCGCCCGGATCGCCGAGCTCGTGCGCGAGCGCGAGGCACAGCTCGTCGTCGTGGGTCTGCCGCTGACGCTGGCCGGCGGCGACTCGGCACAGACCGTCGAGGCGCGCGCGTTCGCGGCGCGGCTGGCCGAGCGCGTGAGCGTCCCGGTCGAGCTCTACGACGAGCGCTTCACGACGCTGATGGCACAGCGCGATCCCGGCCAGCCGGGCAGCTCCGAGGACTCGCGCGCAGCAGCTCACCTGCTCGAGGGCTGGCTCGCGGCGCGCTCCGGCCGCGCCGGTTAGTAGCCTCCTAGCGCGTTCATGCCCAAGCTTCGCCGAGACGACCCCGGCCCGCGCCGCGAGCGTACGGCCGAAGAACGCGAGCGCGATCGCCGCGAACGCGAGGCACGCCGGGCGGGCGGGGGGCGCGCAGGTTCGGTGGACAAGCCGCCGCCAGCGCGGATCCCGGCGGCCGAGCCGCCTGCGCCGCCGATACCGGTTTCCGAGCCAATCGCGCCAAAGGTCCCTGTTTCCGAGCCGCCGGCAGCGTGGGTCCCGGTTTCCGAGCCACTCGC
>JBPCJA010000322.1:0-10303 GCA_051005755.1 Solirubrobacteraceae bacterium
CAGCGGCCGTCCGCGCCCGCCGCCGCGCCGGGCCGCCCCGTCGACGAGCCAGGCGAAACGCACGACATGCGCGGCGAAGACGACGCCGCCCACGGCGAGCTCGGTGCGGTAGCGATCGACGTCGGCGAGCGTCGGCACGACGAGGATCGGCGCCTGCCCGCGGCGCAGCGCCGCGCGGTAGCCGTCGAGCACCACGCGGGCCTTCTCGGCGTTGGCGGGACCTGTGACGAGCGTCAGGGGCACACCAGCATGGTCGCGCGTGGACCCGACGGTGTGACGGCGGCCTTGCAGATCGACCCCTGTCAGGGTGCGCGGGGCGCTTCCGCATCCCTGTCATGCGCAATGCGCCACACGCCCAAGTTCATCCCAGCCCAGGCAGCCCCGGGGCGCTTTCCGCACCCATGTCATGCCGAAAGACGCCCCACCCCGAACCCCCGCGGGGGTGCCTTGCCGCCTCGGCGAGCGTCGGCACGACGAGGATCGGCGCCTGCCTTACCGCGCAGCGCCGCGCGGTAGGCGTCGAGCACGACGCGCCTTCTCGGCGTTTGGAGGGAGCGGTGACGAGCGTCAGGGGCAACAGCGTGGTCGCGCGTGGACCCGAGGGGTGATGGCGACGTCGCAAACCGACCCTGCCAGGCTGCGCGGGCGTCTTCGGCACCCTTCGAGGCGACGGGACCGCCTGCGCCTGGGAACGGCAGCGATGAAGGAGGGTTCTCGAACGGCCGCGTCGCTTCCGGTCATGGCGAATCTGCCGCGCCAGGCGAGTCGATTCGCCACGCTCCTCGACCAGCGATCCGCGATGGCGAGTTCGTCGCGCCCACCGCGAACAAGTCGCCAAACGCCGCGCGCGAGCTACCGGAACCCGAGCCCATGACAGCGAAATGGGGACTTCTTCGCGCTCCGCTCGAAGAACTCGCCAATCGATCGATGCGCCCTCATCCGGCGACCGAACCCACCTTCCTTTAGTGATGCCGTTCACCAACGCCGGCATCACCGCGAACGACCCGAGCCTGCGCGTTCGCCGCGTCGGCGCCCATGTGATCGTCAGGGTGCGCCTGGTACCGGCCCCTGCGCCGCCTGCGCAAACGCCGCGAACGCGACCGGCGCGAGCGTGTCCAGGCGGTTGGTGGCGAGGCCGGCGGAGGACAGCGTGTAGAGCCGCTCGCCGACGACGAGCGAGCGGCCGATCGGCGGCGCGAAGCCGTCCGGCGCCGGGCTCGGGTGCGTGACGCGGCCGGCCTCGCTGAGGCTCGACGGGCCGAGGCGGAAGGCGACGGCCCCGCTGAACGTCTGGCCGCCGGAACCGAAGGTCTGCAGCGGGATGACCGCGAGATTCGCCGGGTTCCAGAGCAGGAACGCGTGCGGGTCGAACTCCGCATCGGACGACGAGCTGGCGCCGAGCGACGCGACCGCGCGCCGCACCGGGCGGCGCAGGTCGGAGACGTCGAAGAGCGAGAGCTGCGTGCCGAGCGTGCGGCCCGCGTCGCTCGCGTCCTGACCGACTCCCAGCAGGAGATCGTCGGAGACCGGGTGCAGGTAGGCGGAGTAGCCGCGCATCTTCAGCTCGCCGAGCACGCGCGGGTCGGTCTTGCGCGACAGGTCGAGCGTGTAGAGCGGGTCGACCTGGCGGAACGTCACGACGTAGCCCTTGTCGCCGGCGAAGCGCACGGCGTAGATGCGCTCGCCGCTGCCCAGCCCGCCGACGCGCCCGAGCGCCGGCAGCCGCGAGCCGCGCTCGGCGAGGACGGTCACGAAGCTCTCGCTCTCGCCCGCGCGGACGCCGTCGAACCATTGCGGCTCCTCCGTCGACGCGACCCGCAGCACGCCGTCGTGCTCGGACAGCGCGTACTGGTTGAGGACGAAGCCGGCGACCTCACCGCTGGCGGCGTAGGACGTCTCGCCCGGCTTGGAGGCGTCGAAGCGGTGGATCTCGGTGCGCATCCGCGCCGGCAGCGTGCGGCCTGCCTCGAGCGCCGGGACATAACGCTGGCTGGCGACGTAGAGCCCGGCCGTCGAGGCGTAGACCGTCTGCGCGCCGGCCATGATCGCGTCGCGGTCGACGGAGAACAGGCCCTTGTCGAGATCGATCGTCAGGACCGTCAGGAGGTCGAGCCCCGAGAACGCGCGCGGGTGGCGGACGTCGTCGCAGGCCACGACCGAACGGCGGAACGTCCGCCCGGAGAGGCGGCTGCGCAGGACCGTGCGCGGGACCCAGCGACGCACGCCGGCCCGCCCGATCGCGGCCGGGCGCACGACGTCCGGCGAGGAGCCGACCACGACCCGCGCCGTCCCGCCGGTCATCCGCGCGTCGACGAGCGCGCCGTCGACCGTCATCGTGCGCCGCACGGCCATCGCCGCCGGATCGCTGAGGTCGACCTCGGTCAGGACGACCTTCGAGGCCGCGATGATGACGTCGGCCGCGAACCCCGCGCCGCCGTAGGACGTGCTCATGATCAGCGCGCGGTCGCCGCGGACGAAGAGCTCGTGTCCGCCGGAGCCCGCGAGGGCGAGCGAGCCGACGAGGCGCGGGGCGTCGCCGGTGACGTCGAGCGCGTAGAGCGTGTCGCCGGCGATCGCGAAGACCCGCCGGCCGTCGGTCTTGACGATGTCGGGCTCGTCGACGCCGGCCTCCTGCACGTTCGTCTGCGAGAACGACGGCGCCGCCGAGTCCTTCTGCGTCTCGGCGGCGGCGGGCGCCGGCCGCGGCCCGGTCAGCGCCTGGACCGCGGGCGGCGCGCTGAGCACCTGCGGCACGACGGCCCCGGCTCGCGTCGGCACGCCCGTGCGCCCGCCGGTGCGCCGGGCGTTGCGCCGTACGTAGCTCAGCAGCGAGCCGCAGGAGGAGAACGCCGGCAGCGCCGACGGCGAGCCCGGCGGCTTCGGCGACGCCGCCGGCGCCATCGCCGGCGCGGCGAGCGCGGCGAGGACGAGCGCCGGCAGCGCACGGCCCACGCATGTCGTCCGGATCGTCGTGGTCATCGCTGCCTCCGTGTCGAGCTCATGCGGACACTACGCGCCGCGGGCGCCCGCGTCACACGGCGCCCGGCAGCGCGCCCGCACGCACCGCCGCCCGCGCGAGCTCCCGCGCGTCGGCGTACGTGTCGCGCGAGCCCAGCAGGACGATCCCGATCCGGCGCCCGCCGCGCGCGACGATCGTCACGAGGCAGAAGCCGGCGGGGTTCGTGAAGCCGGTCTTCAGCCCGATCACGCCCGGGTAGCGGTCGCGCAGCAGGTGGTTCGTCGTGCGCAGCGTGAGCTTGCGCCCCGCCCCGGGCCAGACGCGCGCGAAGCGCCGCCGCGCGATCCGGGCGATCCGCGGCTGGGCCATCGCCCGCATCGCGAGCGCCGCGAGATCCGCCGGGCAGGAGCGGTCACGCGGATCCAGGCCGTGCGGATCGACGAAGTGCGTGCAGGAGAGGCCGAGGAGCTTCGCGCGGCGGTTCATGAGCGCCACCCAGGCGCGCTCGGAGCCGGCGCCGGCGATCGCGAGCGTCACCGCCGCGTCGTTGCCCGAGGCGATGAGCAGGCCCTGCAACAGGACCTCGGCGCGGACCCGGCGCCCCGGCCGCAGGCCGCCCATCCGCGAGCCCCCGATCCGATCCGCCCGGCGGGGGATGCGCACGGGGTCGCGGGGGCCGAAGCGCTCGACGGCGAGCAGCGCCGTCATGAGCTTCGTGAGGCTCGCGATCGGGCGCCGGCGCGTCGCCCCCCGCCGCCACAGCACGCGTCCGTCGGCGAGGTCGAAGGCCAGGCCGGCGTGCGGAGAGGGCCGTAGGCGCAGCGCCGTCAGCAGCGACGGCTGCGCGAGATCGGCGTGCGCCGCGCCCTCCGGGGCCGGCAGCGGCCCGACCGCGTCCTGGACGGGCGGTGTGTGGAGCGCCGGCGACGGCAGTCGCTCGACCGCGCCCCGCGAGGCGGGCCGTGCACGCGGGCTGCGCAGATCGCCCGCCAGCCACACGCCGACCGCGAGCACGGCGAGCACCGACAGCAGCCCGGCGAGGCAGCGGCGAACGATCACCGCACGCCGCCCGCGGCTAGGCCGCGGCTTCGGCCGCCGACCCCGCCGCCGGCGCCGGCTCGCCCGCGTCGCCGCCGGCCTCGGCGGCGGGATCGACCTTCTCGCCGTCCCGCGCCCACGGCTCATCGAACTCCACCCGCCACTTGCCCTCCTCGCTCTGCTGCAGCGCCAGGCGAGCGCGGAACGAGCGCCCGCTGCGACCCTTGAAGCCGGTCACGGCCTTGGCCGTCCGGCCGGTCGCGATGAGCTCTTTCGCCACGGCGATCGGCAGCGTCTTGCCGGCCTTCGCCTTCCAGATGACGAAGCCGCAGCCCGGGTCCTCGCGCGACCAGCAGGAGAAGCCCTTGCGATTCTCGACGATGTCGTGGCCGCAGATCGGGCACGGCCCGAGGTTCGCGCGCGGGATGCGGACGTCCTTGAGCTTCGCGTCGAGCTCGTGCACCGTCGACTCGGCGAAGCCGGCGATGTCGGACATGAAGCGCTTGCGCGGCTCCTCCCCGCGCTCGATCTTCCCGAGGCGCTGCTCCCAGTCGCCCGTCAGCGACGGCGACGTCAGCGGGTGCTCGCCGAGCAGGCGGATGACGTTCAGCCCCTTCTCGGTCGCGACGAGCGAGCGCCCGTCACGTTCGACGTATCCGACGTCGATGAGGCGCTCGATGATCGAGGCGCGCGTCGCGGGCGTGCCGATGCCCGACTCCTTCATCGCCTCGCGCATCTCCTCGTCGTCGACGAGCTTGCCGGCGGTCTCCATCGCGGCCAGCAGGGACGCGTCGGAGTAGCGCCGCGGCGGCTTGGTCTCCTTCTCGGCGGCGCTGACGTCGCGGGTCTCGACGTCCTCGCCGTGCTCGAGCTTCGGGAGCTGCTGGTCGCGGCCCTCGTCGTCGTCGTCGGCGCTCTCGCCGCCGCCGGCGAGCTCGCCGTAGACGCCGCGCCAGCCGGGGACCAGCAGGACCTTGCCGCGGGTGCGGAAGACGTGGCCGGCGACGGTCGTGGAGACCTTCGTGTTCTCGAAGACCGCCTCGGGATGGAAGACCGCGAGGAAGCGGCGGGCGACGAGGTCGTAGATGCGGCGGTCGTCGTCGGAGAGCTTGTCGAGGTTGTGCGTCGAGTTCGTCGGGATGATCGCGTGGTGGTCGCCGACCCGGTCGTCGGCGACGACGCGCGCCAGCGGCAGCATGTCGAGCCCTTGGACGTAGACCGCCGCCGTCTGGTACTCGCGCCCGGCCCCTCCGACGTGGCCGGCGATGGCCTTCAGCTCGCCGATCATGTCGCTCGTGAGGTAGCGCGAGCTCGTCCGCGGATACGTGAGCACCTTGTGCTCCTCGTAGCAGCGCTGGGCGGCCGCGAGCGTGCGTCGCGCCGTGAAGCCGAAGCGGCTGTTGGCCTCGCGCTGCAGCGACGTGAGGTCGTAGAGCAGCGGCGCGCGCTCCCTGCGCTCCTTGCGCTCGAGCTGGGTGATCTCGCCCATCTGGCCGCGGACGGCGGCGACGATCGCGTCGGCCTGTTCGGCGGTCGCCATGCGCGGTCGCGCGCCGTCGTGGTAGCGGCCCTCGTACACGCGCTCCCCGGTGGCCGCGAAGACCGCGTCGACGAGCCAGTAGGCCTCGGGCTTGAACGCCCGGATCTCCTCCTCGCGGCGGGTGATGATCGCGAGCGTCGGCGTCTGCACCCGCCCGAGCGTGACGGCCCCGTCGAACGAAGAGCGCAGGCGGATCGTCGCCGCGCGCGTCGCGTTCATGCCGACGATCCAGTCGGACTCCGAGCGCGAGCGGGCGGCCGCCTCGAGCTGGGCGAAGTCCGACGCCGGGCGCAGCTCGGAGAATGCCCGCTGCATTGCGACCTTCGTCATCGACGACAGCCACAGCCGCTGCACCGGCTTCTTCGAACCCGCCTTCTCGAAGAGGTAGGCGAAGATGAGCTCGCCCTCGCGGCCGGCATCGCAGGCGTTGATGACCTCCTCGACGTCGTCGCGGCGCAGCTGCTGGCTGACGACCGACATCTGCTTCTTGGAGCGCTCGTCGCGCACGACGAGCTTGAACTTGTCGGGGACGATCGGCAGGTCGGCCATCCGCCACTTCTTGAACTTGGCGTCGTACTCGTCGGGCTCGGCGAGCTGGACGAGATGCCCGACCGCCCAGCTCAGCACGTGCTCGGGCCCCTCGAGGTAGCCCTCGTGCTTGGCGAACGGCCCCGGCAGCACGCGCGCGAGGTCGCGACCGACGGACGGCTTCTCGGCGATGACGAGTGTCTTGGGCATGTCCGCGGCAGGGTAGCGCCATCGCCGGGGGCCGACCCCGCCGGCCCGCGTCAGGCGGCGCCGGCGTCAGCGCACGCAGGGGCCGGTGTCGACTGGGCCAGAGGCGCCGCGCAGCGTGTCGCGGACGATGTCGTTCGGGACCGCGAAGCCGCCTTCGGGACCGCCGCCGACCGACTTCGAGAAGACCGTGGCCGAGACGCGGCCGGCGACGTCGACGATCGGGCCGCCGGAGTTGCCGGGCTGGACGTCGGCGCGGAAGGCCGTGATCTTGCGCCGGACGAGGCGCCGCCCGTAGGCGTCCTGCGCGAGGACCGTCTGGGCGCTGCCGACCCGCGCCGGCCGGATGGCGAACGGCCCGCTGAGCGGATAGCCGAGCACCGCGCCCGGCTCGCCGACCCTCACCTCGCGGGCGAAGCCCAGCGCGGGAGCAGACAGCGACGGCACGCGCAGGACCGCGACGTCGTTGCGGGGATCGAAGGCGATCGCGGTCGCGCTGAAGCGCGTGCCGCCGCCGCGAGGCTGGACGACCGTGTTCCCCGGGTCCTGGCCGGCGATGACGTGGGCGTTCGTGACGACGATCCCGTCGGCGGCGACCCAGCCCGAGCCGGAGACGCCGAGGCCGCAGGAGTTGCCGAGGATCTGCACGACGGAGTCGCCCGCGCGCTGGACGTCGGGATCGCCCGCCACCGCGGCCCTCGGCGGGCCGACGTCGGCGTCGGGCCCCGTGATCCGCGGGAAGGGGTCAAAGCGCGCCAGCGCCTTGAGCACCGTGTCCGACGGCAGGACGTGGTTGAGCTCCTTGAGGATCGCGGAGCGCTGGATCGTGCGGCGGTAGTCGCGGATGCCGGGCGTCTGGAGCACGATGACGCTCAGCAGCCACGCGATGGCGAGCGCGAGCGCGACCGCCAGCACGCTGCCGAGCAGCCCGTCGATCGTCCGCAGGACGGGCGAGACGAGCGCCTCCCGCATGGCCCCGGCGATGCCCTCGGCGCCGGCCGAGATGACCGTGCCGCCGATGAGCGCCCCGAGGAGCCCGAACAGCGGCGCGAACGGCGACTGGTTACCCTCGCTCAGCAGCTGGGGGCCGAACCTCGTGCCGAGATAGGCGCCGCCGGCGAACCCCGCGAGCGACAGTGCGCCGATGAGAAACCCCCGGGCGAAGCCGACGAGCACGAAGAGCGCTGCGAACCCGGCGATGATGAAGTCGATCGGCGTCACGGATCTGATGCTGACGTGGTGCTGTCCGCGCGGCGGCCATAGTTCGTCTCCATGACGCTCGCTTCGTCACCCGCGCGGCGGTCCCCTCCTTCTCGGCGGGTGATCATCGCAACCCTGCTGGCGGGAGGGGCGTTGGCGACCGTCGTCGCGCTCCTGATGTCGGGCGGGAGGCCTGCAGCACAGGTGCGCGCGGAGGACTTCGTCGCCGCCTGGGCGCGCAACGACTACGCGGCCATGTACGCCGAGCTGACGGCCGCCGACCGGCGCGCAAGACCCCTGCGGAAGTTCACCGCTGCGCACCGCAGGGCGGCGGCCACGGCCACGATCGTCTCGCTGCGCCCCGGCGAGCCCGGCACGCCGCGCGATGGGGTGGTCAGCGTGCCGATGACGGTCGTCACGCGGGTCTTCGGACCGGTGCGGGCGATGCTGCGCCTGCCCTTCGTCGGCGAGGGCGACGCCGCGCGGATCGACTGGTCCGAGCACCTCACGTTCCCCGGCGTCGGGCCCGGCGAGCGCCTCGAGCGCCACATGCGGATGCCGCGGCGGGCGGACATCCTCGCCCGCGACGGCACGCCGCTGGCGCGCGGGCCCGACCGCACGTCGGCGCTCGGGACGGTCGCGAGCGCGATCGTCGGCGTGCTCGGCCCGGCGCCGGCCGAGCGGGTGGTGCGCCTGCGCGCGCTCGGCTACCCCGCCGACGCCCCCGTCGGGATCACGGGGCTGGAGCGCGTGTTCGACGAACGGCTGGCGGGGCGCCCCGGCGGCGTGCTGCGCGCGGGTGGACGTACCCTCGGCAGCAGCCTGCCACGGCCGGCGCCGGCGGTACGGACGTCGATCGATCTCGCCGTGCAGCGCGCGGCGGTCGAGGCCAAGGGCGACAAGGCCGGCGGCGTCGCCGCCGTGCGGCCACGGACCGGCGAGATCCTCGCACTGTCGGGGATCGCGTTCTCCGGCCTGCAGCCGCCCGGCTCGACGTTCAAGGTCATCACGCTCACCGGCGTCCTGCAGGCCGGCCTGGCGAGCCCTGACTCGACGTACCCCGTCCAGACCTCGACGACGATCGAGGGAGTCGACATCGAGAACGCCAACGGCGAGTCCTGCGGCGGGTCGCTGCGTGCCTCCTTCGCGCACTCCTGTAACTCGGTCTTCGCACCGCTCGGCGCCGAGCTCGGCGCCGAGCGGCTCGTGAAGGCGGCGGAGGCGTTCGGGTTCAACATGGACCTCGGCATCCCCGGCGCGGCGACGAGCACGATCCCGCCGGCGAGCGACATCGGCGACGACCTCGCGGTCGCCGCGTCGGCGATCGGCCAGGGGCGCGTCCAGGCGACGGCGCTGCAGATGGCGCTGGTCGCCGCGACGATCGCGGGGCACGGACGGCGACCACGACTCACGCTCGAGCGCACCTCGCGGTCACGCCGCACCCGGACGGTCGACCCCGGGACGACCCGCATCGTGGCCCGCTACATGGAGGCGGTCGTCAAGGAGGGGACCGGCAAGCGAGCACAGATCGCCGGCGTCCGCGTCGCGGGCAAGACCGGCACCGCCGAGCTGCGCAGCACGAGCCAGCCCGACTGCATCCCGAGCCCCGAGGTGCCCGCCTGCCCGCCGGCGCCGCCCGACGACCCGACCGACACCGACGCCTGGTTCGCGGCCTACGCGCCGGCGCACGCGTCGCGGATTGCCGTCGGCGTACTGCTCATCGGGGCGGGCGCCGGCGGAGACACGGCAGCGCCGGTCGCCAAGCAGGTGCTCCTCGCCGGGCTGAAGTCGACTAGACGTCGAGGCCGATGATCCCCGTCTGCGGGGGCACCGTGTGGCTCTCGATCTCCAGCTCGAGCGGGCGGTTGCCGAGCGCCGTGAGCGTGAGCTTGAAGAGCACCAGCGAGCCCTGGGCCGCCGTGTCGTAGGCCGGCGTGTCGAGCTCCGGCAGGATGTGGCCCGCCGGGATGAACGGCCTCGAGCGGTAGGCGAAGAGGTTCGTGTCCTCGAGCCTGAGCGGCCGGAACGTCTCCTCCTGCGTGTCGACGATCTTGATGTCGCTGGCCGGCGGCAGCGCCTCGTCGGTCTCGTTCTGCACCCGCAGGAAGACGCCGAACCAGACCTCGTCGGCCTCCAGGTCGCGCTCGGACTCCGGAATGCCCACGAGCAGCGAGCGATCCTGGGCGTCGTGGGGGTTGAGCTGGCGGGAGACCTGGACCTGGTACTTCAGCTCGCCGATGGTGAGGTACAAACCCTCGGTCTCGGCCCGCACGACGCGGGCGTTCTCGTCGGGATGCTTGCCGCACGCGGCGAGGCCGCCGCTGGCGAGCAGAGCGGCGAACATGGCGAGCGGGCGGCGCAGACGTGGCACTGGCGGCGGGAAATCTACAGCCTGAAGCCGCTCGCGGGCTTGCGTGCCCCACCTGACAGCGTCGTGCGGGCACCGCGCTGCTCGCCCGCCTCGAGGATCGAACGCAGGCGGTCGAGCGCCCGGCGATGACAGCGCGTCGTCGCGGCGCGGACGCGCAAGAGCTTCTCCATGAGACGGTCGGCGAACGTCGCGCCCTCGGACTGCGTGACGAACGTCACGAGGGTCTTGCCCGTGCCGTCCTCCTCGAGCCTCCACTCGGTGCGCGTGCGCATGCGGTTGAAGCGACCGGCGCGGCCGGTGGCGAGGATCCGCTTCGGGGGGTCCACCTCAGCGAGCGTGAGATCGCCGTAGGAGAAGCGGTCGAAGCGCGACTTCACGCGAAAGCGGGGGCCGGCGCACGCACCGTAAGGGTCCTCCCGCGTGAGGTGCCCGTCGACAAGGGAGTGGCCGGTGAAATCCC
>JBPCJA010000323.1:0-8762 GCA_051005755.1 Solirubrobacteraceae bacterium
GAGCTGGCGCGTGCGTTGCCGGGCCTCGGCCCCTACCGAGGGCCATGTCCACCAAGCCCCTCACGCAGCGCCGCTCCCATCAGCTCGCCGAACTCTACACCGAGCACCACGCGACCCTCCAGCGCCACATCGCCCACCGAGTCAACGCGCCCCGGGCGCTCATCGAAGACGCCTGCCAGGCCGCCTGGACCCGGCTCGCCTCCCGCCACGACATCGCGCTCGACAGCGACCATACGCGCGGCTGGCTGTACACCGTCGCCGTCCGCGAAGCATGGGCGCTGACCGGCGAGCGCCAGCTCACCGACCCCCTCCCCCACTGGCTCGGCCAGGCCGACGACGACGTGGGCGCCGAGGCGCTCGCGCGCATCACCGACCTCGAGCACCTCGCGCTGCTGAACACGCTCAAGCCCGCCGAGCGCGAAGCCCTGATCCTCCACGCCGCCGGCCACAGCTACCGGCAGATCGCCCAGGCCACCGGCGCCTCCTACACCGCAGTCAACCGCCGCATCCGCGAAGGACGCGCACGCCTACGCGCCAACACTCGCCCGTGACGGGGGCGAGAACCCGGCCGCGGCGCCTAGACCATGCATGAGCCCGGAGCCGATCACCTACATGGGCCGCGTGGTCGCGGCCGCCACCGCCGAGCGCTTCCTGCTCAGCGACGAGCTCGAGCACCGCCCCGTCGGCGACCCCGAGCGGACCTTCGTCATCTACATGTGCCTCTACGCCCGCGACATCGCCACCGGCGATCTGCCGGGCCCCTACACCGAGCAGCGCGCGCGCCGCTTCGCCCGGGCCTGCCTGATCCCCGCCGAGCTCACCGAACGAGCCAGCCTGGACACCGCGCGGGCCGCCGCGGCGCTCGGCGTCCCCGAGCACGAGCTGCACGCCGCCCGTAGGGTCCCGCCCGCGATGACCGACGCCACGCACCGCGCCGTCCGCGACGTCCTCAACCACGGCCTGCACGGCGACCTCATCGCCTCCGTGGTCGGCGTCGAGCTCGGCGCCCAGCTGCAATCTGCGATCACCTCAGACACCGGCGACGGCGCCACCCCTGGCGACATCCTCCAGGCGCTGCGCGACGCCTGCGACCAGGACCCCGTCGCCTACGCCCGCCTACTCGAGCTGATCGTCCTCGCCGCCGTCGACGAGCTCCAGGTCATCGCCGGCCCGCCCGGCGGCCCGGAGCGCGCCGGGCCCGACGTGCCGCCACCACCACGGCGGCGCTCCGCGCGCCGCCGGCGCTGAACTGACAACTGCCTCATCGAGGCAAACGGATGGTGGCGGTGAGGTGCGAGGCGCAACCGATCCGGCTACGCGAGCCCCGGCCCGTCACGGCCGTGAACGGCAAGGATGCACTCGTGGTCAAGCCACGCCCTGAGAGGGCCGCGGCAGCGGGCTCCCACAGGAGCACAACCGCCGCCGCGCCCCCACGGCACGACCCACCATCGAAGGCGCGCGGCGGGCGCTACGCGGCCCTGACGCCCCGACGAGGACTGACCGGGCTTCGATGTCGCGACGCTCCCAGAGCCGCTTGAGGCTCGCGAGCGCGGGCCGCGGCCGCTGACGGGCCCGGGTGCGAACGCCCAGCCGAGATCAGGTGAGCCCGGTTGCAGCCGTCCGCGCTCGGGGCTAGCTTCGTCAGATCGTGACCGCCAAGCAACGCGTCGTCCTCGGCGCTCTCCGCGACGCCCAGCACGAGCACGACGGACAAGCTGTCAGTACCTACCAGATCGCCGCGGCATGCTCCGCGCCGTGGCAGGGACAACCGGACCTCGTCAACCAAGCGCTGGTGTTGCTCGAGCGCGACGGCCTCGTCCTGGTCGCGGCCGGCTCGACGAGAGCGTGGAAGATCACCGCGGCCGGCCGGCTGATGCTCGCGCCACGACGCGGCCCGGCACGCGAGCGGCCGATCATCGGCGGCGGACCGCACCCACGCTGAGGGCGCCGGGCCCGGCAGCCGGGGCTGCCGGTCAGCGGTTGAGCTGCTGCTTCAGCGCGGCGGCGGCGGAGAACTTCGCGGCACGACTCGCGGCGATCTGGATCCCTCGCGGGCCGCGCGCTCGGTCACGCTGAACCTGCCGAAGCCGGCGATCGCGACGTCACGGCCGGCGGCGAGCTCGCCGGCGATCGTCGCGAACGCGGCGTCCACGACGCTCGCAGCCTGACCGGCCGTGATACCCGCGTCCGTGGCGACCGTCTTGGCGAGCTCGTGCTTGGTCATGCGGTGCTCCTTGGCGCTTGTGCTCATGACGGGCCGTTAGGACGCAGGCCGGACGACGCGCCCGGCTGCGCCGATCGCGCTCCCGGGGGAGCCGCTGCGACCCTCAGTTCAGGTCAGAGGCGCCGGTGCGGCCAGCCGCGGCGCTGACCTTGGCAAGCTCCAGCAGCCCGGACACGGCCTCGGCGGCCCTCGTCAGCTCGGCCGAGGCGTTCAGCAGACACGCGGTCGCCGCTTCGCGCTGAGCGGCGCTCTCCGCCGTCGCGCACGCGCCGCGGAACCGCAACAGCTGCGCGAGCCCGGTCGCGGCCTGCAGCGCGGCATCAAGCAGCACGTCGTTATCGGGCGCGCGCGGATCGGGCTCGACCGCGGCGAGGCCCATGACGATCGCCATCGCCCGCGCGGTCAGGTGAAACACCGGGTCGGGCATCCCGTTGAACGCCGCAGCACGCAACGCCAACGCCTCGGTCTGTGCGATCTCCTCGGTCCCGACGCCGCGCTCGATCGCGATCGACTCCGCCGCGAGCGCATTGGCCTCAGCCACACCGATCAACGCTTTCGCGAGCAGCAGCCGCACCAGCGCGACCGGCTCCTTGCCGCGGCCGACGTCCAACCCGACGTTGAACGTCTTGGCCAGCAGCGCCTGCAGCTGCGCGACGTCCAGCACGACCGCCTGCCCGTCGGGCACTCCTGGGCTCATGCATGCGAAGGCTACCGCCGACCGCGCCGACAGCTCCGCGCCTGATCCAGGGACGCTTACCGCCGGATTCCGTTCCGTTGTTCCTCACGGGCCGGCTCGCCGGCGTAGGCTCGCACGATCGACTCCAACACAGCGAGCGCGGCGAACGCGTCCGCGGCCGCGTGGTTGAGGCTGAGCATGACGACGTCTGCGCGAGCAGCGGCAGCGCGCCGCCACCGACGCGCGCCGTCGACGCGACGACATCCCCGCCGGTTGCGGCCGCGAGCTCGTGGGCGCGCCTGCTGAGCGTCGCGTCGTCGGCTTGGAGCATCGCGAGCACCGGCAGCGCACGGCGCGCTGCCGCCGGGTCGCGATGCAGGGCGAGCGTCGCCTCGAGCGCTGCGAGAGAGAGCTTGTCGATCCGGACGACACGCGCAAGCGGATGGCGGCGGCATGCCTCGACCGCCGCGCTCGTGCCGACCAGCACCCCGGCCTGCGGGCCGCCGAGTAGCTTGTCGCCCGGCTCTGGCCAGCGGGAATCTCGGGCGGGTGATTCGCATGTATCGCTTCCATCAGTTTCATCGACAGCCGCTGCCGCAGTCGGTCGTCGCGGGCTGGCTGTACGTCAGCCAAGCGACCTTGAGTCGAATCGAACGCGGCACGCGCCACCTGACGATCGACGAGATCGACAGCTTCACGCGCGCGCTCGGCATGCCGGTGGCGCTACGCTGGACTGCTCACCACGAAGCGGAAGAAGACGTGGATCCCCTCAGCCGTCGGAGCCTTCTCGGCGCGGGCGCCGGGGCCGCATTCGGTCTCAGCGCCACGACCGCACCCGCAGCAGCCCGGGAGATCAACCCCGAGCTCGTCTCGCACTGGACCAGGCTCAGGAGCGTGCTCGCCCGTCACGACGCCATGTTCGGGCCGCACGAGGTGCTCGACACCGTCCGCCACGAACTCGCTCTGATCGCCGAGCATCGACAGGTCGCCCGGGGCAAACTGCGCATCCAACTGCTCCGCGTCGAATCGCGCTGGTCGGAGTTCGCAAGCTGGCTCAGCAACGACGCAGGCGAATGGCGCCTGCGCGATGCCTGGGCCGACCGAGCCCTGCGACTCGCCCGTGAAGCCGAGTACGCGGACATGGTCGCGTGGGTCCTGTTGTGGCGGAGCCGGTGGGCAACCGAGCGCCACGACGCGCGGCAGGCGATCACGTTCGCGCAGGCCGCCGCCGGCACGGCCGGCATGAGCGACCGGATCCGCGCGCTCTGCGCCTTGAAGGAGGCGCACGGACATGCGCTCGCCAACGACGTCGCCGCCTGCGGGCGCAGTCTGGTCGCGGCGTACGGTCTTCTCGACCACGACACCGACGACGCCCAACACGGTCGCGTGGGCCGCCGTAACGTCACCCATCCCTACGTCCTGGCGGACGAGGCGCGATGTTGGCTCTGGCTACAACCGCGCAAGGCCATCGTGATGTTCGAAGACGCATGGCGTCTCTTTCCACACGATTGCACCAGCCACCGTGGCGTGCATCAGGCACGACTCGCGCTCGCCTGCGCAGCCGCAGGCGAGCCCGATCGCGCCGCGGCCGAAGGGATCGAAGCTCTGGAGATCGCGCAGGTCACCAAGTCGTACCTGAACGTGCGAGAGCTCAAGCGCCTGGACCACCAGCTCGCCGCCTGTGACCTGCCCGCGGCCGCGGAGTTCCGGGAGGCGTTCGCCGCGCTCTGACCGCGGGCGAGGTGGTCGTTGGGCTCGCCGGGTCGCGAGGCGCCCGGCGCCCCCGGTCACGTCCAGCGCCAGCCGTCGAGAACGCGCAAGACCTCGCCGTGCACGCGCTCCCTGGCATCCGCCCGGTCGACGCCGGACATCAACAGCTCGTCATAGCCCGTGTCCTGGTGGCGCACGGACGCGGCGACGGCGAGCTCGATCGCTTCGCGGTCCAGCGCCCGGCCGGCAGCGGTGCGCCCCACGCGTCCGCTGCCGCGGGCGGTCGTGTGGCGGGCGATCGCCTGCGCTCGCGGCGCCGGGCAGCCGGGAAACAGCCCTGCGATCTTGGCTGCCATCTGCTTCTGCAGCTCGAGATCCTCCTCGGTTCGTCTCGCGGCGTCGCGTTCCCGGCGGCGCGCCCGCGCCTCCTCGTCGACCAGGCACTCGGCCTCGGCACGCTCGAGCGCATCCTCCTCGACGAGGATCCCCTGGCGCTCGTAGCGCCCGCGCGAGCGGCTGAAGCGCACGACGACCGCCGACAGGCCGCTCGCCCGCCTGGCGCGCCTCGTCAGCGTGGCATCTCCCGACTCCAGGAAGACGAGGTGATCCATGTCGGCGCAGCTCATGCACAGCGGGCCGGGCTCCTCCATGATCAACAGCCACCCGGTGCCGCCGCAGGCAACGCACGTCCAATCCTTGATCGGCCACACGACGACGAGGTCGGGCGGGCGGCTCTGACGCTCGGCGAGGCGCGCCCGTTTGTGCTCGGAGAGCTCGGGAGAGACCCAGTGCGTGCGATAGGCCCGTTCGATCGCCGGGTCGCCGCTCTTGCTGAATCGCAGGGGCCGGCGGTCGCGCGACCGCGCGAGGTAGGCCGTCTCGCTCGGCTGCAGTCCGCGCGCCTGCGCCCACCGCTGAAACAGCCGCATCGATGCGGAGATCTTCCCCAGGCCCGCCTCTACAGCGGCCTCCAGATAGGCGACGCGACCCTGGCGCCATTCGTCGACGCGGCGCGGGGGGAGCCAGCCCAGGCCGACCAGCACGTCGATCGCAGCGACGACGTCGCGCTCGGCGAGCGCGGCCTCGGCCGCGCGCACGACGCGCTGCTCCAGCCGCTGTCGACCCGCCGGGGCGCGCCCGCCCACGATCTGCGGGTCGGGTCGCGCCGTCACCTCGTCGGGCCGGTCAGGGCTCACGACTGAGCAATTGGTGGCTTCAGGTGGGCTCAGCGCCCGCCAACACTGGGGATCGACGCCTGCCACGCCGTCATTTGCCAAGTCGTGAGCCCTCAGCCACGGTCGCGGCAGGGTACCGCGCGGACGGCTTGGCGCTTCGGGTGCTCCGGGCTCGACCCCGGCCGGTCCCGCTACCAGCCGCCGGGAGTCTGCGCGCGCGCCTTGGCGGCGGCCTTGCGCAGATCCTTGCGCTTCTCCAGCTGCCACTGGATGAGCGAGGCGACGAGGCAGAACAGCGGGAAGAAGATGATGAGGAGGAAGCCCGCGTTCGTGACGACCTTGTCGTCCGTCTCGCCGTAGAGGCCCTCACCGCCGTCGTGGGCGAACACCGGAGCGGCGATCACGAGCAGCGCGGTGAGCGCAAGCAGGAGGGTTGCTGGCAGGCGGCGAAGCACGCCGAGCAGTCTACCGATGGCGCCCAGGCGAATTGGGGTAGCCCGCCTTTGCAAACCACGACTGGAGGTGCGATGGAGCGCTCCGACGACACGGAGGACGAGCCGGACTTCGAAACCCGCGAGGAGCGGGCGGCCGCTGCCGAGGCCGCGGCGATCGGCGGCTCACGCGTTCACGAACTCGGGCTGCCCGGAACCGGCGAGCATCTCGACGAGGCGCTGCGACCCGTCTACGAAGCGGGCGGCGGCGAGTCCGAGGGCTTCGAGATCGCCGAGCGCGATCTCGAGCGCAACGCCAGCCACGACGATGGCCAGGGCTATCCAGAGCGCGATGCGTTCACGCCAGAGCACGAGTCCGATCGCTCCACGGCCACATACGCCGAGGCTGACGAGGAGGAGCACCCGGACCTCTAGCGCGCGAGCGCTGGCAGGGGTATCGGCGCCGACTGCCTATCTGGGGTGAAAGCGGCGGGCGCTGTTACCAGAAGCGCGCTGGGTGGGGCAGATCTAGTTCGCGTAGCGGGTGCGTGGCTCGACCACGCGCTGAAGCGCAACGCGCGTCTGCCAAGCCGCGACGCGCTCGTCACTCGTCACCGCGGTTGGGGCTGGACGCCCGACCAGCGTGTTCTCCGCGAATGGCGAATCTTCCCCTCATACCGGGGAGTATCCGCCACGCATGGCAGCTGAGGGGCGATATCCGCCCCTCAGCTGCCACACGCGCCTCGGATCTCACAGGCGATCACTCCCGTGGTCTGCCGGTAGCCTCGGATCATGGGTATTCGTGGACGCAGCGCGGAGGGAGGGACGGCGCGGCGCGCTGCGGCGGAGAAGGTCGCGGCGATGCTTGGCGCTGTGTCGTTGTGCGAGCTGACGCTTGGCGGGATCGCCCCTCCTGAATGTCGCGGCGTCGGGGCTTCTTGCGGCGGGCGGCATCGTGGGGCTTGGGCTGCTCGTGGCTGAGCGGCGTGTGAGACCTGCTGGGCTGGGGGCGGGGTCGGGCGCTGATGTTGCGTCGCCGTCGCCTGGGCCGGGTCGCGCGGGCGGTGTCGACGAGTTGGCTGACGACGCGCTTGTGGTGTTTGTCAGCTATGCGCGGGAGGACCAGGAATGGTGCCGCAAGTTTGAGGTCATGCTCAAGCCGCTGACGGAGGAGGGGCTGGTGGTGTGGAGCGATGAGCGGATCGCGGTGGGTCAGGTGTGGCATGCGGCGCTCGAGCGCGCGATCGCTCGGGCAGACGCAGCGCTTGTGCTAGTAAGTCCCGACCTGCTGGCGTCGGATTTCGTGATGCACGAGGAGCTGCCGGCGCTTCGGGCGCGGGGGATCCCGCTGGGGTTGGTGCACGTGCGCGCGTCGCTGGCCGGGCGGGTCGGTGCGCTCGCCGATGTGCAGTGGGCGCATGACCCGGCGCGGCCGCTGGCGGGTCTGCGCGATCCCGACGGGGAGATCGTGCGCGTCTGCGAGTGGCTTGACGGTCTGCTGCCGGCCGGTGCGCCACACGATGCCTGCGAGCTGACCGACAGCGGGCGCGAGCGGGTCGTCCGGCGTGTGCCGCGTCTGGCGCGGAGCGAGCGTATGGGTGATCTGCACGGCGTGCCGCCGCCGGCGACCGGGGAGGTCGAGCGCGTCGAGCTTGCGGGGTTGCGCGGCGCGCTGCTGAGTGAGGGTGACGGCACGATCGGGATCACCGGCCGCGGCCACACGGTTGGGCTGCACGGGCAGGGCGGGATCGGCAAGACCGTGCTTGCGGCCGCGCTCGCGCGCGACCTGGAGGTGCGCGAGCACTTCCCCGATGGCGTGTATTGGGTGACGGTCGGTGAGCGCGGCGACGTCGTTGCGTTGCAGCTCGGGTTGCTCGAGCGCCTCGGCGCCGCGCGGCCGGAGCTGCGCTCGCGCGACGTTGCCGCCGGGGCGTTGCACGAGACGCTCGCCGAGCGGCGCTGCCTGCTGGTCATCGATGACGTGTGGACGACGGCGGCCGCCGCGGCGTTTGACGTCACCGGCCCTCTCGGGCGAGTGCTGTACACGACGCGTGACGAGCGGGTACTCGTGTCCGTCGGTGCCGAGGTGCGCAGCGTCGACGTGCTGCCCGAACGCGTGGCGCGCGCGCTGCTGGCAGAACTGACCGGTGAGCGGGTAGATGTGTTGCCGCCGGCAGCGGTCGATCGCGTGCTGGCTGCGACGGGGCGAGTCCCACTTGCGCTCGCGCTGGTCGGCGCGGTCGTGGGACGTGGCGGTCGCGACTGGGATGAGGTCGCCGGCGAGCTCGATGCTGCCCGCGGGACGTTTCGTGACCATCCGTACGCGGATGTCTGTGTGCCGAGAACGCTGAAGGAGGATCGATGTAGAAGGCGATACCGACGGAAGCGGAGCTGCACGAGAGATGAAGGAGCCGGGCCGGTTGGTCTGGTGGCCCTTCGCGGTCGCCCTGCAGGGGGAGGCCGCAAACCACCGCGAGGTGCGTCGGTCAAGAGCCGGGGTGCTGAGCGTCGCGGAAAAGGCGCGCTGTCAGCGCGTCAGGTGCAGA
>JBPCJA010000324.1:0-3182 GCA_051005755.1 Solirubrobacteraceae bacterium
ACGAGCCGGACAGCACGCTCGCGTAGCTCGTCAGGGTACTTCTTGGGTCGGGGCATGACGGGGTGTTCCTCTCTGCAGGACCGAAATCCTGGTTTGGAGGTCTCCGTCAGACCCGGGATGGCTCAGCGCGCCCTGTAGCCGTAGCCTGGCCGACGTTCGCCTCGCGGCGTTGATGCTTGACGGGATCGATCGTGCGCCACGAGGCGCCAACTGACCGGGGTGGGTTGAGACCCGCCCTCCGGCCGCCGCGACGGCCGGGAGAAGCTGGGGCAGTCCTGTCACTGAAGGTGAGCGGCGAGGGTGGGAGCAGCCGCGACGAAGTAGCGTCGGTTCATAGCCAGCGGGTCGGGCGCGCAAGCAAGGTAGAAAGGCACAGGGAAACCGAATCAGCTGCTCGGGCGTCTGACCCACACAGCAGGGGTGGGTGCCAGAATCCCTTTGGGCGTGGATGACTCCGAAAGAGAAGAGCAGGCGTCTGGGACTGTGGAATCTGCCGCGCATCGTTTGCCGCTTTGACGGCCTTTGCAATCGTGTCCCCGTTGTCGGCACCCGCGCCCGTTGCGCTTTGTGTGCGACGTAGTTGCGGTAGTTGCGTTCGGCTTCTTCGAGGAAGCGGTGCTCGAGGACCCTGCGCTTGGTTCGCCGCCTCCCGCGCTGGGCTCTCCCTAGTTTCGGCCCGCGACGGCGTCGCCGACCGCCTGCGACAGCTCCCCCGGCTCGCTGAGGCCGGTGATGACGCGGGTACGGCGCTTGCGGCCGATGACGAGCGTCGTCGGCGACTGCGCGATCGTGACGCCCTGCGTGATCGAGGGATAGTCGGCGACCTGTCCGATGGGGACGACGTGGACGGCGACCCTGCCGTCGTGGCGGTCGAGGTCTCCGATCGCGTCGCGGGTGGCGATGTCATCCGCTCCATTGGCGGTCCAGAAGAGCATGACGACGACCTTGCCGCTGCGGATGTCGCGCATGACGGCGGCGTCGCGGCGTCCGGACGAGGTCGCGGAAGTGGTGCTCGCGGCGGCGGAGGCGGGCGCGGCGGGCGCGGCCGCGGTGACCGGCGTCGCGGCGTTCGCGGCCGGAGCGGCGGGCGTGGCGGGCGCGGCGACCGGCGTCGCGGCAGGCGCGGCCTGCCCGGCGGCGCCCGTAGCGGCCTGCAGCTTCGCGTTCGCGGCGTCGGAGGCGGCCTCGGCCTGCTTGGCAAGCGGGATCGCCTGCGTCGGGGCGAGCGGCGTGTGGTCGATCGAGACCGGCTTGGGCCGCAGCGCGACCAGCCAGACGGCGAGGAGCACGACCGTCGCGCCCAGGACGATGAGCATCGGGCGCGAGACCTGGGACATAAGCCCCCTGTCGGCAGCCGCCCGCCCCCGCGCAAGCGCGCCCGCGGACGCTTCGTACACCCGTCCGCGGGCGGCGGCTACGCCGAGCGCACCGGCGCAGCGATGACCTTCAGCGCGAGCTCGTGCAGCTGCTCGTCGTCGACCGGCGCCGGCGCGCCGGTCAGCGGGTCCGAGCCGCTGGCCGTCTTCGGGAACGCGATGACGTCGCGGATCGAGTCGCGCCCGGCGATCAGCGCGACGATGCGGTCGATCCCGAACGCGATCCCGCCGTGCGGCGGCGCGCCGTAGCGCAGCGCCTCCAGGAGGAAGCCGAAGCGCCGCTCGGCCTCCTCCTCGTCGAGGCCGATCGCCTCGAAGACCCGGCGCTGGACATCCGGGTCGTGGTTGCGGATCGAGCCCCCGCCGAGCTCGGACCCGTCGACGACGAGATCGTAGGCACGCGAGCGCAGCGCGCCGGGATCGTCGAAGGAGCCGGTCGGCGCGGTGAACGGGTGGTGCAGCGGGTCCCAGCGCTCCTCGTCCGCGTTGTAGGCGAACATCGGGAAGTCGACGATCCACAGCGCGTCGTGACGGCCCTTCGGGACGAGGTCCCAGCGCTCGGCGAGGTGCAGGCGTAGCGCGCCCAGCGCGGCGGCCGCGGTCTCCGCGGTGTCGGCGACGGCGAGCAGGAGGTCGCCGGGCTGCGCGCCGAGCGCGGCGGTCACGGCGGCGATCTCGTCGTCGCCGAGGAACTTGGCGATCGGCGAGCGCCACCCGCCGCCGTCCTGGACGAACGCCCACACGAGGCCGCCCGCGCCGTGGCGCCTGGCGACCTCGGTCAGCATCTCCAGCTCCGAGCGCGGCACGTCGCGCTGCCCGGCGTTGAGCGCCCGCACCACCCCGCCGGCGCCGAGCACCGAGGCGAAGACCTTGAACTCCGAGCCGCGCAGCGCCTCGGAGACGTCGGTGATCTCCAGGCCGAAGCGCGTGTCGGGCCGGTCCGAGCCGTAGCGCAACATCGCCTCGTCATAACCCATCCGCGGGTACGGCGGCGCCTGGATGTGGAGGCCGCCGACGTCGAAGACCTTCGCCATGAGACGCTCGTTGACGTCGATGACGTCCTCCTCGTCGACGAACGACATCTCGAGGTCGAGCTGGGTGAACTCCGGCTGGCGGTCGGCGCGCAGGTCCTCGTCGCGGAAGCAGCGGGCGATCTGGAAATAGCGCTCGTAGCCGCCGATCATGAGCAGCTGCTTGAAGAGCTGCGGCGACTGCGGCAGCGCGTAGAAGGCGCCGGGCGTCATCCGCGCGGGCACGAGGAAGTCGCGCGCGCCCTCGGGCGTCGAGCGCGTGAGGATCGGCGTCTCGATCTCGAGGAAGTCCTCGTCGGAGAGCGTCTCGCGGATCGTGCGCACGACCTCGTGGCGCAGCACGAGCGCGTCGACCATGTGGCTGCGGCGCAGGTCCAGCGTGCGGTTGCGCAGGCGCGTCATCTCGTCGAGGTCGTCGTCGGTGTCGATCGCGAACGGCGGCGTCGCGGACTCGGCGAGCACCGACATCTCCTGCGCCTGGATCTCGATCTCCCCGGTGGCCAGATCCGGGTTGACGTTGCCCTGCTCGCGCAGCACCACGGCGCCCGCGACGCTGATGACGTACTCGCTGCGCAGCTTCTCCGCCGCAGCGAAGAGCTCGGCGCCGTTCTCCGGGTGAAAGACGAGCTGGACGATGCCCGCGCGGTCGCGCAGGTCGATGAAGATCAGGCCGCCGTGGTCACGGCGGTTGTTGACCCAGCCCGACACCCGTGCGGCGCGGCCGGCGCTCGCAGCGGTGAGGTCGCCCGCCCAGCTGTCACGGTAGGGGTTGGCG
>JBPCJA010000325.1:0-14709 GCA_051005755.1 Solirubrobacteraceae bacterium
GGGCCGGGCCGGGCGGCGGGGCCGGGCCGGGCGGCGGGGCCGGGCCGGGCGGCGGGGCCGGGCCGAGCGGCGTTTGGCGAGTTCTTCGGGGTGGGCGCTGGAAACTCGCCAATTCGCGGGGCCCCGGCTCGGTGAGGGCGGCTCGCTGCGCACCCTCGCCCACCCCCCAAGCCGACCCCTTCTTCATCGATGCCGTTCGCAAGCGCCGGCTCGGCAGCCGCGTGCCGGATCCCGCCGAGCACCCGCGCCGCGACCGCTTCTTCATCGATGCCGTTCGCAAGCGCCGGCTCGGCAGCCGCGTGCCGGATCCCGCCGAGCAGTCGCGCCGCGAGCCCGGCCCCGCGCCTCAGCAGATCATGCCCGCACCGACCGTGTCGTTCGTGGCCTCGTCGATGAGGATGAACGACCCCGTGGAGCGGTTGCGCAGATACGGATCGAAGGCAAGCGGCTTGGAGGTCCGCAGGCGCACGCGGCCGATGTCGTTGAGGCCGAGCGCGGTGGCGGTCTGGTCGGGGGCGAGCGTGTGGACGTCGACGTGGTCGACCACCTCCTCGACGATCGCCCGCGCGGCGTGGGTGGCGTGCTTGATCGCGTAGCGCGCGCCCGCGCGCAGGGGAGCGTCGGCCATCCAGCAGACCGTCGCCTCGATCTCGCGCGCGAGCTCGGGCGCGTCGTGGGGGTGGCAGATGAGGTCGCCGCGCGAGACGTCGACGTCGTCTTCGAGCAGGATCGTCACGGACATCGGCGCGAACGCCTCCTCGACCGGCCCGTCGAAGGTGTCTATCCGTGCGATGCGAGTGCGCTCGCGCGACGGCAGGACGAGGACCTCGTCGCCTGGACGCAGGATGCCGCCTGCGAGCTGGCCGGCGTAGCCGCGGTAGTCGCTGTCGTGGTCGCGGATGACCCACTGGACCGGGAAGCGCGCCTCGTCGAGGTTGCGGTCGTCGGCGACATGGACGCTCTCGAGGTGCTCGAGCAGCGGCACGCCGCCGTACCACGGCATCCGCTCCGAGGGCGCTACGACGTTATCGCCGTTCTTGGCGCTGATCGGGACGTAGACGGTGTCGCGGACCGTCAGGCCCCGGGCGAAGTCGCTGAAGTCGCGGACGATCGCGTCGAAGGTCTCCTCGTCGTACTCGACGAGGTCCATCTTGTTCACCGCGACGACCAGGTGGGGGATCCCGAGCAGCGTCGAGATGTAGGCGTGGCGCTTGGACTGCTCGAGCACGCCCTTGCGCGCGTCGACGAGGATGACCGCGAGGTCGGCGGTCGAGGCGCCCGTGACCATGTTGCGCGTGTACTGCACGTGCCCGGGGGTGTCGGCGATGATGAACGTCCGCTGCGCGGTGGCGAAGTAGCGGTAGGCGACGTCGATCGTGATGCCCTGCTCGCGCTCGGCGCGCAGGCCGTCGACGAGCAGCGAGAGGTCGACCATCCCGGCCCCGCGACGCCGCGAGGCCTCCTGGACATGCTCGAGCTGGTCGGTGAGGACCTGCTTGGCGTCGAGGAGCAGGCGCCCGATGAGCGTCGACTTGCCGTCGTCGACCGAGCCGGCGGTCGCGAGGCGCAGGAGGTCTGCCGACGCAAGGCCCATCAGTGGTCCCTCTCGTTCGTGACCATCAGAAGTACCCCGCGACCTTGCGGTCCTCCATCGCGGCCTCGCTGACGCGGTCGTCGGCGCGAGTCTCGCCGCGCTCCGTCACGCGAGTCGCGGCGATCTCGGCGACGACGGTGTCGAGGTCGGCGGCGGTCGAGCGCACGGCGCCCGTGCAGCTCATGTCGCCGACGGTGCGGTAGCGCACCGACGCCGTGAAGGGCGCCTCGCCGTTCATGAGCGAGACGAACTCCGAGGTCGCGTAGAGCATCCCGTCGCGGGCGAAGACCTCGCGCTCGTGGGCGAAGTAGATCGACGGCACCTCGAGCCCCTCGACGGCGATGTACTCCCAGACGTCGAGCTCGGTCCAGTTGCTCAGCGGGAAGACGCGCACGCTCTCGCCGCGGCGGATGCGCCCGTTGTAGATGTTCCACAGCTCCGGGCGCTGGTTCTTCGGGTCCCAGCCGCCGAAGTCGTCGCGGAAGGAGAAGATGCGCTCCTTCGCCCGTGCGCGCTCCTCGTCGCGGCGCGCTCCGCCGAACGCGGCGTCGAAGCCGTGCTGCTCGATCGCGTCGAGCAGCGTCGTCGTCTGCAGGCGGTTGCGCGACGCGCGCGGACCGCTCTCCTCGCTGACCCGTCCGCGATCGATCGACGCCTGCACCGAGGCGACGATGAGCTCCTCGCCGAGCTCGGCGACGCGGCGGTCGCGAAATTCGATGACCTCGGGGAAGTTGTGACCGGTGTCGACGTGCATGAGCGGGAACGGGAAGCGTCCCGGCCGGAACGCCTTCTCGGCCAGGCGCAGCAGGACGATCGAGTCCTTGCCCCCGCTGAAGAGCAGCACCGGCTTTGAGAGCTCGGCGGCGACCTCGCGCATGACGTGGATCGCCTCGGACTCCAGCGCCTGCAGGTGCGTGAGACGGCCGGTCATGCCGGTGTCGCCTCCAGCTCGGGAGTGGTCACGGGGCGCGCCCGCTGGATGAGCCAGGCGACGAGGCCGACGGCGAGCGGGACGGCGATGATGACCACCGGCGGCAGGTCCACGCCCGCCTTCGTCAGGACGCCGAGCGCCGACGCCAGCAGCACGCAACCGAGCGTCGGGCGCAGCACGCCGGCCGGAACCTGCGTGATGAGCTGCGTCCCGATCCAGACGCCCGGCAGCGAGCCGGCCAGGATCGTCGCCATGAGCACGAGGTCGACGTTTCCGCTGACGAAGTGCGCGAAGCCCGCCGCCCACAGCAGGATCGCCGCGTGGAAGACGTCGGTGCCGACGACGCGGTGCGGCATCAGGCGGAAGACGAGGATGAGCGCGAGGCCGATGAGCGCCCCGCTGCCCACGGAGGTGACGCCGACGACGAGTCCCAGGATCGCGCCGAGCGCCGTGGCAGTCGACTTCGTCCGCGGCGTGAGGGTGACGCTGCGGCGCTCACGCTCGACGAGCCGGGGCATGAACAGCGCGCGGCCGAGGATCGTCATCGCGACGATGACGAGCGCGCCCGCGATCGTCGCGAGCAGGACAGGCTCGAAGCTCTTGCCGTAGGCGGCGTGCAGGCGGCCCAGGAGCCACACGCCGAACAGCGATCCCGGCACGCTGCCGACGGCGAGCCAGAGCGACACCCCGAGGTCGACGGTGCCCTTGCGCAGGTGGCGCCAGCCGCCGAGCGTCTTCGTCACAGCGCCGTAGGCAAGGTCGGTCCCGATCGCCATGACCGGCGGCACGCCGGCGAAGAGCACGAGCAGCGGCGTCATGAGCGACCCCCCGCCGATCCCCGTCAGGCCGATGAGGACGCCGACGCCGAGCCCGAAGGCGATGACCATCGGGTCCATCACGACCACGCGCCGCTGCTCGTCCGATGGTCCGGGGCAGAGGGCATCGCGCTAGAGATGCAGCCCGCACTCGGTCTTGTCGGTGCCGCTCCAGCGCCCCTCGCGCCCGCTGCCGGGGTGCGTGCACGGCGCGCAGCCGATCGACTCGTAGCCGGCGTCGTGCAGCGGGTGGTAGGGCAGCCCGCGCTCGTGGATGCGCGTCCAGAGGTCGCGCTCGGTCCAGTGGGCGAGCGGGCTGTACTTCGCGATCCCACCGCGCTTTGAGTCGACGTCGACGGGCTCGGTCTGCGCACGGGTCGGGCCCTGCTCGCGGCGCAGGCCGGTGATCCAGGCGTCCGCGCCGGCAAGCGCGTGCTCGAGTGCGGCGACCTTCGCGACGCCGCAGCACCGCTCGGGCCCGGTCCAGTCGCCGTAGGCCTCCTCGACCTCGACCCGCACCCCGTAGTGCAGCTCGAACGCGCGCCAGGTCGCGAGCGTCTCTGCGAACAGCACGCCGGTGTCGATCGTCACGACGCGGACATGCGGCGCGATGACCAGGAGCTCGTCGAGGATGACCGACTCCTCCTTCTGGAAGGAGCACAGCAGGACGAGCCGGTCATGGCCAGCCGCCTGCTGCAGGGTCTCGGTGAGCGACCCCGCGACGTCGGTTGTCAGACCGCGCACTCGCCCTCACCGCGGACGACCTGGAAGGGCACGTCGCGGTTCCAGTCGATGAACGTCGTCATCGTGTCCAGGCCGAAGTCCACCGGCATGGCCAGATCGCGGACCTTGTCCTCGAACGACTTCGTGCCGACGCGCGACGTGAACTCGTTGAAGGCCTCTCCCTCCTCGCGCTCTGCCTCGTACCACCGCAGCCAGCGCTCGACGGCGTCGGGCACGCGCTTGGCGGCCAGGCGCACCTTCAGCCGCTGGCCGTAGACGATCTCGCCGCCCTCGAAGTTGCCCGCCACGTGGGCGACGTACGCCGGGATCGTGTGCTCGCCGACCTTGATCGACGCGCCGTAGAAGCCGATGTTCGCGATGTGGTGCTGGCTGCAGCCGTTCGGGCAGCCGCTCATCTTGATGTGGATCGCGCGCGTCAGGGGATCGGAGATCTCCATCTCCTCCAGGCGCTGCTGGAGCGCGGCGTTGAGGCCCATCGACGACGTGATGCCGAGCTTGCAGGAGTCCGTGCCCGGGCACGAGACGACGTCGTTGATCTTGTCCGGGCCGACGTCACCGAGGCCGAGCTCGCTGAGCGCCTGCCAGACCTCGTAGATCGTCTCGTCGCGCACCCAGCGCAGGAGCAGGTTCTGGTGCACCGTCGTGCGCATGTATCCGCCCGAGTAGCGGCGCATGATGCTCGCGATGCCGCGGAACTGCTCGGGGGTGAGGTCGCCGCGCGTGACCTTGATGTGGATCGTCGAGAAGCCCTCCTGCTTCTGGGCCTGGACGTTGTCGGAGCGGAAGCGCTCGAACGCCGACAGGTCTCCGTTCGGGCTCAAATAGGTCTCCGGCGCCGCCGGCGCGGAGGTCTCCTCGTCGTCCTGCCAGCGCAGGCCCTCGACGTCGAAGGTGCGCTCGGCGACCCAGTCGCCCTGAAGCTCCTCCTCGACCATCTCGCGGAAGGCGTCGATCCCGATCTTGTCGACGAGAACCTTGATGCGGGCGCGGGCGCGGTTGACGCGCAGGAACTCCTGGCGGTCGAAGATCCGGAAGCACGCCTCGGCGATCTTCAGGTACTCGCCGTCGTCGAGGCCGACGAAGTCGTACAGCGTGGGCGCGACGCGCGGCATGATCGACGTGCCGCCGCCGACGCGCATCTCAGCGCCGCGCTCGCCGTCCTCGTTGAGCTTGGCGATGAAGGCGATGTCGTGGATGCCGGTGAGCGCGCGGTCGGCCGGCGCGCCGTTGAAGGCCGTCTTGATCTTGCGCGGCATGAGCTGCGTCGTCGGATGGCGCACGAAGTAGCGCACGTAGGCGCCCGCGTAGGGCGTCATGTCGAACGGCTCGTCGTCGCAGACGCCGGCCCACGGGTCCCCGGTGACGTTGCGCACGGTGTTGCCGCAGCCCTCGCGCGAGGACAGCCCCGAATCCGACAGCTCGCGGATCGCCTTGGCGGCGTCGGGCAGCGGGACGTGGTGCAGCTGGATGTTCTGGCGCGTCGTGATGTGCCCCTTGTTCAGCGGCACGTATTCCTCGATGACGTTGGCGAAGGCGTCCATCTGCTCGGGCGTGATCCCGCCGAAGGGGAGCTTCACGCGGATCATCTGGACGGCAGCCTGGCGCTGGCCGTAGACGCCCTGCTTCAGGCGGAACTTGATGAACTCCGTCTCCTCGATCTCACCGCGCAGGAAGCGCTGTGACTCGGTGTCGAAATCGTCGAACTCGCGTTCCAGGATCGGAATGACGTGGCCAGGGACGTCTTCGCGAACCTCGGGGTTCTCGAGCGTCCCTTGGCGGCCGACGGTCGTGCTGGGCTCCATGGGCGTCAGTGCTCCGGGTTGGCGTGCAGGGAGAGGGCGGAAAATCATACAACCGAATACGGGTCGGGTTTACCCTCAATTAGGTCCAGTATGTACGCCGACCGGCGGGCGGGCGCGAGGTAGCCTCTCGCGCAATGCCCGAGCTCCTGGTCCTCGATCACGACACCGTGCTGTCCGCCGTCTCCCCGGCGGCGGCGATCGACGCAACGCGGGAGGCGTTCCTGCGCCACCACCGCGGCGAGTGGGTCATGCCGGCGAAGGTCTACCTCGACAGCCCGCCCTACGGCGACTTCCGGGCGATGCCGGCGCGCGGCGACGAGCTCGCGCTCCTGAAGTGGGTGACCTCGTTTCCCCACAACCCAGAGCACGGCCTGCCGACCGTCAGCGGCGTCGTCTGCCTCTCGGATCGGCGTACGGGCGTGCCGCTGGCGCTGCTGGACGCGCGAGCGGTGACCGCGCTGCGCACCGGCGCGGTCGCGGCCGTCGCGTCGCTCGCGCTCGCCCGTGCCGGCGCGCGGACCGTCGGGATCGTCGGTTGCGGGCTGCATGGGGTGTGGACCGCGCGCTGCCTCGCGGCGGCCGGCTACGGGCCCGGCGTCTGCTTCGACCCGCGTGACGAGGCCGCTGCCGCGCTTGCCGCCGAGCTCGGCTGGGCGGCGGGCTCGCTCGCGGACGCGCTGGAGTGCGACGTCGTCTGCACCATCACGCCCGGGGCGCAGGTCGTCGTCGAGGAGGGCGACCTGCGGGCAGGCGAGCACCTGAACATGCTCGGCGCCGACGGCTCGGGCAAGGCCGAGGCGAGCATCGCCGCGGTCACCGCCTGCGAGCTGTTCTGCGACGAGTGGGAGCAGGCCTCGCACGGCGGCGAGCTCGCCGGCGCGGTCGCAGCGGGCGCCGTCACGCGCGAGCAGGTGACGCCGCTCGGCGCCGTGCTGGCGGGCGACGCCCCGGGCCGCAGCGATCCCGACGCGATCACGCTCTTCGACTCGACCGGCCTGGCGATCCAGGACCTGGCCGTCGCGGCGAAGGCGCTGCGAGCGGCGCAGGCGGGCGCGGTGGAGGCGGGGACCGTGAGGCTGTAGTGGCGGGGCTGTGTCGGGTTTGTAAGGCTGAGCCTTACGTATGCGACACACCCCGGCCCAGGCAACCTTCCCTCAGACCCCGCGCCGCTACTCAGCCGGCCGTCGCGGCCCGTCGTCACACCGGCAGGACCGGTATGTCCCCGAAGACCGCCCACACGACGACGGCCGCTGCGCCCAGCACGAACGCGGTGGCGCTGAGGATGCGCTGGGTCCTCGTCGTCTGCGCGGCCGTGCGCTTGGCGCCCTCGGCCTTCTCCAGCGCGCGCTCGAGCAGGTTCTCCGCCCACGCGAACTCCAGCGAGAGCAGCGCGAGGCCGATCGGGATGACGACGAACGCCGGCCCGGGGAGGACGAGCATCGCGACGCCCGCCGCGAGCAGCGTGAAGCCGACGACGATGTAGAGCATCCGCACGACGAACGGGCGCTGGCGGTGACGCTCGCGCTGGCGCTCGAGGCGCTGGACCAGCGACGGTTTGCTCGGTTCGTCGACGGCCACGGAGCCAGCGTAGCCGCGGGCGACCGTCAGGCCGCGAGGACGGACTCGGCCGCGTCGGCGTCCGCCGCGCCGGCCGCCGGCGGCACGAAGCTCATCGCGCGCTCGGCCAGGGCGGTGATCGTGAGGCTCGGGTTGACGCCGACGTTCGCCGGCACGACCGAGCCGTCGCAGACGAGCAGGTTCTCGTAGCCGAAGAGGCGGTGATGCGCGTCCACGACGCCCTCCTGCGGCGAGCCGCCGATGACGACGCCGCCCATGATGTGGGCGGTCGTCGGGATGTTCGCGAGCGCCTCGGTGAGCGAGCTCTGCGGGATGCCGCCGATCCGCTTGGCGATCCACTCGGCCGCCTCGTTGGCGATCGGGATGAACGTCGGGTTCGGCTTCGCCGGGTCCTGCTCGGTCTGCAGGCGCATCGCGCCCATCCGCCCGGGCCGGGGCCGCAGCGCGATCGCGTTGTCGAGCGTCTGCATGACGAGGAGGATGATCGTGCGCCGTGACCAGGCGCGCGGATCGAAGAGCTTGACGAACGTCAGCGGGTGGCGGACGGCCGCGAAGAAGAGCTTCAGCGGGCGTGTGACGCGCGTGCCGTCGCCGACGAGCAGCGTGTGCAGCGTGCTCATCGCGTCCCCGGCATGGCCGTAGCTGACGGTCTCGATGTGGGTGTTCTCGTCGGGATAGATCGAGCCGCTGATCGCGACGCGCTTCGTGTAGTCGACGCTGTCGTCGGGGGCCGTGACGGCGAGGATCGCCTCGCTGTTCGTGCGCACGAGCTCGCCCAGCCGCGCGGACACCTTCGGCAGCGAGCCGGAGTGGCGGCAGCGCTGCAGGAGCTTGTTCGTCCCGAGCGGGCCGCCGGCGAGCACGACGCTCGCGGCGGTGTAGGTGCGGCGCTGCTTGCGCATCCACGCGCCGGTGCGCTCGGTGACGACTGCGTAGCCGTCCGAGCCGTCGCTGCGGCCGAGCGGGCGCACATCGACGACCGTGCGCCCGGGCATGACCTGCGCGCCACCGCGCTCGGCGAGCCAGAGGTAGTTCTTGACGAGCGTGTTCTTCGCCCCGACCGGGCAGCCGACCATGCAGCGTCCGCACGCGATGCAGCCCGTGCGCGCAGGGCCCGCGCCGTCGAAGTACGGGTCGGCAACCGTGATGCCGGGCTCGCCGAAGAAGACGCCGACGCGCGTCTTGGCGTACGTGTCCTGCGCGCCGATGTGCTCGCCGAACTCGCGCAGGACGTCGTCGGCCGGGTCGTCGGCGGTGACGGTCGTGACGCCGAGCATCCGCTCGGCCTCGTCGAAGTGCGGCGCGAGCGCCTGCTCCCAGTCGTCGAGCTCGGCCCACTGCGGGTCCTCGTAGAAGCGCGGCCGCGGGCGGTAGAGCGTGTTGGCGTAGCCGAGGCTCCCGCCGCCGACGCCGGCGCCGCTGACGATCGTCACGTCCTTGAAGAGCGAGAGCCGGAAGATCCCGTGCAGGCCGAGACGGGGCGCGAAGAAGTAGCGGCGGACGTCCCAGGTCGAGCGCGGGAAATCGTGGTCGCCGAAGCGCCGGCCCGACTCGACGACGGCGACGCGGTAGCCCTTCTCGGTCAGCCGGTGGGCGCAGACGCTGCCGCCGAAGCCCGAGCCGACGACGAGCCAGTCGAAGTCGTGGTCGTCGTCCACACGTGCCATGAGGTGAGCATACCGGAGAAGATGACGCATGCGTCATGTTTGGCCGATTTGGCTACTGCGCTGTTCGAGCGGCTCCGCCGGACGCCCGTCGAGCCCCACCGTAAGCACACCGGGCGCGAGCGGCTGCGGCGCCGGCGCCCGCATCCGCACCACCGTGAACGTCGCGGCCTCGGTGCGTCCGGCAACCTCGAAGCCGGGACCCGGCAGCGGGCTGTGCCGCGGGCGCGGCGGGCTGCCGCGCGCCGCGCCGCGGCGCAGCGCGAGCGCGACGTAGTCGACCTCCACGGCCGTCGCCGGCGCCGCGCCGAGCAGTCGCAGCCCGGGCAGGTAGTAGCCCAGCGGGACGAGGGCGCCCGGCGAGGTGACGATGACCCGCGCGCTCTCGGCGGTTCCGAGCGCGCGCGCCGCGCCGCGCCAGTCGTCGCGCTGGAGCGCCGGGTCGGTGGCGACCCCGACGACGGCGGCGAGCGCGAGGCCGCAGGCGGCGGCGAACGAGGCGGCGGTCGGCCACGGCGCGACGGCCGCCGCGGCCGCGACTCCGGCGCCGAGGAGGGCCGCCGCGAGCGGCAGGGCTGCTAGGACGTTGCGCGTCACGACGTGGTCCTCGCCCGCGAGGGCCAGCAGCACCGGCACGACGAGCGCGGCGGCGGTGATCGCGGTCAGGCGCAGCGCGTCGGCGCGGGCGCGGCCGGGTAGGCCGGCGCGTCCGGCCAGCACCCGCACGAGCCCCGCGGCGCCGGCCAGCAGCGCGAGCGCCGAGGCGATCGCCAGGAGCGTCTCGAGCGGCGCGTCGTAGCCGACGAGGAACTGCTTGGGCACCTGCGCCAGGCGCCGCACGAGGCCGCTCTCGCTGATGAACGCAGCGGAGTCGTTCGAACGCTGCCCGAAGGCGAGCGGCGCCAGTGCCGCCGCCGCCGCGACCGGCAGCGCGAGCGCCGCGACGCGTGCGCGGAGGGTCGGCGCGCGCAGCGCGAGCCACAGCGCCTGCGGCCCCACGAGGAAGACCGCGAAGTAGTGGGTGGCCAGCGCGAGCGCCGCGACGACGCCCCAGCCCGCGAGCCGAGCGCTGCGCGGCGCCTCGAGCGCCCGCAGCCACAGCAGCGCCGAGAGCGCGCCGAGCAGCGCGAGCAGCGCGTAGACGCGCGCCTCCTGACTGAACCACACGAGCATCGGGTTGACGGCGACGAGCGCGGCCGCGGCGATCCCCGCGCGGTCGCCGCCCAGCCGCCGCCCGAGTGCCCAGACGACCGGGATCGTGGCCGTTCCCAGCAGCGCCGGCAACGACCGCAGGGCGACCTCGCCGGTGCCGAGGAGCTGGCTCCACAGCCAGGCCAGCACGTAGTACAGCGGCGGGGAGGACTCGCTGTCGGGGATCGCCTCCAGCAGCCCCGGCAGGTCCATCCGCACGAGCTGCGCCGTGACGGCCTCGTCGAACCAGAGGCTCTGCGTGCCAAGCGTCGCGACGCGCAGCGCGGCGCCCGCGACGCACACCAGCGCCAGCGCGACGGGCATTACAACGGGATGTTGCCGTGCTTGCGCTTCGGTCGCTCGACGCGCTTGGTGCGCAACGTCGCGAGGGCGGCGATGAGCTTCGGGCGCGTCTCGTGGGGCACGATGACGTCGTCGACATAGCCGCGCTCGGCGGCGACGTACGGGTTGGCGAAGCGTGCGCGGTAGTCGTCCTCGAGCCTCTGGCGGCGTGCCTCGGGCGTCGGCGAGCCGGCGATGTCGCGCTTGTAGATGATGCTCACCGCACCCTCGGGTCCCATGACGGCGACCTCGGCGGTCGGCCAGGCGAAGTTGACGTCGGCGCCGAGGTGCTTGGAGGACATGACGTCGTACGCGCCGCCGTAGGCCTTGCGCGTGATGACCGTGATCTTCGCCACGGTCGCCTCCGTGAACGCGTAGAGGAGCTTGGCGCCGTGGCGGATGATGCCGCCCCACTCCTGCGCCGTGCCGGGGAGGAAGCCGGGGACGTCGCAGAACGTCAGCAGCGGGATGTTGAAGGCGTCGCAGGTGCGTACGAAGCGCGCGCCCTTGACGCTCGCGTCGATGTCGAGCACGCCGGCGTTGCGCATCGGCTGGTTGCCGACGATCCCGATCGCGTAGCCGTCGAGACGGGCGAAGCCGCAGACGATGTTCGTCGCGTAGTGCTCGTGGACCTCGTAGAACTCGCCGTCGTCGACGATATGGCGCACGACGTCGCGCACGTCGTAGGGCTTGTTCGGCTGCGCCGGCACGACGCGGTCGAGCTCGGGATCCATTCGCAGAGGGTCATCGGTCGGCAGGACGCGCGGCGTCGTCTCGAGGTTGTTCGACGGCAGGAAGCTCAGCAGGTAGCGCGCGTCCTGCAGGCACTGGTCCTCGCCGTCGCAGGCGAAGTGCGCGACGCCGGAGGTCGTGTTGTGTGTCATCGCGCCGCCGAGGCGCTCGAACTCGACCTCTTCGCCGGTGACCGTGCGGATGACGTCAGGTCCGGTGATGAACATGTGCGAGCTTCCCTTGACCATCGAGATGAAGTCGGTGATCGCGGGGGAGTAGACGGCGCCGCCGGCGCATGGGCCCATGACGAGGCTGATCTGCGGGATGACACCGGAGCAGTTGACGTTGCGCACGAAGACCTCGCCGTAGGCGCCCAGCGAGACGACGCCCTCCTGGATCCGCGCGCCGCCGGAGTCGTTGATGCCGACGATCGGGCAGCCGATCTTCGCGGCGAGGTCCATGACCTTGCAGATCTTCTCCGCCATGACCTCGCCGAGCGAGCCGCCGAAGATCGAGACGTCCTGCGAGAAGACGCACACCCGGCGCCCGTCGACCGTCCCGTGGCCGGTGACGACGGCGTCGCCCCAGGGTCGCTTCTTGTCCATCCCGAAGTCCGTCGTGCGGTGGCGCACGAACGTGTCGAGCTCCTGGAACGACCCCGGGTCCAGCAGCTTCTCGACGCGTTCGCGCGCCGAGAAGCGGTCCCGGGCGTGTTGCTTGCGCTCCGCCTCGGAGGTCTCCCTGCCGGCGGCCTCGCGCCGCTCCTGGAGCTGGGCGAGCTTCATCTCGTACGTCTCGGGCGGCTTGTGGCGCTTGGTCATACCGCGGTCGATGGTAGGCGAGTCGCGCGGCGGGCACGGCGCGCGCCTCGCCTCGGGCGGCTGTTCGCCGTGCCCGAAGCGAGGCTCTGGCCGTACGAGATTGGTCAGACGCGCGAGATGCGCCGGTGGTCGGCGCCGAGGTCGTCGAGCATCTGGGTGAGGATCGCGACGGTCCGTTCGGGGTCGAGCTCGGCCGCGGCGGGCGGCGGCTCGGGGACGTCGATCGACGGCGGTGGGGTCGGGTCCGGAGTGGGCTCCGGCGGGACCGGATCGGGTACCGGCGGCGGCGTCGGCGCTGGACCCGGATCGGGGGGCGTCGGATCCGGAGCCGGCGTGGGCGGGCTCGGATCGTGGACGGGCGGGCCGGGCGCGGGGATCTCGGCGCGGGCGCCGGCGCCGACAACGGCGCGGGCGAGCCGGAGGAGGAGACGGGCGATGAACCCGCGCTGCACGGGCGGGTGCGGGCGGGGACGCGGCGCGACCTGGGCGCCTTCGGGCGCGAGGGGCTCGGGCCCCGCGGCCACCGGCTCGGGCTCGGGCTCCGCGGCGAGCTCCGGTTCCGGTTCCGGTTCCGGCTCCGCGGCCACCGGCGCGGGCTCGGGCTCCGCGGCGAGCTCCGGTTCCGGCCCCACCGGCTCCGGCGCGCCTTGCGGTGCCATCGGTGTCACCGTCAGGACGACCTTCGTGCCCCACCCGGCCGGGGCGAGCTCCACCGTGCCGCTTGCGCGGTCGCCCTCCCAGGCGACGGTGGTCTCGGGATCGGCACGGGTGATGCGGATCTCACCGAACTCGGCGAGATGCCGGCGCAGCGCGGTCTCGCTGCTGAGCTCCGCCCACAGCTCGGGCGGCGACTTCACGAGCCGGCGCTGCGTCGTCGATCGCTCCATGGCCAAGGATGTTCGCCCGAGCGATCCGGAGTCCTGCCGGAACGCCCGCCGCGGCGCGGCTGCAATCACGCGCCCGGCTTCGCCGTCATGAGGAAGATCGCGACGACGACGAGCAGCGACGCGAGGCCGCCGAAGATCGCGAGCTTGCGGGCCTCGGACTCGTAGGCCTCGCTCGGACCGCCGCCGGACTGGCGGTCGCGCTCGGCGAGCTCCGCGCAGCGCCTCTCCGTCGGCGTGACGATGGCGCCGACGAGCCCGAAGAGGACGATGAGGATCGTGAACGTCGAGCTGATCCACGGGTCCCCGAGACTGTAGCGGTCCAGCGCGAGGTAGAGGCCCGCGGCGAGCACGACGACCATCGACGGCGTGATGAGCCGCCGCGTGAGGAGGACCTGGAAGCGGTGCAGCACGACACCGTCCACGTGGACACGGACGATCGCGCCGCCGGCTGCGAGCGCGTCGTGCGCCGCTGACCCGCGTCAGGGCGAGGGCGGTTACCCAGGCCGAACCTGCTCCCTCGCACCGTTGTCAACTGCGCGGGCGGTACGCCCCGAAGACGTCCTTCATCGCCCCGCAGACCTCGCCCATCGAGCAGCGGTCCTGCAGCGCCCGGCGGATCGGGTGCATGAGGTTCTCGGGACCGCGGCAGGCCTCGCGCAGCTCGTCGAGGCGCTGCGCGGCGAGCCCGTGGTCGCGGTGCTCCTTGAAGGCCCGCAGGCGGTCGAGCTGCTCGCGCTCGGTCTCGGGGTCGACGCGGAGGATCTCCTCGACCTCGATCGCGTCCTCCTCGTACTTGTTGACGCCCACGACGATGTCCTGCTTGTTGCCGTAGCGCTCCTGGTAGCCCCACGCGGACTCGTCGATCTCGTTCGTGATGAACTCGATCGCGTTGACCGACCCGCCGAGCTCGTCGACCTTCGCGATGAGCTCGGACGCGCGCGACTCGATCTCGTCGGTCAGCGATTCGACGTAGTACGAGCCGGCGAACGGGTCGACGGTGTCGGTCGCGCCGGACTCGTGGGCGATGATCTGCTGCGTGCGCAGCGCGATCTTGGCGGCGCGCTCCGACGGCAGCGCGAGCGCCTCGTCGTAGCCGTTGGTGTGCAGTGACTGGGTGCCCCCGCAGACGGCGGCGAAGCCCTGCAGCGCGACGCGCACGATGTTGTTGACGGGCTGCTGGGCGGTGAGCGTCACGCCGCCGGTCTACGTATGGAAGCGGATCGTCTGCGACTTCGGGTCCTCGGAGCCGAAGCGGTCCTTCATCGCGTGCGCCCACATGTTGCGGGCGGCACGGAACTTGGCCACCTCCTGGAAGACGTTGTTGTGGCCGTTGAAGAAGAAGGCCAGGCGAGGGGCGAACTCGTCGACGGCCAGCCCCGCGTCGAGCGCCGCCTGCACGTAGGCGATCCCGTTGGCGAGCGTGAACGCCACCTCCTGGATCGCCGAGCAGCCCTTCCCCCGTAAGTGGTAGCCGCTGATCGAGACCGTGTTCCACTTCGGGATGTTCTCCGCGCAGTAGGCGAACAGGTCTGTGACCAGCCGCATCGAGGGCTCGGGCGGGTAGATGAAGTTCCCGCGCGCGATGTACTCCTTGAGGATGTCGTTCTG
>JBPCJA010000326.1:0-10996 GCA_051005755.1 Solirubrobacteraceae bacterium
CCTCGAGCCGCCCGCCCCGCGCCGGCGCAGCCTCTCCGTGCGCGCCCGAGCGCCTCCGCCCCGACTCCGCCGGGCCGCTCGAGGCGCGGCCGCCGCCTGGCGATCGCCTTCGCGGTGCTCGCGCTGATCGTCCTGCCGCTCGGCATCGGGTCCTACCTGGCCAACCAGGCCGTCTATTTCATCGGCACCGACGACTCCGGCTTCGTGACGCTCTATCGCGGGCTGCCCTACGCGCTGCCCGGGGGGATCGAGCTCTACCAGCCCACCTACGTCTCCGGCGTGCCGATCGCCTCCCTGCCGGCAAGCAGGCGCCGGCGCCTCGTCGACCACACGCTGCGGTCGCACGACGACGCATCGGACCTCATCCGCGAGCTCGAGCGCGGGCGGCTGACGTCATGACCGCCCGCAACCGCGAGCTCTTCGGGCTCATCCCGGCCTCGCTGCTCGTGACCGCCGGCTTCACGGCCGTCTTCATCCAGCGCGAGGACCTGCTGTCGGACCTGTCGCTGACGTACGGGGCGATGTTCCTCGGGCTCTGCCTCGCCGCCCACCTCGTCCTGCGCGTGACGCTGCCGCACGCCGACCCGTACATGTTCCCGCTCGTCGCGGTCCTCGCCTGCTTCGGGCTCGTCATGCTCTACCGCCTCGATGCCGACCTTGCGCGCGACCAGGCGCGGTGGTTCGTGGTCGGCCTCGTCTTCTTCGCCGTGACGATCGTCGCGCTGCGCCGCGACCACCGCGTGCTCGAGCGCTACCGCTACAGCATCGCGCTCGCCGGGATCCTGCTCCTGCTGCTGCCGCGCCTCGGCCACCCGATCAACGGCGCATACCTGTCCTTCGACCTCGGCCCGATCGCCTTCCAGCCGGCCGAGCTCGCGAAGATCGCGATCGTCATCTTCCTCGCGTCCTACCTGCGCGACACGCGCCAGGTGCTCGTCGTCGGCGCGCGCCGCTTCGCCGGGATCACGTTCCCGCCGTTGAAGCACCTCGGCCCGCTGCTCGCCGTCTGGGGCACCGCGATGCTGATGCTCTTCGTCATCCAGGACCTGGGCTCGTCGCTCATGTTCTTCGGCGGCTTCCTCGCGCTCGTCTACGTCGCGACGAACCGGATCTCGTTCGTCGTCATCGGCGTGACGCTGTTCGCGCTCGGCGCCCGCACGCTGTACGCCGTGCGGCCGACGATCCAGGATCGCGTCGACGCCTGGCTGCACCCGTTCGACCCCGAGCTCTACAACCAGGCCGTCGGCGGCAGCTTCCAGATCGCGCAGTCGATCTTCTCGCAGGCCGACGGCGGGCTCTTCGGCCAGGGCTTCGGCCAGGCGATCATCCGCCTCGGCGACAACCCACCGATCCTGCCGGCGGCACACACGGACTTCATCTACGCGGTCATCACCGACGAGCTCGGCCTGCTCGGCGCGTGCGCGGTCCTGCTCGTCTACCTGCTGTTCGTCGAGCGCGGCTTCAAGACCGCGATGCTCGCGACCGACTCGTTCTCCAAGCTCCTCGCGACCGGCCTGACGGCGGTCCTCGCGCTCCAGGTCTTCGTCATCGTCGGCGGCGTCACGAAGCTCATCCCGCTGACCGGCGTGACGCTGCCGTTCATCTCCTACGGCGGCTCCTCGATCGTCGCGAACTTCATCCTGTTGGCGCTGCTGCTGCTCGTCTCCGACCGGGCGCGGCGGGAGGCTGAGCTGCGATGAACGCGCCGATCCTCAAGCTCTTCGCGCTCGTCCTCGTGCTCTTCGGCGCGCTCGCCGCGATGACGAGCTACAACAGCGTCATCAACGCGAAGGAGTACCGCTCCAACCGCCTCAACGCGCGCCCGAAGATCGAGCAGCAGCGCGTGCACCGCGGCGTCATCCGCGCGCGCGACAACACGCTCCTGGCGCGCTCCGTGCGCGGCAGCGACGAGCTGTACCGGCGCCGCTATCCCCCCGCGGCCCGCCGCTTCGCCCACGTGATCGGCTACGACTTCCTGCGCCTCGCGCGCGCCGGCCTCGAGCGCTCGCGCAACGACGCGCTCTCCGGCGAGCGCAACGAGCTGACGTCGGTCCTCGACGAGCTGCGCGGCAAGCGCCGCGAGGGCGACGACCTCGTCACGAACCTCGACCCGCGCGCCCAGCGCGTCGCGATCGACGCGCTGGCGGGCCGCAAGGGGGCGGTCGTCGCGATCGAGCCGGCGACCGGCAAGGTCCGCGTCATGGTGAGCACGCCCGGCTACGACCCCAACGCACTCGACGACAACGGCGTCTACCGCCGGCTGAGCACCGACGGCCGCAACGCGCCGCTGCTCAATCGGGCGACGCAGGCCGGGTACGCGCCCGGCTCGACGTTCAAGGTCATCACGGCGGCGGCGGCGCTCGACAGCGGCAGGTTCACGCCGAGCTCGACGGTCAGCGGCAACTCGCCGATCGTCGTCTCCGGCGCGCCGCTGCGCAACTTCTCCAACGAGCAGTTCGGCGCGATCCCACTGACGACCGCGCTGACGAAGTCCGTCAACACCGTCTGGGCGCAGGTCGCCGTGCGGCTCGGCAACGCGCGCATGGCCAGGTACATGAAGCGCTTCGGCCTCGGCTCGGATCCCCCGCTGGACTATCCCGACGGCCAGATGCTCCCCAGCGGGGTCTACGACAAGGGGAAGCTGCTGTCGGCGGGCTCCAAGCGCGTCGACATCGGCCGCGTCGGCATCGGCCAGGAGCGCCTGCGGGTCACGCCGCTTCAGATGGCGACGGTCGCCGCGACGGTCGCCAACGAGGGCATGCGGATGAAGCCGCAGCTCACGAGCCGGATCGTGGACGTCGACGGGCGCACGGTCCGGCGGATCGAGCACGAGGAGGCGCAGCGCGTCATGTCGGTCTCGACCGCCCGCCAGCTCACCGAGATGATGAGCAACGTCGTGCGCGAGGGCACCGGCACGGCCGCGGCGCTCGAGGGCATCGAGGTCGCGGGCAAGACCGGCACCGCCGAGCTCAACATCGCGCAGCGCATCAACCAGCCCTGGTTCATCGGCTTCGCGCCGCGCCGCGCGCCGAAGGTCGCGATCGCCGTCACGCTCGAGAACATCGTCGGGGGGCAGGGCGGCATGGTCGCGGCCCCAATCGCCAAGAAGGTCATGGAGGAACTACTGCGATGAGAGCGCGTCATTGTTCGACCAGAGCCCGTGCGAACTCGCTGGGTGGGCGCTCACGATGAGGGAGATCCCGGCCGATGCCGTCATCGACGGCCGCTACCAGGTCATCGCCCACCTCGGCACCGGCGGCATGGCCGAGGTCTACTGCGCACAGGACCTCCAGCTCGGGCGCAGGGTCGCGCTGAAGGTCCTGCACGAGCGCTTCGCCGCGGACGCGGAGTTCGTCGAGCGCTTCCGCCGCGAGGCGTCGTCGGCGGCGGGTCTGCAGCACCAGCACGTCGTCTCGGTCTACGACCGCGGCGAGTGGGAGGGCACCTCGTACATCGCGATGGAGTACGTCGCCGGCCGGACGCTGAAGCAGATCGTCGGAGAGGACGGCCCGCTCGAGCCGCATCGGGCCGTCGACCTCACGGTCCAGGTTCTGCGCGCGGCGCGCTTCGCGCACCGCCGCGGCGTCATCCACCGCGACTTCAAGCCCCAGAACGTCATCGTCGACGACGAGGATCGCGCGAAGGTCACCGACTTCGGCATCGCCCGCGCGGGGGCCTCGGACATGACGCAGACGGGCTCGATCATGGGCACGGCGCAGTACCTCTCTCCCGAGCAGGCGCAGGGCCACGCCGTCACGGCGCGCTCCGACCTCTACTCGATCGGGATCGTCCTCTACGAGCTGCTCACCGGAGGCGTCCCGTTCGAGGCCGAGACGGCCTTGACGATCGCGCTCAAGCAGGTCAGCGAGGTGCCCGTGCCGCCGAGCCGGATCAACCGGGCGGTGACGCCCGAGCTCGAGGCCGTCGTCCTGCGGGCGCTCGAGAAGGAACCGGCCGACCGCTTCTCCGATGCGGACGAGTTCATCGCGGCGCTCGAGGCGGCCGGCTCGCGGATCCCGTCACCGGCCGCGATCGCAGCCGCCAACGCCGCCGCGGCGGCGCTGCCCCCGGCCGCGGCCACGGGTGGTGGCGGCGCCATGCCGCCTCCGTCTCCGCCGGCGTCTGCGCCCCCTTCGCGGCGGTCTGCTCCGCCTCCGCCGGCAGCCGGCGTCTATCCCGGCGGCCCGCCCTACCAGGAGGTCCAGCGCGAGGCCGTCCTCGCGCCGCCGCCGCGCCGGCGGCGCCCGCGCTGGCCGTGGCTCGTGGCCGGCGTCGTGCTCGTGGCCGGCGTCGTCACCGCCGTCGCCTTGCTCGGCGCGCCCGACCGCGTGCAGGTGCCCCGCGTCGTCGGCAGCTCGATCTCCGTCGCGACCCAGCGCCTGCAGACCGAAGGCTTCGAGGTCACCTACGTCCGGGACAACTCCGACAAGCCGCGCAACACCGTCATCGGCCAGGATCCCAGCGGCGGAAGCGCCGCCGACGCCGGCTCGACCGTGACCCTCAACATCTCCGACGGGCGCGCGATCAGCGGTGTCCCGGACGTCGTCGGCGCCGGCCGGCGCGCCGCGCGCAAGGCGCTGCTCGCAGAAGGCTTCCTCGTCGACGAGGTCCCGACGGCGTCGGACACGGTCAGGCCCGATCGTGTCATCGCCCAGGACCCGTCGGCCCGCTCGCAGGTCGAGCGGGGCACCAAGGTGAAGATCGAGGTCTCGACCGGACCCCTGCAGCTGCCGGTGCCCGACGTCACCGACCGCAGCGAGGACGACGCCCGCATAGCGCTCGAGCGGGCCGGCTTCAATGTCGCCGTCAGGCAGCAGGAGGACGCCAAGGCGGATCCTGGGACGGTGCTCTCCCAGAAACCCGCCGCCGGCCGCGCCGCGCGCGGGTCGACGGTCACGATCAGCGTTGCGATCGAGCCAAAGAAGGTCGCGGTACCCGACGTCGTCGGACGCTCGCAGAACAACGCGACGAAGACGCTCTCCGGGCGCGGCTTCGAGGTCGGCGTCGAGGAGGTCGCGGTCGACACGCCGAGCGAGGACGGGCTCGTGCAGGAGCAGTCGCCGGCGGGCAAGGAGAAGGTCGACCGCGGTTCGACGGTGACGATCACCGTCGGGCGCTTCGATCCGGTGCTCAACCCCGATCCGAGCGCGACGACGCCGGTGCCGCCGGCCTCGACGACGCCCGTTCCGGCCGCGCCGGGACCGGGGCCGTGATCGTCGCCGTCCTCTCCGGAGGGCGCTCGTCCGAGCACGAGGTATCGCTGGCGAGCGGCGCCTCGGTCGCCGGCGGGCTGCGCGCCGCCGGCCACGAGGTGCTGGAGGTCACGCTCGAACGCGACGGGACCTGGGTCCACGACGGCGAGGAGCTCGCGCTGGCGCCCGCCCGCGGCCTGCTCGACGCCGACGTCGCGTTTCCGGTCCTGCACGGCCCCTACGGCGAGGACGGCACGGTCCAGGGCCTGCTCGAGCTGCTCGACGTGCCCTACGTCGGGTCGGGCGTGCTGGCGTCGGCGGTCTGCCTCGACAAGATCGTCGCGAAGGACCTCATGGCGCGAGCCGGCCTGGCGCAGGTCGACTACGCCGGCATCCGCTCGACGCGCTGGGAGCAGGAGCCCGAGGCGTTGCTCGCCGAGCTCGCCGAGCTGGGGCTGCCCGTCTTCGTCAAGCCCGCGCGGCTGGGCTCGTCGGTCGGGATCGCCAAGGTCACCGACGCCGGCGCGCTGGCGCCGGCGCTCGACGCCGCCTTCGCCCACGACCCGTGCGTCATCGTCGAGGCGATGAGCGCCGGCGTCGAGGTCGAGTGCTCGGTGCTCGGCGCCACGCGCGCGGCGCAGGCCTCCGAGCCGGGCGAGATCGTCATCGCCGCCGACTGGTACGACTTCGCCGCCAAGTACGAGCCGGGCGGGATGCAGCTCGTCGTCCCGGCGCGAATCTCGGCCGTCGCGCGCGAGCGCGTGCGGGCGATGGCGATCGCCGCCTTCGGCCGTTTCGGCTGCTCCGGCCTCGCCCGCGCGGACTTCTTCGTCGAGGGCGACGACGTGCTGCTCAACGAGCTCAACACGATGCCCGGATTCACGGCGACGAGCGTCTACGCGAAGCTCTGGGAGGCCAGTGGGCTGCCCTACGAGGAGCTCGTCACCCGCCTCTGCGAGCTCGCGGCCGAGCGCCACGCCGAGGAGCGCGCCTACCGCTTCTGAACGGTCCTGAGCACCGCACGCGTGAGCGCCAGCGCGAGCCGGTCGCGGTGCGCGGGGCGCTTCAGGAGCCGCGCGTCCGCGGCGTTGCGCATGTTGCCCAGCTCGACGGCGCGATCACGTGGAAGCCACGCCCTCCGGCCGGACCGCCGTCGGCGTGGATCGACAGCGCGACGTCGGCGCCGGCGCGGGTTCCGATCGCGGCGCGCTCGTCGACGCAGGGGCCGATGCCGTCGTTCGTGCGGCGCGTCGAGACGACGTGGGCGCCGAGCGCCCCGAGGCGGCGCTGCAGGCGCAGCGCGACGTCGAGCGTGAAGCGCGCCTCCGTGAGGCGCCCGTCGGCGGTCCGCGTGCCGGTCGTGTCGCAGGCCTTGCGAAAGCCGCCGCGTCCTGCGGGCACCTGCCGGTCGATCTGCGCCGGATGCGCGCCGTTGGCGCTGTTGTGGCCGGCGTCGACGTGGACGGTCGAGCCGGCGAGCGGCAGCGCGGCGGGCGCGAACACGAACGCCGCGGCGATCACCGGTACAGGAGGATCTCGGAGATCTTCGCGCTCTGCTCCCCCGGCGGCAGCTTCGTGATCCACACGAGGTAGCGGCGGAAGCGGTTGCCGGCGGTGTCGAGCTCGATCTTCTCGTTCTCGCCGACGACCACGGCCTCGCGGCTGACGCGCGTCCAGCCCCCGGCGGGCGGCGCCGCCTGCGGAATCGACGTACGCGCGACGTAGACCGTGACCTCGAAGCCGGGCGTCGGCGTGCGAACCTCGAGCAACGTGGCGGCGACGCCCGGAGCGGCGTCGATGACGACCCCGACGCCTGCCTTCTGCAGCTCGCCGTTCTCGTAGCTCTCCGTCGACCACGTCGACGACGGGACACCGTCCACGAGCGCGCTCGTCTGCTCGCCGTGCTCGCCGTCGCCCCCGATCGGGTCGTAGTCCGCCGGCGCGCGCTGCTTGAGCGCCACGTCCTGCGGCTGGCCGGGCCCGGCCGAGGCGCCGGAGCGCTTGCCGGTTCCGCGCTCGGTCTGGTTTGCCGCCAGCAGCGCGAGCCCGGCGGAGACCGCGACGGCGACGAGCACGAACCCGACCAGCGCCTTCGTCGACCGCCGGGCGCGCAGCGGCAGGCGCTTGCGGGTCTCGCTGGGCAGGCTGCGCAGGACGGCCGTCGCCTCGCCGGTGACCTGGCCGTGACGCGCCGTCTCGATCGCCAGCACCTGCTCGAGGTCGGCGATCATCGCGTGGGCATGGGGATAGCGGCGGTCGAGCTCCTTGGCCGTCGCGCGGTCGAGCGCGGCGGCGAGCGCCGCCGACACCTCGGGGCGGCGGACCTGGACGTCGGGCAGCTCCTCGCGGACATGCTTCATCGCGACCGCGATCTGGTTCTCACCCTTGAAGGGGACGTCGCCGGTGAGCATCTCGAAGAGGACGATCCCGAGCGAGTAGAGGTCGGACTGGCCGGAGACGGGGTGGCCGAGGGCCTGCTCGGGCGAGACGTAGTCCGTCGTGCCCAGGACGCGGCCGTCGGCCGTCAGGCCCTCCTGGTGCAGCGTGCGGGCGATGCCGAAGTCCGTGACCTTCGCCGCACCCTCCTCGTCGATGAGGACGTTCTGGGGCTTGACGTCGCGGTGGACGATCTGGCGCTCGTGGGCGGCGCCGAGCGCGCGCGCGACCTCGATCGCGTAGGCGATCGACTCCGCGACCGGCAGCTGCCCGTTACGGCGGATGCGCTCCTTGAGCGTCTCGCCCTCGACGTACTCGAAGACGATGTACGGGGTCGTGAAGCCGTCGTCCTCGCCCTCCTCGCCGGCGTCGATGACGCCGACCACGTGGGGGTGGTTGAGCTGCGCGACGGCCCGCGCCTCGCGGCGGAAGCGCTCGAGCTGGTCGGAGTCGCCGGCGATCTCGCGGTGCATGAGCTTGATGGCCACCTGGCGCTCGAGCACGGTGTCGAAGGCGCGGTAGACCGTCGACATCCCGCCTGACCCGACCTGCGCGTCGAGCCGGTAGCGCTTGGACAGGAGGGTGCCGACCGGTGATGCCATCGCTCTATTGTGCAGTCGCAGGTGGGGGGTGCACGTCACCTATTACACCGATCACGCCTCGTCGCGACAGTGGGCGGACGAGCCGGCGCTGCGACGCGTGCCGACACGCTTCGGCGACGGGGTGTCGATCTCCTACGTGCTGGGCCTTAAGCCTCGATCCACCGAATCTCGCGGCGACCTTCGGTGGATCGAGACTAAGCTCCCGCCGACATGGGCGCCGAGCCGACAGCCGGCCTGGAGGAACGCGTCGCGGAGCTCGAGCGGCGGGTCGCCGGCCTGGAGGCCGATCGCCGCGCAGCGGGCGACGGCGCGCACCGGCCGCACGGGCACGAGGGCCACACGAGCGTCGTGCGCGCGGCCGCCTTCGCGCCTGGCGGCGGAACGCTGGCGAGTGCCGGCAACGACGGCACCGTCCGCCTGTGGGACCCCGGCAGCGGCGAGCAGGTCGCGATCCTCGACGGCCGTGCCGGCCGCGTGCGGACGATCGCCTACGCGCCCGACGGCAGCCGGCTCGCCAGCGGCAGCGACGACGGCAAGGTGCGCCTGTGGGATCCCTCCAGCGGCCGCCAGACGGCGATCCTCGAGGGTCATGCCGGCCGGCTGCGCGCGGTCGCGTACTCGCCGGACTCGAGCCTGCTCGCGAGCGCCGGCGGCGACGGCAAGGTGCGCCTCTGGGATGCCGTCAGCGGCAGGCAGACGGCGACGATCGAGGGCCACCGCGGTCGCGTCCGCGCGGTCGCCTTCGCGCCTGGCGGCGACCTGCTCGCGAGCGCCGGCGGCGACGGCACGGTGCGGCTGTGGGACGTGGCGAGCGCGCAGCAGACCGCGATCCTCGAGGGGCATACGAGCTGGGTGCGCGCGGTCGCGTTCGCGCCCGACGGCACGGTGCTGGCCAGCGCCGGCGACGATGCGACCGTGCGGCTGTGGGACGTGGCGAGCGCGCAGCAGACAGCGATCCTCGAAGCGCACGCCGACTGGGTGTCGGCGGTCGCGTTCTCACCGGACCGGCAGACGCTCGCCAGCGCCGGCGAGGACAAGACCGTCCGTCTCTGGGATCACGCGAGCGGGCTGCAGACGGCGATCCTCGCCGCCCACACCGACTCCGTCTGGGGCCTGGCCTTCTCGCCCGACGGCGCGCACCTGGCCAGCGCCGGCGAGGACACGACCGTGCGCCTGTGGGACCCCGCCACGGGGCAGCTCGAGCGGACGCTCGGGCGCGGTCAGGCGTTCTGAGCGGCCGCCGCTCGCACGATCTGCCCAGCGCGGTCGGTGGCGGTCCCGATCCGGGCGCCGCCCGGATGACGGCTCGTCAGGAGCGCGACCGTCTCGTCGGCCTGCGCGGCCGGCACGACGGCGACGAATCCGCAGCCCATGTTGAAGACGTCCCACATCTCGGCCTCGGGCACGTCCCCGAGCTGCGCGACGAGCGCGAAGACCGGCGGGACCGGCAGCGGGCGCTCGATCTCGAAGCCGACGGCGGCGTTGAGGCGCAGGAGGTTCGACAGGCCGCCGCCGGTGATGTGTGCGAGGCCCCTGACGTCGATGCCGGACGCCAGCAGCTCGAGGACCGCGCGGACGTAGATGACGGTCGGCTCGAGCAGCGCGTCGGCGACGGTGGCGCCGCCGAGCTGCGCCGGCGCGTCGTCGAGGCCGAGGCCGCCGTCGTGCAGCAGCGCGCGGCGAGCGAGCGTGTAGCCGTTTGAGTGCAGGCCGCTCGAGGGCAGCCCGACGAGCGCGTCGCCGGGGGCGATCGCCGCGCCGGTGACGATCGCGTCGGGGGCGACCGTCCCGAACGCCGCGCCGCAGAGGTCGAAGCCGTGCGGGCTCGGATGGCCGCGGATGAGCTCGGGCAGGACCGCCAGCTCGCCGCCCGGGATCTCGATCCCCGCGTCCTCCGCGCCGGCCTTCAGCCCCTGCGCGATCTGCGCGAGCGCGGCCGGCTCGGGCTGCTCGACGGCGAGGTAGTCGAGCATCGCCAGCGGCTCGGCGCCGACGCAGACGAGGTCGTTGACGTTCATCGCGATGCAGTCGATCCCGACGGTGTCCAGGCGGCCGGCCTGCTCGGCCACGACGAGCTTGGAGCCGACGCCGTCGGTCGACAGCGCGATCGCGAGGTCGTCGGCGACCCGCAGGACGCTCGCATAGTGCCCGGAGCCCAGCAGCGAGCGGCTCGGGCGGCCCGGGTCGATGGTGCGCAGGACGTCGACGAGCGCCCGGACGCCGGCATCGCTGGAGGCGATGTCCACGCCGGCGGCCGCGTAGGAGTCGCTCATCGCCCGAACCTAGCGCAGGGGTCGGCGCTGCCCTGCGCGCGCACGCGGCGAGCGTGTCGCTTTTGTCCTCCATATGGAGGAAAACGCGACATGCTTGGCAGCGACGCTCCCGCTCCCGATCGCGGACGCGAGCCGACCGTGCGGCGCCGCCGACCTCGGACACGACTCAGTCGCGCGTGTGCTGACCCCCCGGCGCAGGCGCACTACCACGAGCCCCGCGAGCGCGATGCGGTAGGCCGCGTACGGCACGAGCGAGCGGTCACGCTCGACCTGGCGGATGATCCGGATCGAGGCAAGCGTCGTGGCGAACGACGCCACGACGCCGGCGAGGAACGCGCGCGCCGTGCCCGCCGGCAGGCCGCGGCGCGCCAGGCGCGTGCCCTTCAGGGCCGTCGCACCGACGATGATCGGCAGCGCGAAGTGGCGGCGGGGGACGGGTTCGTTGCGTCGTCGGAAGGCACGTGGGGATCGGAAAGGGAACGGCGGCACATTG
>JBPCJA010000327.1:0-14725 GCA_051005755.1 Solirubrobacteraceae bacterium
AGCCGCAGCGGCTCGTGCTGCCAGCCGCCCGGCCGGTAGGTCGTCTCGGCGACCTGCGCGCCCGCCATCCCAAGCGCGTCCGTCCAGGCGCCGTCGGGGATCTCGGTGAGTGTCTTCCACATCGCGCTGCTGCGCGGGACCGAGACCGTGAAGCGCGCGTGCTCCTTGCGCAGCGGTGCAGCAGGTCGACGGCGTAGTAGGCGGAGTCGACGCGCATGTCGACCGGCCCGTGCTCCGGGGGGAGCATCGCGATCGCGCGCGTGGCGATCGTCGCGCAGTCCGCGCCCGACAGGCGCTCCTGGTTGCCGCCGACCAGCTCACCGGTCAGCGCGCGGCCACGCTGAGCCCAGAACGCGATGTGCGGCGCGTAGCTCATCTCCCCGGTCCGACAGCGCGCCGCGCCGTCCTTGCCGCGGCCGTAGACGGTGATCTGCGTCGCGTCAAGATCGATCGTGACCGACTCGTCCGCCTCGCGGCCCAGGCCGCGGTCCAGGCGCTGCCCGGCACGACTCATCGCGCGTTCCACGCGCTGGCAGTGAACGCGGCGGAAGCGCTTGCTGACCTGCAAAGCGGCCGGCGCCGACGGCACATCGCCGACCGCCCGCAACGCGGCCCCGGCCGTGTCGGCGCGCAGATCCTCAAGATGGCCGAAGAACGCGCCGCCGACCAGCTGGCATTCCGCCAGGCTGACGACCAGCCCGCCCGCCGACACGCCCCGGCGGCGCGTCTTGACCGGCCGCGCCCTGCGCTCCACAGCCAGCTCGCCGTCGATCAGCCCGACCAGGCCGAGATGGCGCGCCAGATCGCCGACGACCGCCAGCCCCGCGTGCGGCGTAAGCGACGGATCGTCCGCGACAACCGCAAGCCGTCCGGCGCCCCTGTCACGTGTCCCATGCGCACCCCCTGGGTGAGCCCGGCCCACCGTCGCACGTTCGATACTCACACCACCGATCCTGACGGCCAGACCGGACGGAAAAGCCCCGCATCTGCGGGGCTTTTCTACGTCAACGGGGATCAACCAGCGACCGGCCCGCCAGTCACCACACCGACATCAGCTGATCCCTACCCACTGATGTAGGTCAGAGGTCGAGGAGCTGCCGGTGATGGCCGTGACGGTGACCGAGCATCAGTGCCAGCGCGTGCGCTGCCCGGACTGCGATCAGACGACCGCGAGACTGCCCGCCCAGATCGCGGCGAGCTGCTTCGGGGCCAGGCTGCAGGCGGCGATCGTGACCTTGTCTGTCCGTAACGGGATCTCTCGTGTCGCCAGCGCCCGCCACACCGGCGACGCCGCCACGACCATGGCACGTCGGCGGCGAGGCAACTGGCACGTTCCCATGCGACCGCTCGACCGACCCGGACGCCGCCGTCCCGCTTCCGCTTCTGGACGAAGGGAGCAGTCTGCGGGGCCCGGCCAGCGGCGGGATTCAGCGCGCACCGCGACCTTCGACTGAGAAGGCAGGAGGTCATCCGGGGTGGGCTCGGTTGCTCGACTTCGGCGGCTGGGTTCGGAGCGATCGGCGTCCGTGAGCTGCCTGCGGTTGCTCTCGGCGTGGGCCTGACGCCGAGACGCTGTTTAAGGCGCGGCGTCCTGGAACGATGCGGGTTGTATGGCGGCGTCAGGTGTCCGCTGTGCGCGCCGCGCTGGCCGCGCTGGCCGCGCGCGAGCATGCAGACGTGCCGGTGCACGGCGTGCTGTGCTTTACGACGGCAGATCTCCTGGCCAAGCGGCTGGATGCCGACGGCCTGCTCAGGCCGCCACCCGCGATCGAAGCAGTGGCGCACGTGCTTGCGGCGGCGCTCCCGTGCGCGTGAGCGCGTCGCCTACTTTAGATCTGGGGTCTCGTGGCCGGGTCGTTCGTCATGATGCTGCGCTGTGGCAAGTCTGGGGTTCGGTCTGGTTGTCCGGTTCTCTCTACGTCCTGGTAGTGAGGACGCGTTTGATCGGCTGGTGTCGGAGACCGTCCAGCTCATCGGGGAGCGGGAGCCTGGGACGCTGATATACGCCGTCCACGAGGTCGAGGACGACCCGGCTGGGCGGGTGTTCTACGAGCTATACCGGGATCGTGCTGCGTTTGATGAGCATGAGACGCAGCCCCACGTGCGTCGGTTTCTGTCTGAGCGAGAGCGATACTTCAGCGGGCCGCCGCGGGTTGAGTTCTTGACCCTGCGTTCGGGTGCTGGTCCGGCTGTGTCATCGGTTGCTCGTGGCGGCTGACTCGTCGCTTGGTGAGCGGGTCGCGTTCTTGCGACGACGTCGGGGCCTGTCGCAAGTCGAGCTGGCCTCACGGCTTGGTCGTTCGGAGAGCTGGGTGTCTCAGGTCGAGCGTGGAGTGCGCGCGGTCGATCGCCTGTCGGTGCTGGAGCGGATGGCCGACGAGCTAGGCGTGGCGGTCGGCGAGCTGCGAAGCGGCGTAGCGGTCGAAGGCGAGAGGTCTCCCCCAGTCTTGGGGTTTCTCGATGACGTTCGGGCGGTGCTCAGCGGTCCGCCGTCCGGTGCGACGGTGTTTACCGGCGAGCCAGCAGCCGGGTTTGTCGGGGATCTCGCATCGCTCACGGGGCAGGTTGATGCGGTCTGGGACATGACGCATGCATCGCAGTCCGCAGATGCGTGTCGCCGCCTCAGCGAGCTGTTGCCGGTGCTGGAGGAAGGTGCCCGTCGCGCCTCTGGGAAGGAGACGGCTAGGTGGTTTGAGGCCTTGGCGTGGGCGTATCAGGCGGCGTCGGCGGTGCTGTCGGTGCTGGGGGATGCGGATGCGTCCTGGGTGGCTGCGGACCGGGCGATGATGGCAGGAGAGCGAGCGCGGTCATCGCTGCTTGTGATCTCGGGTGCGCACCGCCTCGTGCTGTCGTTTCTGCGGACCGGCCGCGTTGCCCAGGCCCGGCTCGTTGCGCGCCGAACGCTGGAGATGCTTGCGCCTGAATCTGCGTCGGGGTCATCGCCGCTGCTGTCGCTGTGGGGAGCGTTGCATCTCGCGTTGGCGGTCGTGGCGGCACGCGACAACGATCGCGAGGCAGCTCGCAAGCATCTGCGTCTAGCCGCTGAGGCGGCGGACAAGATCGGCGATGGTCGTAACGACTTTCACACGGAGTTCGGACCGGCCAACGTCGAAGTGCATCGTGTAGCCGTGGCGATTGAGCTCGGCGACGCCGGCGAAGCCCTGGATGCGGCTTCACGAGTCGACGTTTCGCAGCTGTCGGCAGAGCGCCAGGCACGCTTCCTGATCGATGTGGCGCGGGCCCACGCCCAGCGACGCCGCACCGTGGAAGCGCTACGTGCCCTTAGCGACGCCGAGCGGCTGGCTCCGGAGTTCTTGCAGGAGCACCGGCTCGCGCGAGGACTCGTGCGCGATCTCGTCGAGCGCGCGGGCGAGCGCAACGACGAGCTGCAAGCACTCGCGCAGCGCATGGATGTGGTTCCCTAACCCCCCCCCGATGGGCTACCCGCACAAAAAGTACTAGACAGCACTGCAAGTACGTCCTATGGTCCCTTGGGCTCGTGGAATACGCCACGAGCCGACTCCAAGGAGGCCGAGCAGTGCGGTTGCCGATCGATACGAGCCGGTTGAAGTTCCTGGTCGTGGCGCCCGCTGAGGAGCTGCGGCAGTTTGAGGAGGGCAAGCCGCGTGAGTCGTGGGCTGCTCGGAAGGACGCCAACGGTGATGTGCTGTGGCGGGTGCAGGTCGTCGCGCTGGGCGACGGGGACGCGGAGATCATCCGTGTCAGCGTCCCCGGCGATCCGAAGGTCGGTCAGGGCGAGATGGTCCGTGTGGAGGGCATGACCGCGCAGGCGTGGGAGATGGACGGCCGCTCGGGGATGGCGTTTCGCGCGACCGTGATCCGGTCGGAGGGCGGGCGCGGGCAGGCCAACGAGAAGACGGCGGCGTAGGCCATGACCACGACGACGATGAGCGTCCGCTCGCGGGTACGCGCGGACGCCGAAGAGCGCCAAATCCTCACGCGCGTCGACCGCGCGATCTGTGTCAGCGAGAGCGAGCTGCGCTATCAGCTGGAGCGCAAGGACGCCCACCCGCTGGCACGCAAGCCCGAGCTGCTCGACGTGCTCGCCGAGCTCGAAGAGCGGGGGCTGATCGACAGCTCGTTGTGCTTTCGGCTGACCGAGCGGGGCCGCGGCCGCCTGGCCGAGTTCGTGGCCAGTGCTGGGTGGTGGTCGGTATGAGCGCGTCGTGTGGCGGTGCCGCGGTCGTGGGGGCGGACGTGCGCGAGCTGGCCGAGGCGCTTGCGGCGCTGTTTGCGGCCGATCGCCAGCTGGTAGTCGACCTCAACGCGGCGCAACGGCGGCTGCTTGACGCCAACGATCTGCTGCGCCTCGGCGTATCGGCCGATGCGCTGCGCGCGCTGCCCGGCGCGACCGGCTCGGGGAAGGCATCGGTGCTGTGGTCAGCGGCGTCGGAGCGCGGCTCGCTTGAGGGCGAGTCGTTGGGCAGCGCACTTGAGGCGATCGCCGAGAGCATCTGCATCGCGTTCTGTGACTACCAGTCGGCCGTCGACGAGCGCCGCCTGCTCGCCGCCGACGTCGGCGAGGCAACCGTCCGGCTCGTCGAGGCGATGACGGCCGCTGGGTTCAGCGAGGAGCAGGCCCGCAACGCTGATGTGTGGGTGCTACGCGACGGCATCTACCGGCAGGGGGGTGGTGGGTGATGGCGTCTCAGTCCACGGCAAAGCGTCCGCAGCCAAGCGAGCCTGAGGGCCTTTTGATCGTGTTGGTGATCGTGCTGTTGGCCGGCTGGCTTTTGATGGTGTGGGCGATCGTCAAGCGCCCGCTGCTGAGCGTCCCACTCGCCGCGTACATCGCCCTGGTCATCTGGCTCGGCCCGCACGACGCGCAGGCACTGGTCGTGTGGGCGCTGATCGCCCTGGGGGTGTGGCGGCTGGCGCACAAGTCGTCCTTCCAACGTCTGATCGGCCGCCGGTTGCGTTCGTCGTGGCGGCGGTTGTGGGTGTATGACCGCCGCTGGCGGCGCACGATGGTGCTCTGCGGCCTTGGTAAGCGCTACCGGATGCGTGAGGGCGTCCCGAAGATCCGCAAGGTCTACTCGACTGCGTGGTGTGATCGGGTGCTGATCGGGCTGGTGGGCGGCCAGTGCACCGAGGACGTCGAGCGCGCCGCTTCGCAGCTGGCGCACAGCTTCGGCGCCCTCGCGTGTCGTGTGCGTGAGGACCGCCCGCGTCGCGTGTGGCTTGAGTTCATGACCGCTGACCCGCTGGTCGAGACGGTCCCGGCGTTGCCGGTTCCTGACGAGGTGGATCTGCGGGCGGTGGCGATCGGGCGTCAGGAGAATGGCGAGCCGTGGCGGCTTCCGGTGCGTGGCGAGCATCTCCTGACGGCGGGCATGATGGGCTCGGGGAAGGGCTCGGTGCTGTGGTCAATTCTCCGCGGGCTCGCCCCGGCGATCCGTGACGGCCGCGTCGCGGTGTGGGCGATCGATCCCAAGGGCGGCATGGAGCTCGGACCTGGCCGGGCGTTGTACGTCCGCTTTGCGGTGCCGACAGCGACGGACCGTCCGTATGACGAGATCGTCGAGCTGCTCGAAGACCTCGTCAAGGTCATGCAGCAGCGCGCGCTAGGCCTTGATGGCGTCACGCGGCTGCACGAGCCCACGTCGACCGATCCGCAGATCGTGCTCGTCATCGACGAGATCGCCAACCTGACGGCGTACCTGACTGACCGCAAGGTCAAGGACCGCATCAAGCAGGCGCTCGGGCTGCTGCTCACGCAGGGCCGCGCCGTCGGGATCAGCGTCATCGCCGCGCTGCAGGACCCGCGCAGAGAGGTCATCGAGCTGCGCAACCTGTTTCCGCTGCGGGTCGCGTTGCGGCTGGATACGCCGAATGAGGTCGACATGGTCCTCGGCGACGGCGCCCATGAGCAGGGCGCCAGCTGCGACCGCATCCCCCGCAGCCTGCCCGGTGTCGGCTACGTCCGCGTCGAGGGCATCCGCGAACCCACACGCGTCCGCGCCGCTAAGATCACCGACGAGGACATCGCCGACATGGTCGCCACCTACGCGGCCCCCAGGGCCGGGCTGGACGGCGAGGTGCTCTTCCAAGCCGCCGAGCACGACGTCGACGGTGAGATCATCGAACTCCCAACTGGCCGCGACAAACGGCCGGAGGACGACGGCAAGCGGGCCGTGTCATGACCGCGTTTGCGGTGATGCAAGACGACACGGTCCTGTGCGCCGACTGCCTGCACGAGATCTGCGAGGACCGCCAGCCCGCGACCGCCGGGACGATCGTGCACGCCTGGCTTGTGGATCCAGCCGGCCAATCGTGCAGCTACTGCGGCGCCACCGACGATCGCGACGAGGGTCTGTCGTGACTGGGCAGGGCATGATCGGCCGTGACTGCGCCTGGTGCGGCCTACCGGCGGTCGGCGAGGTCGAGGTCGCGCCGGCGCAGTACCGCAGTATCGCGCCGGTCGATCCGATCATCGGCGACCCGAGCGCGTATCAGCGCCTGGTCCGCTCAGCGGTCCGCGTGCCGGCATGTGACAAGCATCAGCACATCACGACCGGGCAGCCGGCACCGATGGCTGTGCCACGGGGCGTCGAGCAGCTCGGCATGTTCATCGACAACCGCGAGGAACGGCTGCGCAACGCGATCTACCGCGAGACAGGCCGATGACCACGCCGGTCCTCGACGCGCTCACGCAGGGTGTCGTCGACCGTCTCACCCGCCCCGACTATGAGCGTTTTGAGGCGCAGCTGCGCTCCTCCGGCTACTGCGCCCAGCCCGTCCGCCTGCGCGGCCACGTCGACGTCTGCGACGGACACGGGCGGCGCCGCCAAGTGTGGACGACCGACACCGAACCGGACGGGGTGCTTCGGAAGGCGTGCGGGAACCGCCGCGAGGCGGTGTGCGGGCCGTGTGCGGAGCGCTACCGCGCCGACGCCTGGCACCTGATCACCGCCGGCCTGCGTGGCGGCAAGGGCATCCCCGAATCCGTCATGCAGCATCCCGCCGTCTTCGCCACCCTCACAGCACCGAGCTTTGGGGTCGTGCACGCGCATCTGCTCGGCCCCGACGGCCAGCCCATCCGGTGTCATCCGCGGCGCGACCGGCCCGTCTGCGAGCATGGCACCCCGCTCTTCTGCAGCCGTATCCACGGGTCGGACGATCCGTGCCTGGGCGAGCCGCTGTGCCCGGACTGCTTCGATTACGACGGCGCGGTGATCTGGAACAACCTGCTCGGCGAGCTGTGGCGCCGTACGATGATCTACCTGCCCCGACGGCTCGCCGGCCTCGTCGGGATCACGCAGAAGCGCCTGCACGAGCAGGTCCGCGTCTCGTACGTCAAGGTCGCTGAGTACCAGCGCCGCGGCCTCGTGCACCTGCACCCCCTCATCCGGCTGGACCGCCGGATGCCCGCCTACCGCGCCGACGAGATCCGCCCGCCCGCCAAGCGCTTCACCGTGCAGCTGCTCGAGCAAGCGCTTCGCGCGGCCGTCGAGGAAGTCAGCGTCACGGTGCCCGACGAGCTCGGCGCCGGCACCATCGGGTGGGGCGAGCAGCTCGACGTCGAGCAGCTCTCCAACGACGACCAAGAGCGCCGCGGCAAGGCGGGCTATCTGGCGAAGTACACGACCAAGAGCACCGAACAGGCCGGCGGTCTGCTGCACCGCATCACGCGCGAGGAAGTCGAGCACATCCCGGTGTCCGAGCACAACCGCCGCTACCTGAAGACCGGGTTCACCCTCGATGATCGGGTGACCGAGGCGATCGCCGCCGACCCGCTGCCCGCACTACCGCCGCCACCACCGCCGACGCCGCCAGCGACCTTCGAGGACCCCAACGACCTCGCGCTACGGATCGTGCGAGCGATGAGCACCGACGAACGGGTGACGATCCGGATGCATCTCGGCGCCGAGCACGTCGGCCGCATCGTCCGCCGCACCGCTGAGGGCTTCGTTCTCGACACGGGGGCAGTGGTCGCGGTGGCCGGGGTGTGCACGATCACTGCTGCCCCCCTCCAACCACCCAAGCGCGACAAGCGCGACCGGCGGCTTGCGGCATGCGCGCACACCTTCGGCCACCGCGGCCACTGCCTCACCAAGTCCCGCCACTGGTCGATGCGGCTCAAAGACCTCCGCCAAGTCCGCGTCGACCACGTCCGCGACCGGCTGCTCACTGAGGGCGACGAGGCGCAGCGCGCCCTCGCCGAGCTGGCCCAGGAGCAGCGCATCGGGCGCTTCGAGTTCGTCGGCGTTGGTCATCTCACAACCGCCGACGTTTTCCTTGCTGCTCAAGCTGCCGCCAGAGCCCGCGAACACCGCCAGCTCGCGCGAGAAGCGCTCGACGACCACCACAACGGAAGGAGGGAGCACCGATGCGAAGCACCGCAGGACGAGTCGATGGCCGTGTAGCCGATGCGGGGAGTCTGGGGAGCGCCCGTGCGCCGCGGCGGCTGGCGTTGTCGAAGGTCGAGGCGGCTGAGGCTCTGGGCGTGAGCGTGGACTTTCTGGAGTGCCATGTGATGCACGAGCTGCGTGTCGTGCGTTGTGGTCGGCGGCGGCTGATTCCGGTCGGGGAGCTGGAGCGCTGGCTTGACGAGAACGCGACGCGGGCGCTGGGAGCGTGAGCGAGGATGGCGGGCCACCACGAGGGCATTGAGGTTCGTCACGCCCGTGGCTGTCCCGGTGTGCGAGACGAGGCGGTGTGTTCGTGTAGGCCGAGCTTCCGTGTGAGCGTGTGGATTCCGCGGGAGCGGCGGCGGATTCGCAAGACGTTTCCGACGCTGGCGGCCGCGAAGGCGTGGCGGATCGACAGCCTGTCCGCGCTGAGTCGCGGGGAGATCTCGGCGAGCTCGACGACGTTGCGACAGGCGGCCGTGGCCTGGGTGGAGGGTGCGCGCTCGGGCGCGATCCGCAACCGCTCGGGTGATCAATACAAGCCGAGCGCGATCCGTGGCTACGAGGAGGCGCTACGGCTGCGGCTGCTGCCTGACCTTGGTGGCGCGAAGCTGAGTGAGATCCGTCGTGCCGATGTCCAGGCGCTCGTGGATCGGCTGATGGCTGACGGTCACGGCGCGTCGACGATCCGCAACACGTTGCTGCCGCTGCGGGTGATCTTCCGCCGGGCGCTGGTGCGCGGTGAGGTCGCGGTCAACCCGACGATGGGTCTGGAGTTGCCGGCGGTTCGCGGTCGGCGTGATCGGATCGCTTCGCCGAACGAGGCCGCCCGGCTCATTGAGGTGCTGGATCGTGACTGGGCGTTGTGGGCAACGGCGTTCTACGGGGGGCTGCGCCGGGGCGAGCTGCAGGCGCTGGACTGGCTGGACGTCGACCTGGACCGCGGCGTGATCCGTGTGCGGGCCTCATGGGATCCGCAGGAGGGCAGGATCGCGCCGAAGACGAAGGCTGGTACGCGTGTCGTGCCGATCGCGTCGGTGCTGGATGTGCACCTGCGGAAGCTGGCCGGGGTGGCCGGCGGTGTGGGGCTGGTCTTCGGTCGTGGGAACGGCCAGGCGTTCGCGCCGGTGACGGTCAATCGTCGTGCGCAGCGAGCGTGGCAGCGGGCGGGTCTGAGCCCGATCGGGCTGCACGAGTGCCGGCACACGTTCGCGTCGTTCATGATCGCGGCGGGGGTCAACGCGAAGGCGCTGAGCGTCTACATGGGCCATGCGAGCGTGACGATCACGTTCGATCTGTACGGGCACCTGATGCCGGGCAACGAGCAGGAGGCGGCGCGGCTGCTGGATGCCTATCTGCGGCGCGAGACGAGCCGCGCGGCATGAGCCCCTTGTCCCACAGCATGTCCCCCACTGCGGTTGCGTGGGTGAGATTTGGCTTGCTAGAGCCATTCTTGAGGCCTTGCGCGGCTGGTCTTGAAAACCGGAGTCCGGCACCACCGGACCGCGGGTTCGAATCCCGCCCCCTCCGCTTGCCAGCGCCTGAGAACCAGCGTCCGGCTGACCGAACGCTCGGCAAACCGCATGGCACGCCGTGAGCACCTCCGGGTCGCTCGTGGTGTGCTCGGGTGGCTCAGACCAGGTGCGTTCGTTCATACCCACGTTCGCCTGCCGTTGTGCCGGACGGGCGCGCTAGCGTCGACCGGCTCGGGGCGATCCCGTAATGCCACGGCGCGGAGGAGCGGCGAGAGGTCCGCCCTGCGCGTGGGCCGGCCGGCGCGCGGCGTTTCCCGGTGGGGTATGACTGACCGCGATGGCCGATCTCGTCCTGGGACCCCTGCTGCGCTACGTCTCGGACACCGAGGCGACGGTGTGGGTGGAAACCGACGCGCCCTGCGAGGTCGCGGTGCTCGGTCGCACCGCGTCGACGTTCGCCGTCGCCGGCCATCACTATGCGCTCGTCGTCCTCGACGGGCTGGCACCCGGCAGCACGCTGCCCTACGAGGTCCACCTCGACGGCGTTCCGTCCTGGCCGTCGGCCGACGATCCGTACCCGCCGTGCGTCATCCGCACCCACACTCACGACGAGTCGCTGCGGCTCGCCTTCGGCTCCTGCCGGGTCTCCGTGCCGCACGCGAAGCCCTACGTGCTGAGCAAGGACGACGACCCGCGCGGGCGTGAGCTCGACGCGTTGCTCGCGCTCGTCGAGCGGATGCGGTACGACCCGCCCTCGGAGTGGCCCGACGCGCTGCTGCTCCTCGGCGACCAGGTGTACGCCGACGAGGTCTCTCCGGCGACGAAGGAGCTCATCGCCTCGCGACGCGGATCGGATGGGCCGCCGCCCGACGAGGTCGGCGACTTCGAGGAGTACACCTCGCTGTACCGCGAGAGCTGGAGCGACCCCGCGCTGCGGTGGCTGCTGTCGGCGGTCTCCAGCGCGATGATCTTCGACGACCACGACGTCCACGACGACTGGAACACGTCCGAGGCGTGGGTCGCTCAGATGCGTGCTCAGCCGTGGTGGGAGGAGCGCATCCTCGGCGGCTACATGTCGTACTGGATCTATCAGCACCTCGGGAACCTCTCGCCCTCCGGGCTCTACGACGACCCGATCTTCTGCGCGGTACAGGAGGCTGAAGGCGACTGCGAGGAGCTTGTGCGCAGCTTCGCCCGGACCGCCGCGCGAGAGATCGCGGGGGCGCGCTGGAGCTTCTACCGCGACTTCGGTCGCACGCGTCTCGTCGTCGTCGACTCCCGCGCAGGCCGCGTGTTGTCCGAGGGCCGCCGCCAGATGCTGTCCGACGCGGAGTGGGAGTGGGTGGAGGATCGCTGCGCCGGCGACTTCGACCACCTGATCATCGGCACCTCCCTGCCGGTCATGCTCGCGGCGGGCATGCACCACCTCGAGGCCTGGAACGAGGCGGTATGCAACGGCGCCTGGGGCAGGCTGGCTGCGCGCGCCGGGGAGAAGATCCGCCAAGGGCTCGACCTCGAGCACTGGGCGGCCTTCGACGGCTGCTTCAGCCGGATGTCGGTGCTGCTCGAGGACGTCGCGGCGGGCCGCCGCGGACCCGCCCCCGCGACGGTCGTACTGCTCTCGGGCGACGTGCATCACGCGTACCTCGCCGAGGCCTGGTTCCCCGGCCGTGACGTGATCAGCCGGGTCCTGCAGGCAACGTGCTCGCCCGTGCGCAACCCGCTCGACAAGCACGAGCGCCGGTTGCTGCGCTCCGCGTTCACCCGCCCCGTTGCCGCCATCGCGCGGCGGCTGGCGCGAGCCGCGGGCGTCACGCCCGCGCCGATGCGCTGGACCTTCGCGCAGGACCCCACCTTCGACAACCAGATCGCTCGGCTCGACCTGCGCGGGCGCGACGCCAGGCTGCAGATCGAGAAGACCCGGCCCGCGGACTGGCCCACACCCCGCCTGCACCCGATCCTGTCGCTGGGCATCCCGCCGAAGGCGACCGATCGAAGCTGACGGGGACAGCCGCTGCGGAGCAGGGCCGGCGTCGACGTCGTGAGTAGATGAAGGCGATGGCGCCGTCGCTCGAGAGCCGCGCCGTTTGGCCTGTGAACTAAGCTCACTGGGGTGGACGACGATGCGATTCGCAGCTTGGTGATTCGCCTCTCCCGTCCCGATGCCCTCGGCGGACACACCATCGAGCGCGCAGTCCTCCAAGCTGAGGGCAACCACCTCGCGGCGATCGTGGCATGGATCCTTGCTCATGGCGGCACACCGGAGGCCGCGGCCGCGACGACCCCCACGACGGGGCTACACGGCCCGCGCGGAGGTGCTGGCGGAACGCCCGCGTCCGTGCCGCTGCGCTACGTGCTGCCGGCCGGCTCACTGCGCTAGCCCTGCCCGAGTGCGCATCGATCGCGCCTGGGCAACAGATCGAACGCTCGTCGAGTAGCGACAGTCCTGTCGAGCTCGGGAACCTCGCGAGCAAACGTTGGTCGTCGCCTGGGTTCTTGGCCGGCACGCCCGTGTTCGGGGTGCCGGTTGCGGGTCTGTCCCCGATGATCGGGCGGCGTCGGCGGGTCAGGCTCCCTCACGCCTCGCCCCTTCGATCGACAGGAACGCACATGACCGGCTCGCACAAGAAGCTGCGATCGACCTCCCGGCACCGCCAGACACTCATCGCCTCGGCGGCGGCGCTGGCGTGTCTGGCCGCCGCGGCACCCCTCGCCGCGTCCGGGAACGACTCATCGAGCGCGATCGACACGGAGCGGGTGGCGAGTCTTCAGAAGGACGTCGACGCGCTCGTGCGCGCCGGCGCGCCCGGCGCGATTCTGCTCGTCCGCGACGGCAACCACACGACGCGCCTGACAGGCGGCCTGGGTGACGTCGCCCGTCGCACCCCGATTCGCGCCGACGATCATTTCAAGATCGCCAGCCTCACCAAGACCTACACAGCGACAGTCATTCTGCAGCTGGTCGGCGAAGGCAAGCTGCGTCTGGATGACGATGTCGAGCGATGGCTGCCAGGCTCGTGCCCAACGCCGGCAGCATCACGATCCGCCAGCTGCTCAACCACACCAGCGGACTGGCTGAATACGAGTCGGACCGGCGGTATCTCAAGCCGTACCTGAGTGGCGATTTCAGCTACTTCTGGGCGCCGCGCAAGCTCGTGCGGCTGGCCGTGTCGCACAAGCCGCTGTTCGCTCCGGGCATGACCGCGCACAGCTCCTACTCAAACACCAACTACATCCTGCTCGGCCTGATCGCCGAGAGAGTCACCCATAAGCCGCTCGCCGCAGCATTCGAGCACCGGATCTTTCAGCCACTGCATCTCCGCGACACCAGCTACCCGACGAAGCCAGGCCTGCCGAGCCCGTACGCCCACGGCTACCTCGTGCTCGGCCAGCCACCGGCGCGGGACGTCAGCGGCCTGAGCCCGTCGCTGGCGGGAGCCGCCGGAGCGATCGTCGCAACCGCCACAGACGTCGCCACGTTCTACCGGGCGCTGCTGTCCGGGCGCCTGCTCAAACCCAACCTGCTCAACGCCATGAAGACGACGATCTCCGAAGGCAGCAACAAGCTCATCGACAAGGCCTACTGCAGCCACGAGTAGCCCACTCGTCCAAGCGTTCCCGGCTCGCGGGCGGCCGGCATCGTCACCGGGTGTCTGCGACGCTGTCTGGGTGCGCTTTGGCAGAGATCGCTCTCGAGGCGCGACATCGCGGCGACGGTTGGGATCCACCCTTGGCGTCCACGACATCGCGATCGATCTCGGTACGGCGAACACGCTGGTCTACGTCGCGGGCGAGGGAATCGTCGTCTCAGAGCCCTCGGTGGTGGCGGTCGACGCGGTCAGCGGGCAGGTGCATGCCGTCGGTGCCGAGGCCGAGCGGATGATCGGGCGCACACCCGCGACGATCTCAGCGGTCCGCCCGCTGCGCCACGGCGTGATCGCCGACTTCGAAGTCACCGAGCAGATGCTCCGCTACTTCATCGACCGGGTGCTAGACCGTCGGTGGGCTCATCCGCGACTGATCGTGTGTGCCCCGTCGGGCGTCACCGAGGTCGAGCAGCGAGCGGTCGAGCAGGCGGCGCTGGCCGCCGGCGCGCGCCGCGTGGCGCTGATCGAGGAGCCGATCGCAGCGGCGATCGGAGCCGGCGTGGCGATCGAGGAACCGATCGGACGGATGATCGTCGACGTTGGCGGCGGCACCAGCGAGGTGGCCGTGATCTCCCTCGGCGGCATCGTCCTGTCGCGCTCGCTCCGCGTCGGCGGCTATGAGATGGACGAGGCGCTCGGCCACTACATGCGCAGCGCGCATCAACTGGCGATCGGCTCGCGCACGGCAGAGGCGATCAAGCTGGCGATCGGCTCGGCTCGCCCGCTGGTCGACGAACTGACCTTCCCGGTACGCGGACGCCACGTGATCACCGGGCTGCCCAGCGAGGTGCAGCTACACAGCGAAGAGGTTCGCCAGGCATTGCGCGCGCCGTTGCGAGACATCCTCCTTGCGATCACCCAGACGCTCGAACAGACCCCGCCCGAGCTCGCCAGCGACATCGCCCGCCAGGGCATCCTGCTGGCCGGCGGCGGCACCCTACTGCGCGGCCTCGCAGATCTCGTCGAGACCGAGACCGGCATCTGCACGACCGTCGTCGAGTCAGCGCTGACCTGCGTCGCCATCGGCTCCGGGCTCGCACTCGAGCACTACGACCAGCTCAACGGAACCACCACCGCAAGACGCGCAAGAGCAGGCCGAGCACCAACCTAGTGGTTCATCCTGCTAATTCGTGCCCTCATGCTTCGAGGGTCTTGCCGGTGTATGTCCACTTGAACGGTTTGGCGGTCTGGTTGTAGGTCTCGATGTAGGCGAGCATCTGCTCGGCGAGGT
>JBPCJA010000328.1:0-15998 GCA_051005755.1 Solirubrobacteraceae bacterium
TCCCCCCGGGATTCCTCTCCCCGCGCGCCCCTTCGTGGTGTGGGCCCCTTGGGAACGACCTGGCCCCCAGCTCCCCCCCGGGGTCGCCTGGGCCTAGCAATCGTCGGCGACCTGGAGCGAGAGACGACCGCGGATCTCGGTTCCCTCGGCCGTCCGGACGACGAGCCCGACACGACGGTGACGCGCTACACCGCGTGCTCTCGTCGAGCGGGCGATGTCCAACGCCGTCATCCCTCCGTAAGCGGCCCTGTCCGGCTCGCCACCAGCCGCGTAGGCCCGCGCGAGGCGGGCTCGGTGCAACTCAACCCGGCGTCGCGATGCAGCGCGGCGGGCCACGACGCGAGCGCCCGGCTCAACGTCGTGGCGGCTTGTCGTGCCGGCCAAGCCAGGTCCAGCACTGGGCCTCGTGCACGGTGACGTAGACATGCGTCGCAATGTGCGTTCCGAGCGCGTTGAAGGGGTCGTCGCCAGCCTCATCTCGGCGTTCGTCTAGGAGCCCGTGGGCCTCGTCGAGCTTGCCCTCGCACGCGGCCGCGTTGCTGGCCAGCGCGTGCCCCTGCGCCTCGCGCACCACGCCCAGCGCGCGCACCGCGGCGGTCAGCGTGTGCGGGGCGCTGCGCCGCTTGCGCAGGGGCCAGCGTGCGCCGGCCGTCGCGGCGCTCTGAGGCACGCCGAGCTCTGGCGCATCAGGATGTAGGACGTCATCAGACGGTCGCCGCTCTCCTGGCTGATCGTCATCGCACGATCCAGCTACGTCGAACGTCTCAATGAGGCCCGCGCCGTGGCATCGTGAACCCTGCGAGCCGCGCTGACACCACCCGCGCGCGTCACTTGACCTGCTGCACCGCGCGAGCCAGCTCGCCGACGGAGAACACGCCCTCGAAGCGCGACGCGATGCGCCCGTGGCGGTCGATGACGAAGGCCCACGGCTCCGTCGTCAGCCGCCAGCGGGCGACCTGCGGGCGGACGGGCTTGCCGGGGTCGTTGTCCTGGTAGATCTCCTGCTGGATGAACGTCACGCCCTTGCCGTTCTGGCCGCGGACCTGCTCGGCGATGTCGACGACCGGCCCGCACGTGCGCGACTGACACAGCGCAGGCGTCGCGAACAGCAGCACGACCGGCTTCTTGCCGAGGACGTCGGCGAAGTCGTCCTTCAGGAGGTCGGCCGCGGGCGGCACGCGCGTCGAGAGCTTCGCGAGGTCACCGCCGACGTCGGCGGCCGTCAGCGTGTTGACGCGGATCGCGCGGTCGCCGACGTCCGGCGGGCCGTTGCGGGCGCCGACCGTCAGGGCCGCGGGCGCGTCGGCGACGACGAGGCGGCCGTCGAGACGCACGAGGCCGATGGGGATATGCGATCCCCGCGAGGCGTAGGCGACGTTGGCGACGTAGAACGTGTCGCCGTTCTGCAGATCCGCCGACGTCTGGCGGCTGCGATACCCGGTCGCAACCTCCAGCGACTCCTTGTGGGCCACGAACGGCCCGCGCAGCTCCGAGCCGTCAGGCTTGGCGGTGTAGACGGCGACCGCCGACACGTCTATCTGCTTGTTCGCGCGGTCGACGATGGCGAAGCCGAGCCGGTTGCCGGCTCCGGGCTTCTGCGAGCTGAAGCTCGAGACGTTGAGGACCGCGCCCTTCGGCAGCCCGTGCGTGAGCTCGGGCAGGCTCTTGCCCTTGGCGGACGGGAAGTCGGCCGGGCGGGCGGCCATCGGCTGTGGCGGTGCAGGCGCGGTGCCGCCCTCGTCCGAGCCGCACGCGCCCAGGACCGCGGCAGCCGCCAGCAGCGACAGAAGCAGTCGGGGCATGCCCGAACTCTAGGCGTTCGCATGATTAGATTGCGCCGCACCGGCATCGAGCGGAAGGAGTGGACGGCATGGCCGATCGCGCAGCGATCGTGACGGGCGCCTCGAGCGGCATCGGCCTCGCCGTGACCCGCATGCTGGCCGAGTCCGGGCACGCCGTGACGATGGCCGCGCGCCGTCCGGAGAAGCTCGAGGACGCCTATGGGCAGCTGCGCGGCGAGGGCCTCGAGGTCCAGCAGGTCGCCGCGAACGTCGGCGACGAGGCCGACATCGCGCGCGTCGTGGCGGCCCACCGCGACGCCTACGGCCGCCTCGACGTGCTCGTGAACAACGCGGGCGTCGGTATCGGCGCGCCGATCGGCGAGCTCAGCACGAAGCGGATGGACATCCAGCTTGCGACGAACCTCCGCGCGATCCCGCTCTTCTACCGCGAGGCGCTCCCGCTGCTTGCGGCGGCCGGGGCCGAGCACCGCAACGCTCTCGTCGTCAACACGGCCTCGATCGCGGGCAAGCAGGGTGAGGCCTGGTTGAGCATCTACAGCGCGACGAAGTTCGGCGTCGTCGGCTTCACGCAATCGATGAACCGCGAGCTCGGCGCGCTCGGGATCAAGTCGACGGCGCTGTGTCCCGCGTTCGTCGACACGCCGATGACCGACTTCGTGAAGGGGCAGGTTCCGCCGGAGGCGATGATCCAAACGTCGGACATCGTGGCCGCCATCCGGTTGCTGCTTGCGCTGACCCCGGGGTGCGTCATCCCTGAGATCGTCTTCCAGCTGCCCGGCGGCGGGCAGCTGGAAGCGCCCCCGACCTAGGGCTCACGACTTGGCAAATGACGGCGTGGCAGGCGTCGATCCCCAGTGTTGGCGGGCGCTGAGCCCACCTGAAGCCACCAATTGCTCAGTCGTGAGCCCCTAGTCGCGCGTGAAGACGTCCTCGGCGGCGTCGAAGTCGAGGTCGACCTCGGGCCGTGCCTCGGGCTCGGTGCCGAAGTCGGCCGGCAGCACGAGCGTCTCCTCGAAGAGCCAGTCCAGGCCGGTCTCGGTCGCCTCGTGGCTGCGGCGGCGGCGGGCGGCGGACCGGTGCTCGTCGATGACGCCGCCGAGGTCGACGGGGGGACCGCTGAACAGGCGGTCGCGACGCCTGCGGCCCTCGACCATCTTCTCGTGGTCGGCGATCGCCTCGGCGAGATCCGACGTCTGCGGCACGAGGCTCGCCTCGATCTCGGCGCGCAGGATCCCGACCTCGTACTCGGTCGCCTGCCGGCAAATGCTGCGGCCGTAGACGCCCGTGAGCCTGTCCCAGGCCTCCGGGAAGGAGACGCAGCTCGTGCGCCCGCCCTCGCGGTGCGCGGCGAGCATCGGGCAGACCCCGCCGCCTCCACTGAACGCACCGGTGATCACGGTGTTGCTCCTCAGCCCCACGAGCATCGCCTTGCGGGTGCGCTCCGGCAGCACGTCGATCGAGCGCCGAAGGTCGGCGACGGCGCGTTCGCGAGGCGTTGGCATAGGGTTCTCACTCCGTTCGCTCGGGACAGGGGCCACCGTATGGCAGCTCGTCGCCCGCGGCAACTGAACTCCTGTGCCTGAAAGCGATCTTGCACCATGAAGCTCGGCGTCCATATCGGCTACTGGGGCCTCGGACTCACATCCGACGACCAGCGCGAGATCGTCCAGGAGGCCGAGCGCCTCGGCTACGACTCGGTCTGGGCCGCCGAGGCCTACGGCTCGGACGCCGCGACGGTCCTGGGCTGGCTCGCGGGGTTGACAAGCACGATCCGCCTCGGCTCGGCGATCCTCCAGATGCCGGCCCGCAGCCCGGCGATGACGGCGATGACCGCAGCGACGATCGACCAGCTCTCCGGCGGGCGGATGCTGCTGGGCATCGGCTCCTCCGGCCCGCAGGTCGCCGAGGGCTGGCACGGGCAGCGCTTCGCCCGCCAGATGCAGCGCACGCGCGAGTACGTCGCGGTCGTCCGCAAGGCGCTCGCACGGGAGCGCCTGGAGTTCGCCGGCCAGACGCTGAGACTGCCGCTGCCCGACGGTCCGGGCAGGGCGCTGAAGCTCACGATCGCGCCGGTACAGGACCGGATTCCGATCTACCTCGCAGCGATCGGTCCGAACAACACGCGCCTGGCCGGCGAGATCGCCGACGGCTGGATCCCGACGCTCTTCTCCCCCGAACACGTGGCCGAGAGCGTCGCGCTGCTCGAGGAGGGCGCCGCGCGCAGCGGACGCTCGCTCGAGCACTTCGACATCGCCCCGCAGGTCAACGTCTGCGTCACCGACGACCTTGCGGCCGGCCGCGACCTCATGCGCCCATTCATCGCGCTCTATATCGGCGGGATGGGCTCGCGGGAGCAGAACTTCTACAACGCGCTCGTCCAGCGCTACGGCTTCGAGCAGGAGGCCCGCGAGGTCCAGGACCTCTACCTCGACGGCAAGCGGGAGGAGGCGATGGCGCGCCTGTCCGACGAGCTCATCGACACGGTCTCGCTGTGTGGCCCGCCCGAGCACGTGCGCGAGCGCATCGGCGTCTACCGCGACGCCGGCGTGGGCACGCTGGGCATCAGCCCGCTCGCGTTCTCCAAGGACGAGCGCCTGACGCAGCTGCGGCTCATCGCGGAGCTGGCGACCTGAGCCCCAGGCTGCGCCTCCTGCTCGGCGCCTTCGGCGACCCGGGCCATGCGTTTCCCGCCATCGCGCTCGGCCGCGCGCTCGCGGGCCGCGGCCACGACGTGACGCTGCAGACGTGGGCGCGCTGGCGCGAGCACGTCGAGGCCGAGGGGATGACGTTCGCCGCCGCGCCCGAGTACCAGGTCTTTCCCACGAGTGAGCGGCCGCTGAAGCCCTACCAGGCGGTGCAGCGCGCGACGCGCGACACGGTCGGCCTCGTCCGCAACGTCGCACCGGACGCGGTCGTGGCGGACATCCTCACGCTCGCGCCAGCGCTGGCGGGCGAGCTCGAGGGGGTGCCGGTCGCGACGCTCATCCCCCACACCGACCCGCGGGTGCCGCCAGGCGCCCCGCCCTACTCGTGCGGCGCGCGGATCCCGCGCACGGCCGCCGGACGGGCGCTGTGGCGGGCCGCCGACCCGTTGCTGCGCCACGGCCTCATGCTCGGGCGCGCCCAGCTCAACGAGACCCGCAGGCGGCTCGGCCTGCCGGCGCTCGAGCGCGTGCACGGCGGCATCAGCGAGGCGCTGTGCCTCGTCGCGACGTTCCCGCAGCTCGAATATCCGCGCACGTGGCCGGCCGGCACGCACGTCGTCGGTCCGCTGCTGTGGGAGCCGCCGGCGGGCGCCGTGGCGCCGCCGCCGGGACGCGAGCCGCTCGTCCTGCTGGCGCCGTCGACGTCCCAGGACGCCGAGCACCGCCTCCTGCGCGCGGCGCTCGCCGGTCTCGCCGACCTGCCGGTGCGCGTGCTCGCGTCGGTCAACCGCCAGCGCCCCGACCCGCCGTTCGTCGTGCCCCCCAACGCCCGGCTCGTCGACTGGGTCTCCTACGGGCGCACGATGCCGGCGTGCGATCTCGTCGTCTGCCACGGAGGGCACGGCACCGTGGCGCGGGCGCTGGCCAGCGGCTGCGCGGTCCTCGTCGTCCCGGCGGCCGGCGACATGAACGAGAACGCGGCGCGCGTGGACTGGGCCGGCGTCGGCGTGCGCCTCCCGCGGCGGATGGTCGGACCGCGCGCGATCGCGCTCGCGGCCGGCCGCGCCCTCGCCCGGCCGGAGCTGGGCATGCGCGCGCGCGAGCTGCAGGCGTGGGCGTCAGCCGACGACAGCGCACAGCGCGCGGCCGACCACGTCGAGAGGTTTGCTAGCGGCGGCGGTTCGGGCTCGAGTGCGCGGTCCGCCTCAGCAGCGTCCCGTTGACCGTCCGCACGCCGGTCCGCCCGGCCCCGTCCTGGGTGACGGCGTACGCGCGCACGGCGATGCTGCCCGAGCGGTTGAGCAGGCTCCGGTCGCGGCGGCCGAGCGTGATCGCAAGCGTCCGCGAGGCCCCGCCCTCGATCGCGAAGGTCCGGCGGCCGAGCCGCCGCTCGCTGCGCAGCGCCTTGATCTTCGAGCGCTTGTTCGGCCGGCTGAAGATCGTGACCCGGCCACTGCAGCGGCCCGCCTCCTGCGGGCAGGAGATCGTGACGAGCACGGTTGCCGGCTGCCGCAGGCGCGGGCTGCCGAGCCCCAGGCGCGTCGCCGTCGAGGAGGGCGACGTCGGGCGCGACGAGTCGGTGCTCGGGCCCTTGGGCACCGTCGTCTGCTGCTGGGAACCCCCGCCTCCCGGGGGTGATCCCGCCTGAGACGGCTCGTCGTCGTCGAGGATCGTGGCGGTCCCGACGGCGTCGCCGAGCGTCGCCGCCACCGGGTCCGAGAGCCGCAGCCCGAAGCTCTCCGACGGCTCGTCGCCCTTGTCGTCGAGCAACGCGACCGCGACCGTCGCACCCATGCGGCCGGCAGGGATCGTCACGATGCCGGTGCGCGCCATGTAGTCCTGCCCGGCGGTCGCGCTGCCGTTCGCGGTCGCGAAGGCGACCCTCACGTTGTGGCCGCTGGGCGCCGACAGGCCGATCGCGAACGAGGCCACGCCGCCCTCCGTCGCCGCCGGGGCGTCGCCGACGCCGACCGCGGGCGGCGGATCGTCATCGACGATCGTGCCGATCCCGTCGCCGTCGGCGACCTCCGCCCCGGAGACCGCGACGCGGAAGCTCTCGTCGGGCTCGTCGAGCCGGTCGCCCTGGATCGGCACGACGACCTGCTGGGTCTGGGTGCCACCCAGCAGCGAGCTGGGGAAGCCCCGGGTGCCGCTCGTGGCAAGGAAGTCCGCCGGGGAGCTCGCGCTGTCGTCGACCGTCGCGAACGTGACCGACGTGGAGCCTGCGAGCAGCGCGGCGCTGCGGGTCAGCGTGAACGTCGCGGTGACGCCGCCGTTGCCCTCGGTCACCTCGACGTCGTTGACGACGATCGCCGCCTGTACGGTCACCGGCGCGACGAGCGCGAGCGTGCCGACCAACAGCGTGCACAACACCCCTCGCGCATGGTTCCACCCTCCCTGGCGTCGCATGATCGGTTGAACCTAGCGGACGGCGGCGACCACGGTCGAACTCGGGGGGTGGGACTCGAACCCACAACCCTTCGGTTAACAGCCGAATGCTCTGCCGATTGAGCTACCCCCGACCGTGGGGTGCAAGCGTACCGCGCCAGGGGTGCTTCACCCCCGGCGACACACCCCGTGACAGGCGATCCGGCGCCGACGCTACCCGGTGAACTGCGGCGCGCGGGCAGAGCGCGAGCAGCGCTGGAAGACGACGCGCAGGCTGCGCGGGGAGCTCCCGCTGGCGGCCGTGAACGTCGTGCGCGCCACGACGCGGTGCGTTCCCCGCTTGAGCCTGCCGGGCCGCACCACGATGCGGTACCTGCTCCCGGCGTTCGGCCTGCGCAGCCTCTTGACGCGCTTGCCGTCGAGGAAGAACGTGACCACTCGGATCTGCCGGCCGGAGACCGTGACGTTGAAGTTCTTCGTCACGCAGCCCGACCTGCCGGAGATCCGCGCGGTTCCGGCCGGAGCAGAGCTCCCCACGACGGGCGGTGGCGGTGGTGGCGGCGGCGGTGGGGGTGGCGGTGGTGGCGGCGGCGGGGGGTTCACGGTGGTACCGGAACTCGTGCCACGCCCGAAGCCCTGAAGGTTGTTGACCCTCAGATCTGCGGATCCCAGCTGCACGGTCTGCACGCCGTCCGTGTTCGGGACGAAATCCGTCGACGGCTGCTTGAGAACGTCGAAGGTGAACTTGAGCACGCACTTGGCCGACGGCGTGCCGGTCGGCCCGAGCACGATGTGCTGGCCGTCCCGCGGCGTGAAGAGCACCTTCCCGAACGCCTGGTCGACGAGCGTGACGTCGAAGAGCTGGTTCGAAGGCAATCCGCATGACGAGCCGCTGGCGATCGTCGCGGTCGGGCCGATGGCGAAGACGCCGGGATCTGCCGTCTTGCACGCCGGGATGTTGTCGAAGGCCCCGCACGAAGGAATGAGCGTGATGCCTGCCGAAGGGCCGGCGCACTCGCCCGCGTTGCAGACCGTCGCCAGCAACGGTCCCTCCGCGCCGTCGGAGGTGTGCTCCAGAGTGATGGTGCCCTCCAAGCCCTTCTGACCGACGGTCACGCTTGCCGGGAAGTCCGGTCCGGCGGACATCTTCACGCCAGCCTGCGCTGCGGCCGGAGCCAGCGCGAGACAGCCCGCGATCACCGCAAGCGGCGTGACCAGCCACCGAACGCCACGCATCTCGCGCAGCGTCGTTACATAGCGTGCGGACATCCCTTCCCCCTAGCTAGCTAGGTGGCGGCGGCGGATCCGACGTACCTATATGGCAGCAAGAGATCCGGCGTATTTCAATGGGCAATATGGGATACGGCGTGGACGCGGCGCAACGTAGCACCTTTCTGCCGCAATCACGCGCTTTGCAAGGGAATGCCCTCAGCCGATGACCAGCACGGGGGTGCCGATCGGCATGAGCCGTGCGAGCCGCCGGATCTTGTCGTTGCGAACGCGCACGCAGCCGTGTGACGGGCGCCCCGGGATCAGCTCCGGCTGATTCGTCCCGTGGATGCCGACCACGCCGCCGCCCGGCCAGTCGGAGAGGTTCGAGTACGCGCTCGTGCCGAACGCCCACGGGCCGTAGGTCGTGCCGTTGCCGAGCCCGCGCAGCCGCTCGCGGATCCAGAAGTTCCCGCGCGGCGTCGGCGTGGCGGACTTGCCGACGGCCACGCGGGCGCTCCAGATCTGCTTGCCCTTGCGATACAGCGCAGCGCGCAGCTTGCTGCGGTCGATGACAAGCTGCGTGCGCACGACATACAGCTCGCTCAGCGCGTCCTCGGGCACCCATCCCGTCCGGCCGTTCGGGCGCCCCGGGACGCGGATCTGCAGCCAGCGTCGTCGCACCGAGTCCGTGCGCGCACCGAGCACGAGGTACACCTCCGCGGTGCGGTCCTCGGTCAGGAAGCGCAGCCGCGCGATCGGGCGCGCGCTGCGCCGGGGGGCGCTGAGGATCCTCGAGGTCTCCTGGGCGTGCGCCCAGCGCGTCGTGCGCTGCTCGTCCGAGAGGACGACCGTGTCGCCAGGGCTCTTCAGGCCCGCCAGCGGGTCCTGCGCTCCCGCGGCGACGACGGTGTTCGCGTTCCCGGGGGCCTGCGCCTGCGCCGCGGCGGGCGTCAGCCACACCGCGAGCACTGCGAGCCACATGACCGGTCCCCACCTCGACATCCCGCTGCGGATGCTAGTGGACGCGCGGGAGCGCGCAGGTGCGCCCTCAACCCGGGGCGACGCCCTCGTCCATGACCTGCTCCATGACCCGGCCGATCTGCGCCTGGATCGCCCCGCGCTGCTCGGCGAGCTCGTTGACCGGCTCACCGCGGGCACGGGCGCCGGCGATCTCACGCTCGATGCGATGCAGCGCGAGCTGCAGGCGCTCGGCCTCGAGCGCGTGGGGAGATGGGGTGAGGGTCGTCGCCCGCACCGCAAGCTCGGCTACGAGCGCGCGCAGGTCCGCATCGTCTGCGGGCAGCTCCTCGGTCGGAGCATTCACGTGCGTTCGCAGATGAGCCGCTGCGCGCCGGACGACCGGTGAGGTCAGGTCAGCTTCCAGATCGAGCGCCGCAAGTGCGCGCTCGCCCAGCCTCGGGAGAGCGATGCAGTACCCGAGGAAGGCGCGCTCGGTGCGATCCCGTCGGTGCAGGGCGGTCGTCGCCCTCGGGCCCGGTCCGCTTGGCCCCGGTCCGCTCGCCCCCGCGTGTCCGGCCGCACGGCGATCGTCGTGCTGTCGCATGCGCCGCAACTCCGCTCGTACCAGCTCCACGGACACGTTCAAGCGGTTCGCGAGCGTGCGTTCCAGCTCGTCGCGCTCCACTCCGGCTTCGACGAGGCGGAACACCGGAGCCAGCTCGTGCAGGACCCCATCCTTGCTTCGAGCATCGCTGAGGTCTCCCCTGTCGAGAGCGTGATGCACCCTGAAGCGCACGAAGGGCACGGCTGCCTCGATGCGACGGCGCAGCTCGTCCTCGCCCGCTTGCTGGACGAAGTCGGCCGGATCCTCGCCGCCGGGCAGCGCGATCACCTCGAGCGCGAGCTTGCGGTCGGCGGCGACCCGTGCCGTGCGCAGCATGGCTTCCTGGCCCGCGGCATCCGCGTCCAGTGCCAGGCGAGCGACCGGCGCCAGGCGCATGAGCCCCGCGACCTGGTCCTCCGTCAGCGACGTGCCCATGATCCCCACGCTGTTGCGCACGCCGACCTGGTGCATCGCGATGACGTCGGTGTAGCCCTCGGCGACGACGACACTGCCGGCCTTCGCGGCCGGCGCGCGCGCGAGGTCGGCGGCGAAGAGCTGGCTGCGCTTGTGGAAGAGGTCGACCCCCGGATCGCTCTCCGGGCTGTTGACGTACTTCGGCCCGCGCCGCTCGGCATCGGGGACGAGCGACCGGCCCGCGAAGCCGCGCACCCGCCCGCGTGCGTCGGCGAGCGGGAAGATGATCTGCGAGCGGAAGCGGTCGTAGAGCTTGCGGGTCTTCTGCGACTGCTGGGCCAGGCCGGCGTCGTAGAGCTCGCGGTTGCCGAAGCCCGCGCGGCGGGAGGCGTTGAGCACCGTGTCCCACGCGCTCGGGGCATAGCCGACGCGAAACTCGCGCAGCGTCGCCTCCTGCAGGCCGCGGCCGTCCAGGTACTCGCGTGCGCGGGCGGCCTCGCGCGACTCCCACAGCTGGCGGGCGTAGAACGTGGCCGTGCGCTCGAGCAGCTCGAGCAGGCGCTCGCGGCGCTGGCGCTGCTCGGCCGCGCGGGGGTCCTCGTCCTCGAGCTCGAGCGCGACCTTGTAGCGGTCGGCGAGGAGCTCGATCGCGCCCTTGAAGTCCACGCCCTCGGTCTCCATGACGAACGTGAAGACGTCGCCCGAGGCCTGGCAGCCGAAGCAGTAGTAGACCTTCTCGCCGGGGTTGATGCCGAATGACGGGGTGCGCTCGTCGTGGAACGGGCACAGCCCGGTGTAGCGGTTGACGCCGGCGCGCTTGAGCTCGGTGCGCGAGGAGACGAGGTCGATCATGTCGACCGCCTCGCGCACGCGCTCCTTGGAGTCGTTCGTGTAGAGGGCCACGGCGATCGCTCGTTACAGGGCGAACGACGCCGGCACGCTGAGGGCCTCGAACGCCCGGACCGCGTAGCGGTCGGTCATGCCGGCGAGGTAGTCCGTGACGCGCTGGGCGTGATCGGCGCCGGGGGCGCCGCCGCCGTCAGGCACGCGCGCGGGATCGGAGGCGTAGTGCTCGAAGAGCGTGCGGATGACGCGCTCGATGCGCGAGTGCTCCTGGCGCGCCGCCTCGCCGAGGTAGACGTGCTCGAACATGAACGCGCGCAACGCCGTCATCGCCGCGCCGGCCTGCTCGCCCTGCACGATGTCGCCGGCCTGCTCCGACGTCTCGACGAGATCGTGCACGAGCGCGTCGATGCGCGCCGAGCCTGTCGCGCCGAGGACGCCGATCGCGTCGGCCGGCAGCGCGGCCTCGTCGAGCACGCCGGCCCGCAGCGCATCGTCGATGTCGTGGTTGATGTAGGCGATGCGGTCGACGATCCGCACGATCCGGCCCTCGAGCGTCGCCGGACGCGCCGCCCGGCCGGAGTGGCAGAGGATCCCGTCGCGCACGTCCTCGCAGAGGTTCAGCCCTTCGCCCACCAAAGGGCGATCAGAGCCGGGCACTGTCAGCGAACAGCCGAGTCGATCGCCCGTCGGTGCCGGCTCCAGCGTGTCGACGATCCGCAGCGAGTGCTCGTAGTGGCGAAAGCCGGAGCCGAAGCGCTCGGCGAGGCAGGCGTCGAGGACCGCCTCGCCGATGTGCCCGAAGGGCGGGTGGCCGAGGTCGTGCGCAAGGCCGATCGTCTCGGTGAGGTCCTCGTTGAGCGCGAGCGCACGGGCGACCGTGCGCGCGATCTGCGTGACCTCGAGCGTGTGGGTCATGCGCGTGCGGTAGTGGTCGCCCTCGGGCGCGACAAAGACCTGCGTCTTGTGCTTCAGGCGCCGGAACGACTTGCTGTGGACGACCCGGTCGCGGTCGCGCTGCAGCGGCGTGCGCAGCGCGCAGTCGGGCTCCTCGACGGCGCGCCGGGCCGGATAGGAGCGCGCCGCCAGCGGCGAGAGGTGCTCGTCCTCCCACGCGCGCCGCCGCGCGGCGAAGCGCTGCGCGACGGGGCCCGGAGCGGCGGTGGCGTCCATGGACCGATTCTCTCACCCGTGCCCTACGGGACCGGGCGTGCCGCTCGGGTCCCCGGCCCCGCAGTGGTGCCCTACGGCCACCGGCGCGCTGGCGCTCGGGTCCCCGGCCCCAGCGGTGCCCTAGGCTCAGCGCGTGCTCGCGCTCACCGTCACGGCCGACCCGCCGCACGTCGCGCTCGCGGAGGTCCCCGACCCCGAGCCGCTGCCCTTCGAGGCGCTCGTCGCCCTCAAGGCGTTTTCGCTGAACCGCGGCGAGACACGCCGGCTCCCCGACAGCCCGCATGGCTCGATCCCCGGGTGGGACGTCGCCGGGGTCGTCGCGCGCGCGGCCACCGACGGCAGCGGCCCGCCGGAGGGTGCGCGCGTGGTCGGGATCGTCTCGGGCGGCGCCTGGGCCCAGCAGGTCGCGGTGCCGACGAAGAACCTGGCCGAGCTGCCCGCCGGCGTGACGTTCGCGCAGGCCGCGACGCTGCCGGTCGCCGGCGTGACCGCGCTGCGGGCGCTCGAGATCTGCGGCTTCGTGCTCGGCAAGCGCGTGCTCGTGACGGGCGCGAGCGGTGGCGTCGGGCGCCTCGCGGTACAGCTCGCCGCACGTGCCGGCGCGCGCGTGACGGCCGTCTCGCGCAACGAGGAGCGCGCCCGCGGGCTGCGCGAGCTCGGCGCCGCGGAGGTCGTCTTCGACGTCGGCGACGTCGAGGACGCGCCGGCGGCGATCCTGGAGGGCGTCGGCGGCGCGAGCCTCGGCGTCGCGATCGCCAAGGTGGCCGGCCGCGGGACGATCGTCTCCTACGCCTCCAGCGACCCCGACCCCGCCTGCTTCGATACGCGGATGCTCTTCGCACGGGCGCCCGGCGCGATCCTGCGCGGGCTCTTCGTGTTCGAGGAGATCGAGCGCACCGGCACCGGCGGCAGCGACCTCGCCCGGCTGGCGGAGCTCGTGGACGCCGGGAAGCTCGATCCGCAGATCGATCTCGAGGGCTCCTGGCGCGACCCGGGCCCGGCGCTGGCGGCCCTGCTGGACCGCCGCGTCGCCGGCAAGGCCGTCGTGCACGTCGACTAGAGACGCGCGGTTTGCGCCCCCCGCCCGCGGGACACAATCGCCCCACGACGATGTCGACACCGACGCCTCCCGAGCGCCCGACCGAGCGCCTGCAGCCGACGCGGCCGACGACGGCGTACGAGCGCGTCGGCCAGCCCGGCGTTCCGGTCCCCACCGATCCGAACCTCCTGTTCGTGCGCCTCGAGGACAAGATCGCGTCGCTGCGGACCGCGCTCGTCGTCGTCGCCGTGCTCGCGGTCCTGGCGCTCGGCCTCGCGCTCTACGCGGTCCTGAACGACGACGGCTCGACAGGCACGACCCGCGACGGCGCGAGCAGCGAGCGCATCGCGCGCCTGGACGACCGCGTCGACCGCCTCAGCCGCCAGCTGCAGCGCCTGCGGACGGGCGCGAGCAGCACCGAGGGGCTGGCCCAGCGGCTCGACGATCTCTCCAGGGAGGTCGCCGACCTGCGCAGCCAGACTGGCGGCGGCGGGGCGTCCGCGGACACCACGCAGGCGATCCAGGACCTCGACCAGCGCGTCGATGACCTCGGCCAGCAGGTGCAGGAACTCAGCCAGGGCCAGACGACGCCCTGACGGCGTCGCATCGCCGCCCGCGCGCCACCCTAGGATGCGGCGCCCACAGAGCCGCACACGGGCGGAGGCGAATGGCCATGGCTGCCGGCAGCGGGGATCCGACGAACGTCCCGCGCGTGGAGCGCGACGACATCCTGCACCGCAAGAACGCGGCGCTGCTGTCCGGCGAGGAGCAGGGCGTGCTGCGTCAGGCGTGGGAGGAGATCAAGCAGATCTCCGAGGCGGTCCGCAGCGACAACCACGGCTTCTTCGAGCACGCCGGGTCGTGACGTACCGGTGAGCGCTACCAGCCGCCGTCGTCGCCTCTGCGAATCGCCGCCTGGGCGGCGGCGACGCGCGCGACCGGCACGCGAAACGGCGAGCAGGACACGTAGTTCAGCCCCGAGTTGTGGAAGAAGTCGATCGAGTCCGGGTCTCCGCCGTGCTCGCCGCAGATGCCGAGCTTGAGCTCGAGCTTCGTCTTGCGTCCGAGCCACGCGCCCATCCGCAGCAGCTGGCCGACGCCGGGCGTGTCGAGCGTCTCGAACGGGGAGCGATCGAAGACCTTCGACTCGATGTAGCGCGCGAGGATCTTGCCCTCGATGTCGTCGCGGCTGAAGCCGAGCGCCGTCTGCGTGAGGTCGTTCGTGCCGAACGAGAAGAAATCGGCCTGCTGCGCGATCGAGTCGGCGAGGAAGCACGCCCGCGGCAGCTCGATCATCGTCCCCACGAGGAAGTGCTCGCGCGCGACGCCCTCCTCCTCGGCGACGCGGAGGATGAGCTCCTTGATGAGCTCGAGCTCGCGCTCGTAGTCGACGAGCGGCACCATGACCTCCAGGCGCGGCGGGTGGCCGTGGCGCTCGGTGACCGCGCACTGCGCGCGCATGATCGCCCGCACCTGCATCTCGTAGATCTCGGGGTGGAGGATCGCCAGCCGGCAGCCGCGGGTGCCGAGCATCGGGTTGACCTCGCGCAGCGCGTGCGCGCGCGGGTCCTCCTCGTCGGGCGGCAGGAACTCGTGCAGCGGCGGGTCGAGCAGCCGGATCGTCACCGGCAGCCCGTCCATCGCCTCGAGCACCTCCTCGAAGTCCTGCTGCTGCAGCGGCAGCAGCTCGGCGAGCGCGGCGCGGCGGTCGTCCATCGTGTCGGCGAGGATCATCTCGCGCATCTTCGGCTGGCGGTCGGCGGCCATGAACATGTGCTCGGTGCGGCACAGCCCGATGCCCTCGGCACCAAAGTCGCGCGCCTTGCGCGCGTCCTCGGGCGTGTCGGCGTTGGCGCGGACGCCAAGCTTGCGCAGCTCGTCGCACCATTGCAGGACGCGTTCGAAGTGTTCGTCCATCTGCGGCTCCACCAGCGGCACGTCGTCGACGGTGATCTGGCCGGTCGTGCCGTCGATCGAGATGCTGTCGCCCTCGCATAGGAGGGTCTCGCCGACTCGCAGCTCCTTGTTGTCGAGGTCGATATCAAGCGCGCTGGCGCCCGTGACCGCCGGCCGGCCCATCCCACGAGCGACGAGCGCCGCGTGGCTGGCCTTGCCGCCCTCGGCGGTGAGGATCCCGCGCGCGGCGTGGAAGCCGGCGATGTCCTCTGCCTCGGTGAACGGACGCACGAGGATCACCTCGCGCCCCGCGGCCGCCGCATCGACGGCCTCCTGGGCGCTGAAGACGATCTCGCCCTTGGCGGCGCCCGGCGACGCGGCGACGCCCTTGGCGAGCACGGCGTAGTCGACTTTCGGGTCAAACGTCGGGTGCAGCAGGGCTTCGAGCTTCTCGCAGTCGATCGTCGCGATCGCCTCGGACTTCGTCAGCAGGCCCTCGTCGACGACGTCGCAGGCGAAGCGCACGGCGGCCTGCGCCGGCCGCTTGGCGTTGCGCGTCTGCAGCATGTACAGACGCCCCTCCTCGATCGTGAACTCCGTGTCCTGCATGTCCTTGTAGTGGGCCTCGAGCGTGCGCAGGATCTCCATGAGCTGCGCGTGCGCCTCGGGCATGACGTCGCGCAGGTCTGCGATGTCATGGGTGTTGCGCACGCCGGAGACGACGTCCTCGCCTTGGGCGTTGACGAGGAAGTCGCCGGACGGCTCGGGCGCGCCCGTGACCTCGTCGCGGCTGAAGGCCACGCCCGAGCCCGAGGTGTCGCCCTTGTTGCCGAAGACCATCTGCTGGACGTTGACGGCGGTGCCCCAGGCGTCGGGGATGCGGTTGATGCGCCGGTAGGCGACGGCGCGATCGCCCGTCCAGGAGTCGAAGACCGCGCGGAGCGCCGGCTCGAGCTGGTCGCGTGGCTCCTGCGGGAACGCCTCGCCGGTCTCCTCCTGGAAGATCTCGCGAAAGCGCGCCG
>JBPCJA010000329.1:0-7731 GCA_051005755.1 Solirubrobacteraceae bacterium
GATCTGCGCAAGATCGTCTCTGGCGACGCCGGCCCGCGCCGCCTCGCCCTCAAGGGCCGGCTGCGCGTCCTCGGGGAAATCCGCTTCGGTATGAAGCTCCAGGAGCTCTTCGACCTCGGCTGAAACGGAGCGGCGTCGCGCGGGACCGCAAAGCATGCCCACCGCCCGTACGGCGTGCCGGTCGGCTGACCGCGCCGGCCGCTACCCGTTCCGCTCCCACGCGCGCGACTGATGGAAGCGAGCCAGGTCCCGGCCAAAGCCGCCGCTACGTGCGCGTCGAGGAGGACCGGTAGCGCGCGACGGCGAGCGGGGCGAAGATCGCGAAGATGACGAAGCACCACACGAACGAAGCCCAGACGTCGCTGTTGGCCGGTGCGTCCAGCCACAGCGACCGCATCGCGTCCACGAGCGTCGTGAACGGGTTGACGTCGGCGAACGTCTTCATCCAGTCGGGCATCGACTCCGTCGGCACGAACGCCGACGAGATGAACGTCAGCGGGAAGACGGCGATGAAGCCGACCGAGTTCGCCGCCTCCGGTGAGGACACGAGCATCCCCAGCCACGCGAAGACCCACGAGAACGCGTAGCCGAAGAGCAGCAGCAGCCCGAACCCGGCGACGATCTCGACCGGGCTCGCATCGAACGAGAAGCCGATGATGAGGCCCGTGACGAGGAGCACCGCGATCGAGAGGCTGTTCGTCACGACGTCGGCGAGCGTCCGGCCCGCGAGCACCGCCGGCCGCGCCATCGGCAGCGAGCGGAAGCGGTCGATGAGCCCCTTCTGGAGGTCCTCGTTGAGGCCCAGCGCCGTGACGAAGCCGCCGAAGGCGATGTTCTGGACGATGATCCCGGGCAGCAGGAAGTCCTCGTAGGAGTAGCCCGGGGTGCTGATCGCCCCGCCGAAGACGTAGACGAACAGCAGCACGAACATGACGGGCTGCACCGTGAAGGCCAGCAGCAGGTCGGGCGCGCGCGTGAGGCGCACGAGGTTGCGCTCGGCGACGACCATCGTGTCCGACACCAACCGGCGCGATGTCATGCGGCCACCTCCTGCTCGTCTTCGGCCGTCTCGGCCGCGTGGCCGGTGAGGGCGAGGAACACGTCGTCGAGCGTCGGGCGCCGCAGCGCGAGGTCGTCGACCTCGACGCCCGCGTCGTCGAGCCGTCGCACGGCGTCGACGATGACGCCGGTGCGCCCGCGGACGGTGAGCGTGACGGTGTCGCGCTGGACGACCGGGGCGTCGTCGGACATCGGCGCGAGCGCCGCGATCGCTCGCGGGGCCGCGGCGGCGTCGCTGAGGTGGACCTCGAGCCGGTCGCCGCCGACGCGGTCCTTGAGCTCGTCGGGCGTGCCCTCGGCGATGACGCGGCCGCGGTCGATGACCGCGATCGAGTCGGCCAGCCGGTCGGCCTCGTCGAGGTACTGCGTCGTCAGCAGCACCGTCGTGCCCTCGGCGACGAGCTCCTCGATCGTCGTCCACAGCTCCAGGCGGCTGCGCGGGTCCAGGCCCGTCGTCGGCTCGTCGAGGAAGAGCACCGGCGGCTTGGCGACGAGCGCCGCCGCGAGGTCCAGCCGCCGCCGCATGCCGCCGGAGTACGTCTTCGCCGGGCGCCGGGCGGCCTCGCGCAGCTCGAAGCGCTCGAGCAGCTCCAGGCCGCGCGCCTTGGCGGCGGCGCGGGCCATCCCATACAGCCGGCCGACCATGACGAGGTTCTCCAGGCCCGTGAGGTTCTCGTCGATCGCCGCGTACTGGCCGGCGAGCCCGATGCGCTCGCGCAGCGCGGCCGCCTCGGCCACGACGTCGAGGCCGGTCACGGTGGCGGTTCCCGCGTCGGGCTTCAGCAGCGTCGCGAGCACCCGGACCGCGGTCGTCTTGCCCGCGCCGTTGGGGCCGAGCAGCCCGAGCACCGTTCCCGGCGCGACCTCGAAGTCGACGCCGTCGAGCGCGCAGACGTCGCCGAAGGATTTGCGCAGGCCGCTGACGCTGATCGCCGGCTCGTCCGGCCGGGGGCCGCAGTCGCGGCGCGTCTCGGTCCTCGGGTTGGTCATGGGGTCTTCCAATCTCGTTGGCATGGGCGCACCCTACGGAGCATTTAGGCCAGCTTCTGACCGCAACTTCTGAGATCCTGGACGGCGATGACCGAGACCTCAGGACGGCTCTTGAAGCTGCTCTCCCTGCTGCAGACGCGCCGCGACTGGCCTGGCAACGAGCTCGCCGATCGGCTCGGCGTGTCGGGGCGCACGATCCGCCGCGACGTGGAGCGGCTTCGTGAGCTCGGCTATCCGGTGGATGCGGTCACCGGTCCGGCCGGAGGCTACCGCCTGCACGCCGGCACGGCGATGCCGCCGCTCCTGCTCGACGACGACGAGGCGGTCGCGATCGCCGTCGGCCTGCGGACTGCCGCCGGCGCCTCGGTGACCGGCATCGAGGAGACGGCGATCCGGGCGCTCGTGAAGCTCGAGCAGGTCCTGCCGGCGCACCTGCGCCGCCGCGTCAACGCGCTGCAGTCCGTCCTCGCGACGCTGCCCGCGAGCGGCCCGACCGTCGATCCCGAGGCGCTGACGGCGATCGCCGGCGCCTGCCGCGACCGCGAGCGCCTGCGCTTCGCCTACCGCAGCCGCGACGCGAGCGAGAGCCACCGCCACGTCGAGCCGCACAGCCTCGTGAACCTCGGCCGCCGCTGGTACCTCGTCGCGTGGGACTGCGATCGCCAGGGCTGGCGGACGTTCCGGGTCGACCGCCTCGCGCGCCCGCGTCCCGGGGGCACGCGCTTCGCCCCTCGCACGCTCCCGGCGAAGGACCCGGCCGCCTACGTCGCCGCCAACCTGTCCGGTGCGCCGATGCGCTACCAGGCGCGGGTCACCCTCCACGCGCCGGCGGACGAGGTCCGCAACCGCTCGCACCTCTGGGGGACGGTCGCGGCGATCGACGAGCGCACGTGCGAGTACCGCACGAACGACGACTCGCTGGACTGGCTGGCGATGCGCGTCGGCATGCTCGGCATCGAGTTCGAGGTCCACGAGCCGCCCGAGCTGGTGGCGGCGTTCCGGATGCTGGCGGAGCGCTTCGCACGTGCGGCGGACGGCGGGGCACGGTAGCGCTGACTCGTGGCGAGGCCGCTCGCCGGTGTACCTCCACGACAGCGACAGGCGAGACGACTCAGGAAGGCGGGGCCGCCGGCGCCCCACGCGCCGACGGCCCCGTCCGGCCGCGCCGGGGAGGGACGGCGGGCCATACCCCTCCTGGTACTGGGGCGTTGTCGGAGGCAAACCCGGCGGCCTACTGGATGCGGGACATGAGCCGGGCGCGCTCCGTGGCCCACACGAAATCTCATTCGTGGGCGTCGATCAACGGGAACCGTCCCAAGATTTCGGGCGGCCGACTATGACTTGTCACAAACGCTGACGTCCGGGTCGGGTTCCGCCGAGCCGGGCGGCTCGGGCAGCTCGCGCTGGGCGAGCGCCAGCGTCACGAGCGTGAGATCGCGCGGCTGACCGAGCCTCACGCCGGTCAGCCGATTGATCTGATCGAGCCGGTAGTCGAGCGTGTTGGGATGGATGTGGAGGTTCCTCGCGGCGGCCTTGCGCGAGAGCTCGACGCCGACGAAGGCCTGGAGCGTCGCGACCAGCTCGCTCCCGTTGTCTCGGTCGTGCTCCTCCAGCGGAGCGAGCAGGTGCTGCTCGAGCGCGCTGCCCAGCCACGGGCGGCGCACGAGGCAGCGCTCGATCAGGAACTCGCGCTGGCCGATGGTGCCGGCGCGGCCGGCGTGCAGGCCGAGGTCGAGGAGCGTTCGTTGGTCCTCGAGCGCCGCGCCGAGCTCCGACCGCCGAACCGGCGCACCGATGGCGTAGGTCGCGCCCGAGGCCGTCAGGATCCGTTCGGCGTCGTCGTCCGGCGCCAGGCCGGCGACCCGCGCGCCCTCGGCCCGGGCGAGCAGGCCGTGCCCGCCCAGCAGCCTCGCCAGCTGTCCGGCGTCGCCGTTCGAGGACGCGGCAGCGAACGGCAGGTAGGAGGTCAGCAGCGGGAATCGCAGCTCGTCCGCGAGCGCGCGCAGCTCGTGCTCGCCCGCCTCCTCGCCGACGATTCCCTCGTACAGCGCACGCTGAAGATGGTCCTCGCGGGACCCCATGAGCTCGATCTCGTCGTGGTAGGCCGCGGTGACCGCGGTTGACATCGTCTCCGCGAAGTGCACGTACAGCTCACCTGCCGCGACCGCGGCGAACTGCTCCTCGGGCCGTCCGTGGGGGATGACCTCGCGCCAGCAGACGAGGCCGCCGATCCGGTAGGCCTGCAGCAGGTCGTCGAGCGGGATGCCATCGCGCGCGTCGGCGCGCGCTCCCGCCCGCGCGATCTCGAGATCGTCGTCTTCGATCTCGCGCTGCTTCTCGACGAGATCGAGGAACAGCGCGAGGCTGGCGCGGGTGACATCGAACTTGCGGCCCTCGAGCACGGCGTGTGGAAGCCGGGAGTAGGACTCGATCTCGGCGCAGTAGGCGTCGACCATCCGGCATGCGATCGCGTCGAGGTCCACTCGGCCCAGGACGGTTGCCAGCGTCGCAAGTCCCTGCGAGCGCTGGTAGGCAAGCTGCTCAGCGGATTCCGGCTGGCTCTCGGCACGCATGTCATCCCCTGTTCGATCGCGTGATGTCCCGCCCGCATCCAAGAAGGCGACCACTACGCAGTAACACTCCGGATACTCAAGCGACGCGGTGGGCTGCGTGTGCTTCCGTCTCAAAGGTACGCCGCGAGCGCCTCGCCCGCGAGCTCGAGTCCGGAGATCGTCGACGCCTCGACGATCGCCTGCAGGTCGAGGATGCGGGCGTCGAAGCGGTCGATCGCATCGACGCCGACGACGGCGTGGCAGGGGACGCCGGACTGCCGCGCCCGGGTCGCGATCTCGCCTGCGACGCGGCCGTGCAACGTCGACCGGTCCAGGCGTCCCTCGCCGACGACGACCGCGTGCGCGGCGCGCATGCGCGCGTCGAAGCCGAGCGCCTCGAGCACGAACGGCGCGCCCGCGACGAGGCGGGCGCCCCGCTCGTCGCGCAGCCGCACGGCCAGCGCGCCGGGCGCGCGGACGTCGCAGAGGACCGAGAGCGCCGCGCCACGCAGACCGCCGTGATCCTCGAGCGCCGCGATGATCGCGGCCCCTTCGTCCTTCGGCGCCGCGCCGGCGGCCGCCAGCAGCACCACTACGGCGCCGATCGCGGCCGCCGCCGCCAGCCGCTCGCCGGTCAGCTCCGCATCCTCCGCGAGCTCGACGATCGCCGTCGCGCCATCCTCGACGAGGGCGAAGCCGTCCACCGCATCTCCGCCGAGCGCCGGCAGCAGGACCTCGAGCGTGCCGGGGCCGCCTGCCGTCACGGGGCAGAGATCCGGGGGGATGCAGCCGGCGCGCTCCAGGCCACGCCCGATCGCCGCCGCGACCACGGGCGCGCGCAGCGCACAGGCGAAGGCGTCGGGCGCCACGAGGACTGGCATGCTCTGCACCATGGCCGCGAAGGAGTACACGACGCTGGAGGTCGATGGGCGCGAGCTGCGCCTGTCGAGCCCGGGCAAGGTCTTCTGGCCCGCCCACGACGGGCGGCCCGAGATCACGAAGCTCGATCTCGCCGAGTACTACCTGAGCGTCGCCGACGCGACCGTGAACCACCTGCGCGAGCGCCCGACGACGCTCAAGCGCTTCAAGGACGGCATCACCGGCGAGTTCTTCTTCCAGAAGCGCGTCCCCGAGAAGCGCCCCGACTGGTTGCAGACGGCGACCGTCTCCTTCCCGTCGGGTCGCAGCGCCACCGAGCTCGTACCCAACGACGCCGCCCATCTCGTCTGGGCGGTGAACCTCGGCAACATCGACTGGAACCCGTGGCCCGTGCGCCGCGCCGACCTCGATCACCCCGACGAGCTGCGCATCGACCTCGACCCCACGCCCGGCGTCGCGTGGGACGACGTGCGTCGGGTCGCCCTCGCCGTCGACGAGCTGCTCGGCGAGATGCAGCTCACCGGCTACCCGAAGACCTCGGGCTCGCGCGGGATCCACGTCAACGTCCGCGTCGAGCCGGGGTGGTCGTTCACCGAGGTCCGCCGCGCCGCGCTCGCTCTCGCGCGCGAGATCGAGCGCCGCATGCCGGACCGCGCGACGAGCAAGTGGTGGAAGGAGGAGCGTCACGGCGTCTTCCTCGACTACAACCAGAACGCGCGCGACCGCACGGTCGCCAGCGCCTACTCCGTGCGCCCTGTGCCCGACGCGCGCGTCTCGACGCCGCTGCGCTGGGACGAGGTCGCCGACGTCGAGCCCGCCGACCTGCGCCTGGACACCGTCCCCGACCGCGTCGCGCAGCTCGGCGATCCGTCGGCCGACATCGACGCCCACGCCGGCCGCCTCGACGCCCTGCTCGAGCTCGCCCGCCGTGACGAGGAGGAGGGCCTCGGCGACGCGCCCTGGCCGCCGAACTTCGCCAAGCAGCCGGGCGAGCCGCGGCGCGTCCAGCCCTCCCGGCGCAAGCAGGACACATAGCGATGATCTTCGCCGCCGAGACCTCGTGAGCACCATCAAGCGCCTGCTGGGCTGGCCGCTGCGCCGGGCGCTCGACCCGCGCGTGCGCATGACCGTCCACGAGATCGACGCGCGTCTGGGCAGCGAGGACCTCGCCCGTCCGACGATCCACGACCGCCTCGACGACCTCGACCGGATGGGCCGCGAGATGCTCGCCGGCCTCGGCTGGCGCGACGTCCCGGCGCCCGGCGGCGACCTGCGCCGGCTGGACGCACCCCGCGCCGCCTACCTCAACTGGGCCACGGGTCCCGAGGGCTACGCCTCGCAGGCCGGCCTGTGGTTCAACCCGCCCGTACCGGTCCACCATGCGGCCGGCGCGATGGAGGTCCTGCTCGTCAACGAGCGCATCGTCGAGCAGCCGTTCGTCTTCGCCGCGCTTGCCCAGCTCGCGGGCCCCGCGCGGATCCTCGACGTCGGCGGCAGCGAGAGCACCGTCGGCCTGTCGCTCGCGACGCTCGGCCACGACGTCACGGTCGTCGACCCGCGCGCCCACCCGCTACGCCACCGCAACCTCACCCATGCGGCCTGCCGCCTGGACGAGCTGCCCGCCGACGGCGGACCGTTCGACGCCGCCGTCGTCCTGTCGGCCGTCGAGCACTTCGGCCTCGAGCACTACGGCCTCGACGCGACGGACGAGCGCCTCGACCTCGCCGCCCTGCAGCGCCTGCGCGAGCTCGTGCGTTCTGGCGGGCTGCTCGTGCTGACGGTGCCGTTCGCGGCCGAGGGGTCGGTCGACGACTTCCAGCGCGTCTACGACGAGGAGGGCCTGGCGGCGCTGCTGCGCGGCTGGACGGTGCAGACGTCGCTGCGGGTCGGACGCATCGACAGGCTGACGTGGGAGCTCGGCGCGTCGTCGCACGAGCGTCACGGCGTGGCGCTCGTGACGGCGAGCCGGTCGTAGGGCCCACCCGCCGCGGAAGCGATCGCGACGGATGGGTCTGCCCTATGACGGCGGAAGGTCCGTGCTCCAACCGTGAAGCGCCCGGTCGCACAAGCGATATACGGGGTGCGTCCGTGCGTGGCTACATCGTGGCTGAGCTGACGCCGGCGCGCACTAGTAGTGCTTTGGTAGGTGGTTATTCGCGTTGGGGTGGTGGGTGGAGGGGTAGGTCGGTGAGGTCGATCGGTTGGTGGCAGGTTGTGCAGCGGCCGGTCCAGCACTGCAGTAGTGGCTGGA